>JABDAU010000107.1 GCA_013289045.1 Bacteroidota bacterium | reverse complement strand
ATCCTGCATTATACAAATGGGCAAAAGCCAGGTGCACATAAATTCAAGCTCTTTAGTAGCAAAAGCATATGATGTAAGCGACGTTAGCAATAACGGGTTTACCTTTACCGTAACTACAAAAAAGATCACCAGCTCGTTAGATGTTGATGATAAACACATGCAGTTTGATTCGAGCGCACCAATTGATAATACTTCATTATTGGCTAAAGGCCTTGATTACATGATTGATAAACCAATAGCGGTAGGTATAGACAGAGGCGGCATGATTGCCGATGTGGCCCCGCCTTCTGTAAAGCTTGCAAATGACACCCTGCTTGCATTTACCGGCATAGCTAACGAACAGTATGCTATCGGCAACAGGTTCGGCATCATCTCCGACTTTTTGCTGCAGGGACAGTTAGACAAAAACTTTACCTGGGGAGATACCACGGTAGTTGGTGATATGAAAACTGTAAACAAATTTTGGGTACAAAGCCAGACTGCAGATTTTACAACCATACAATTCAGCAGCAATTGCAAAGGTAAAATGGCCAATACCAATACCACCGGCGTGTATGTATTAAGCAACACCACTGGGGTAATTACGCAGCGCATATTGCAAAGCGTATCTGTAGGCTATATTTATTACAAGCATAATTTTTACGGCTCAAGCCGCCGCTGGTCTGTTTCCGAAAGTTGCTATAAGATCAAATAACAGCCGATACCTGCATTTACCTGTATAATCCGAATGCAAAGGGCAAGCCTGTTTAGGTTTGCCCTTTTTAATTTATTAAATCTGCAGGCAGCGATTTTTATTGCTAATTTTAATTCTCCCTGTAACCTCATCGGCATCCATGGCGTCAGAGAGCTATAACAATGCAAAGCAAGCTTTCGGATATCGAACTAATAGAACACACCCTGGCGGGCGACCAATCGGCTTATGCCGACCTGGTGAAGCGGCACCAGCGGTTCGTGTTTACCCTGGCTATGCGTTTTGCCAAAACCAGGGAGGATGCCGAAGAGATTGCGCAGGATTGTTTTATAAAGGCATACCGCTCGTTAGGCAGTTTTCAGCGGAATTCGAAATTCACCACATGGCTGTACAGCATTGTTTACACTACCGCCATGACGTTTTTGAGAAAGAAGCGGGTGGATACGGATTCCATTGATGATGAAAACACTTATATTCAACTGGAAAACCAGGGAGGTTATTATGATGCCAATGATGCGGAAACTAAATCGAGGTCATATTACCTTAACCAGGCCATAACGCAATTATTGCCTGACGATGCAACCATCATTACCCTGTTTTATAAAGGCGAGCAATCGCTTGAGGAAATAGGCCAAACAATGGGGATAGACCCCAATACTGTAAAGGTAAAACTATTCAGGGCGCGCCAGCGTTTGAAAGAAAAGCTGGAACGCCTGCTAAAAAACGAAGTAAATGAATTGATATGAGCAGCATGGAAGAAAAACTTTGGGATTACATCGACGGCTCCTGCACGCCGGAAGAGCAACAGGCCATTACCCTGCTTATTGAGCAGGACGAGCTATACCGCCGTAAATACGAGGAACTGCTGCAACTGAATGCAGAATTTTCGGCAATCGAACTGGACGAGCCGCCGATGGCCTTCACTTATAACGTGATGGAAACCATCCGCACCGAAAACGCACAGCAACCGCTTAAGGCCGCCATCAACAAGCGTATTATAAAAGGGATCGGGTTCTTTTTTGTATTTACCATATCCGCCATATTGATATTTGCATTGTCCAACATCCATTGGTCGGCAGGAACATCCGATGTGCATATTCCTTCATCAGCATTGTTACAGCTCAAAGGTTTGGTATCAGGCCCAGCTATGCAGGTTTTCGTGTTTTTTGACGTTGTGCTGGCGCTGTACCTGTTTGATGGTTACCTGCGCAGAAAAGCAAACAACAAAATGCTGGACAGTGTGCAAACAAGTGAACAGACAAAGTTGTAAAAGTATACACTTGCACACAATGTCTACACATACTGCCATCATGAAAAAAATTAAATAGCTTTATTTCAGCCCAATACACATAAAAGTGTAGAACAAAATTTTTGGTATAATAATTGTTAGATAATGCATGAACTGGCATCCTTGCCAGTTTAATTGTGATAAGGTTTAGGTTGAAAGTCGCCCGGAGCAAGTCTGGGCGGCTTTTTATTTTTTAATCCCGTCTGTAACAATCCGTTGATGGCATTGTCCAAACAGCAGTCACTTACTAAATCCACATAAAACACATTATGAAAAAGTTTCTTTACCTAACTGCTATGCTGGTAGCTTGTGCGGCTTTCGGCTATGCACAACCGCGAATTCCGGGCGCAAGTACTACGCAAACCATTATCCAGGATCTTGGCCTGGGTAAGATCACCCTCACTTATTCAAGACCAAATGTTAAGGGCCGCAAAATTTTTGGTGGCCTGCAGCCTTACGGCGAAGTATGGCGCACAGGCGCTAATACTGCCAGCGTTATAGAGTTTAGCGAAGATGTGATCATCGAAGGCAACAAAGTACCTGCCGGTAAATATGGCCTGTTCACTATCCCCGGCAAAGACGAATGGACCATCATCATTAACAAAACCTGGAAACAATGGGGCGCTTACACCTACAAGCAGTCTGACGATGTTGTACGCTTCACAGTAAAGCCAATGAATGTGCCCGACAACTTTGAAACTTTCACTATGGCATTTATGGATGTTACTACCAAATCGGCTGAGCTTGACCTGCTTTGGGAACATACAATAGTGCCGGTGCAATTTAAATCTGATGACGATGCCAAAATAATGGCCAATATCGACACCCTAACAAGTGGAGATAAAAAAGGGAATTATTACTTCGGCGCGATCCAATATTACTACGAAAACGACAAGGACATGAAAAAAGCCCTGGAATGGGCATTGGCCGGTGAAGCTACCGACCCTAAAGCACCTTATTTTGTAGTTTGGGAAGCCCGCGTACGCCTGAAAATGGGCGATAAAGAAGGCGCTATAAAAGCAGCCGAACGTGGCATCCAACTTTCAAAAGATGCCAAAGACGACGAATACGAAAGATTGAACCAAATGGTACTGGATAAAGCAAAAAGCTAACCCGATTAATTCATTATATATAAATGCCATGCCGGGTGATCCGCATGGCATTTTTGTTTTTGTGGAATTTTTATAAATTTATACTATCAATCACTTATCACATGTCAGCAAGATCTTTTTGGACGATACTTATAAGGACACTTGGTATATATACCATTATGCAGGCCCTGGTTGCCTTTCCTTCATTTATTAGTTCCACCGCAATGTTTTCCTTTGAATCTTCCGGTCATGATTTCGGTACAGGGGGAATATTTGCAGTAGCTTATATTCTATTGCTACTGGGGCTTTTTGGTTTGATACTATGGGCGTGCTTGTTTAAAACAGATCAGATCATTGATAAATTGAAGCTAAATAAAGGCATTATCGAGGAGAAACTGGGTTTTGATATGCCCCGCGCTATCGTTTTAAAGATCGCCATTATTGTAATAGGCGGACTAACCTTAATAGACAGCCTACCCGCGGCTTGCCAGGAACTGCTCAGATGCTTACAAAAATCCGCAGAATATAATGGGTTTACGAAAGATCCAACGTCAACCTATTTAGTTTATCATCTTATAAAAACAGCTATTGGTATTTTCATGACCACAAGCAGCGATTGGATCGTAAATTATATAGAGAAAAAAAGAAGAGAACCGGGCGATACTGCGATAAGTGAATAATTTGTAAACTTAATTATGGCTACACAATTTGTCACCAACGATAAAGGCGAAAAAACGGCAGTGATCGTTCCTATTGCCGAATACGAAGACTTAATCCATCAACATCATCTAAATCTCGAATTGAGCGATGAATATAAAACCATGATGGATAAAATGTTGAGCCAGGAAGAAGATGGTACTGCTAAATACGTCAGTTTGGACGAGATCATCGATATTAAATAATGGTTGTCACCCTGAGGCTGAGCCTGTACTGAGCTTGTCGAAGTGAAGGGTGAGCGTAAAGGCCTTTGCCCGCCAAGTCTTCGAGTGCCTCAGACTGACAGCGCTCAATTTAAACTCATACCTCTATCACCACACCATCACCCACCGCATGCCCGGTGCAGGTAAGCACCAACCCTGCAGCCAGGTCAGCATCTGTAAGTACATCATTTTTGGTCATTACCACCTTGCCGCTTTTGCAAACCGCAGTACAGGCAGAGCATATCCCCTGCCGGCAACTGTAAGGCAGTTTAATGCCATTTTGCAAAGCAGCCTGTAATATGGATTGATTTTCGCCCGTAACCAGGTCGTAGGTTTCGTTACCAAAATGAATACGTACTGTTTTCGGCGGGAAATTCACCGGGCTTGCGGGTATAGCAATCGTATCCAGTACAAAATTCTCCTTGCGTATCTGCTGTGGCTCAATCCCCATGTATAGCAGCGTGAGCCGGATCATCCGCATATAATCGAATGGGCCGCAGAGGTAAAATTCCGAATCAGCCGGGTTTTCGGCGTATTGCTTTACCAACTGTTCCACCTTATAATTGGTGAGCCGGTCGGCATCACCGCTTAATAAGTTGATGATAGTTAACCTGCCTGCGCTTCTCCCGGCCAATTCATGCAATGCCGCATCAAACAATATCGAATTACCATCGCGGTTGCTATAGATCAGTAAGAAACGGCTTTCGCCATCCCGATTCAGCGTATATTTAAGTTGTGAGAATATCGGCACGATACCGCTGCCGGCAGCAAACAGGAAGATCGTTTTTCCGGTGGATGAGTCAGATAGCGTAAACCTGCCGGCCGGCTTTTCAGCATGTAAAATATCGCCCGGCTTAATTTTGGTGAGCATAAAGCGGGAAATTTCCCCGTTAGGGATGCGCTTTATGGTAATAGACAGGAATTCCTCATCCGGTGATGAACTTAAAGAATACGACCGCCGGATCTCTTCATGATGATGATCAAAAACCAGCGTAATAAACTGACCGGCCTTGTAATGAATCTTTTTGCCGGATATTTCGCTTAGGTAGAACGTAGCAGTATCCTGCAATTCCCATTTTATCGCTTCTACCCTCAGCTGCAGCATCCGCTAAACGGTGATAACGATCTTGCCAAATTGTGATGAGTTCTCCATTTTTGCTACCGCCTCATTCGCCTGCGACAACGGGAAAACCTCATCAATAACCGGGATGATCTGATGCTCATTCACCAACTCAAGCATTCCTTTAAAATCATGCTCGTTACCCATCATCGTACCAATGATCTGTATTTGTCGCCAGAAGATCTTGCGGCCATTCAACGCCGGTATGTTACCAGCCGTGCCGCCAAATATCACGATGCGCGCACCCGGGCGGCATATTTCCGGCAATTTGGCAAAACCCTCGCCCAAAGCGCTGTCGATGATCACATCAAAACCGCCCGATAATTGCAACAATTGCTCGGCCCAATCCTGTGCTTTATAATTCACTCCAGCCGAAGCGCCTAATTGCCTTGCCCGTTCAATTTTCTCACCAGAGCCTGAGGTCACAAACACCTGGCAACCCGCAGCTACAGCAAACTGCAAAGCAAATGTGCCTGTACCACCGCCAACGCCGGTTATCAGTACCTTATCGCCTTTTTTAGCTTTACCTTTGGTGAACAATGCCCGGTAAGTGGTGAGTGCTCCTAATGGAATAGCAGCTGCCTGTTCCCATGTTAAATGGTTTGGTTTTGGATGCAAAAATTCAGCGCCAACCTTTACATATTCCGCCAGCGTACCATCGGCAGGTAAACCCAATATCTTAAAATCATCAGATTGATAATCGTCATGCTCGCCCCAGCCATAACCGGGGTTAATGATCACGTCCTTGCCTATCCAATGCTTATCTGCATCGCTGCCTACATCGGCAACAATGCCTGCACCGTCAGAGCCTAAAATGGTTGGGTATTTTATGCCTGCATATTTGCCTACCGTTATCCAGTAGTCACGGCGGTTTAGCGCCGCAGCTTTTATTTGCACCAGCGCCTCGCCAGGTTGCAGCGTAGGCTTTTCTACGTCTTTATAGGCTAACGGCTTATCAGCCGCCTCAAGAACGATCGCTTTCATAACAGTTTATTATAAAAGCGTCATTGCGAGGAACGAAGCAATCCTAAACTGTCCCTTTGAGACCTGCATATTTAGGATTGCCACGCTGCGCTCGCAATGACGTGGTGGTAATTCGTATTATTTATTATTTCGCAGCAGCGTATAATTCAGCTACTTTGCTCCAGTCTACTACATTCCAAATTGCAGCAAGGTAGTCCGGGCGGCGGTTCTGGTATTTCAGGTAGTATGCATGCTCCCACACGTCGATGCCCAGGATTGGCGTGCCTTTTACTTCGGCAATGTCCATCAGCGGGTTATCCTGGTTAGGGGTTGAAGTTACAACCAGTTTGCCGTCAGCAACGATGAGCCATGCCCAGCCTGAACCGAAACGCGTAGCGCCTGCGTTTGAAAGCTGCGTTTTCAATTCGTCTAACGAACCGAATGTGCTGTTGATCGCATCAGCAAGCTCACCGGTTGGCTCGCCGCCGCCATTGCCTGAAAGCAATGTCCAGAATAATGAGTGATTATAATGTCCGCCGCCGTTGTTGCGTACCGCAGGCGGGAATTTCGAAATATTCGTTATGATGTCTTCAATGCTGCTGTCCGCCTCGGGTTTGCCTTCCAAAGCCTTGTTCAGGTTGGTTACATAAGCCTGGTGGTGCTTGCCGTGGTGAATTTCCATGGTGGCTTTGTCGATATGCGGTTCCAGTGCGTCGGGGGCGTAAGGTAACGCCGGTAGTGTAAATGCCATAATTGTAAGTTTTATGTGTGTTTAAAAAGATAGTGTGCCGCGACAAATATAATGGTTGGGAAAAGGATTTGTTCTAATTAAATGTCATTTGTTGTTGAACCAGGATTAAACAGATTTTTAGGATTCCTCAGATGTATATTAAATATATGATACTATCAAACCACTAATTATGCCCTTACATTCTGAAAATCAAAAAAATCCGTTTAATCCTGGTTTCTACCTCTTTTTCTTAAAAAATTCCCTCACCAATTCCGCGCATTCATTTTCTTTTATGCCGCCGGTGATAATGGTTTTTGGGTGAGTGATCTTCTGGTTCAGCCTGCCGAAACCCATCCTGGTATCATAGGCGCCGAAAACGATCTTACCCAATTGAAACCAGTAGGTAGCGCCTGCGCACATTACGCAGGGTTCAAGCGTTACATAAAGGGTACAATCCTTTAGGTATTTGCCGCCCATAAAGTTGGCTGCTGCGGTGAGGGCCTGCATTTCGGCATGTGCCGATACATCGGTGAGACGTTCGGTAAGGTTATGGCCCCGGCCGATGATCTTATTCTGGCAAACCACTATGGCGCCGATGGGGATCTCATCCTCGGCGAGCGCCAGTTTGGCCTCTTTGATCGCCTCTGTCATATAGAAATCGTCAGGCGAAATAGTTGGCTGTTCGTCGCCGAAAGTTACGTATCTCATTTGCGTTTGCTAAATCCTGATTGCCTGTTGGGTTTATTCAATTTCTTAAAAGTACGCGACAAATGCCTTTCCGTTACCACGGTAGATAATATACCCACGCCCATAGCTGCACCGAACAATATGGTGTAGTCGATGATCTGCTGCGTAGTATCTTGAAAATGCATCATTGTTGTGCCGGCATATATAATAAAGCCTGCCACCAATACAATGGCGCCGGCCCGCATCATAAAAATAGCCGAATAACGGTTGGCCTCGTCCCACGTTTGCTGGTTGGTTTTGGCGGTAATGGTGCGGTAGCCATACCAGCGGTTTGGCGACTTTGGCGGGAGGTACCGCTGCAGCGCGCCTATCATTATATATAGCAAGCCGATCAAATGCGGGCCTAAAAGCAATTCGGTGAAATTTGGTGTCATATTAATTTACTTCCGTTTGGCACGGGTTTGTCAATTGCGGTTAATACTATATCGCCATTTTCATCGGCCATGCCGGTTACCAGGAACTCTGACATGAACGTAGCGATCTGTTTCTTTGGGAAATTGATCACGCCGACAATTTGCTTTCCTACCAGTTCTTCCTTAGTATAATGCTTCGTGATCTGTGCGCTCGACCATTTGATGCCATGCTCGCCGAAATCAACCCTAACTTTAAAGGCCGGTTTACGCGCTTCGGGGAAATCGGCTACCTCCAATATCGTCCCGGCACGCAGCTCCACCTTTTCAAAATCATGCCATGTGATGGTTTCCATGTGGGCAAAGATAATTATTAGTGATTAGAGATTTGAGGTTAGAGATTAGGATTACTTCGTACAAGTTATATTTGTACATGGAACCATCCGAAAAGGCATACCGTAAGATCATCCATATCGATATGGATGCATTCTACGCATCGGTGGAGCAGCGGGATAATCCGGAATACCGTGGTAAGGCGCTGGTTGTGGGTGGTTCGCCGGAGGGGCGCGGAGGCGTGGTTGCAACGGCCAGTTACGAAGCACGGAAGTTTGGCGTACGCTCGGCTATGCCGGCCAAACAGGCTAAGCAGCTTTGCCCGCATGCTATATTTATCCGGCCAAGGTTCCCGGCCTATCGTGAGGCGTCGCAAAAGATCCGCGAGATCTTCAGCCGTTATACCGATCTCATCGAACCGCTCTCGCTGGATGAGGCTTACCTGGATGTTACTGTAGATAAACTTGGCATCGGCTCCGCTATCGATATCGCAAAGCAAATAAAACAGGCCATAAAAGATGAGCTGCAACTCACAGCTTCTGCCGGCGTATCCATTAATAAATTTGTCGCCAAGATCGCTTCGGATATTAATAAACCGGATGGATTGACCTTTATCGGCCCATCATCTATCGAATCTTTTATGGAAAAGCTGGCCGTTGAGAAATTTCACGGTGTGGGAAAAGTTACTGCGGATAAAATGCGAAAGATGGGCTTGTTCACCGGTTTCGATCTCAAACAACTGAGTGAAGACGAATTGGTACAGCATTTTGGCAAGGCAGGCCGCTTCTATTATAAAATAGTACGCGGCATCGACGACCGCCAGGTAACGCCCGACCGTGAGACAAAATCCGTAGGCGCTGAAGATACTTTCCCCTATGATTTGGTGCAAACAGATGAAATGGAAGCCGAGTTGGACAAGATCGCCGTCACCGTCCACAATCGCCTTGAAAAGAATAACCTGAAAGGCCGCACCATTACCCTTAAAATAAAATATAGCGATTTCAGGCAGATCACG
>JABDAU010000106.1 GCA_013289045.1 Bacteroidota bacterium | reverse complement strand
TTAATTAAACTGCAACAGCACCTGGTTCTTCTCCACCTTATCGCCGGGTTTGATCTTCACAGTTTTTACCGAAACATCGGCGGGAGATTTGATGATATTTTCCATTTTCATGGCTTCCAGCACAAACAGGTTATCGCCTTTTTTTACTTCGGCGCCTTCTGCTACAAATACTTTCAACACCATGCCGGGCATCGGGGCTTTCAATTCGCTTACTTTGGTGGTGCCTGCATTGCTCATGCCTAATTTATCCAGCAGCAGATCGAATTGGTCTTTGGCGGTGACGGTGTAAACGGTGTTGTTTACTTTTATCTCGGCGGTTTTCTCTGCCGGGTTAAAGCTTACTACTTCTGCATTGTATGATTTAAGGTCGTTTATGATATGCCAGGCAGATTTGTTCAATTGCTTCATATCGGCATTTACCGGCTGGCCATTTATCGACAGCGCATCGCCCGCTTTATCGATATTAAAATCATACTGACCGTTTACTTTTACCTTATACATTTATTAAATGAGTTGGTTTATTGCGTAAAGATATACTGAATCATGTTAGCGCCAAATTTTAGCGCTTTTATACGCGTTTCCTGCGTGTCGCCGGCGTAAGTGCCATAATCCTCCCAGCCATTGCCTAAGTCGCACTGATAGTCATAAAAACATACCAGGCGTCCTTTGTAGATCAACCCGAAACCCTGCGCACGTTTACCATCATGCTCATGCACTTTAGGCAGGCCATTAGGGAAATCGTATTTCTGGTGATAGATGGGATAATTCAGCGGTAACTCTACAAAATCCAACTCCGGGAAAACCTTTTTCATTTGCGGGCGGATGAACTGATCGAGCCCGTAATTGTCGCAGATATGCAAAAAGCCGCCGCCGGTCAGGTAGGCGCGCAGGTTTTTAGCTTCCTGGTCGGAGAAGATCACGTTGCCGTGGCCGGTCATGAATATGAAAGGATAGTTGAAGATCTCAGCGCTGCCCACTTCCACAATATCGTCCTGCGCCTCGAAATTGGTATGCAGGTTTTCATTGCAGAATTTGATCAGGTTGGGCAAGGCTGTGCGGTCGCCGTACCAATCGCCGCCGCCGTTGTATTTTAGCTTGGCCATTTTATAGGTAGGCGGATTGAAGCTGCTACACAGAATGATTACCAGCAAGGCTATGTAGCACATAACAGGAGTGCGGAAGAATAAAAGTTGGGGGATTTTGTGACTTCTTCCTGAAGCCATATTTGCTTCATTAACACACCCCTGCAGCCGCACCGTCTGCGCACCCCCTCTCGAGAGGGGATCTTTAATTTGCCCCAATCTTTTACTTTTCATTTATCTATTTAAAAAATTGGCTTCAAAGCATGCCTCAAGCGCAGCTGTTTCGGTGCGCAACCTGCTTTCGCCTAAAGTTATGGCTTTATAACCGCGCTGCAAAGCCTCATCTACCTCCGCAGGCGAGAAATCACCTTCCGGGCCTATCAGTACCAGGTATCGGCCTTGTGGTTCAATAACGTCCTTTAAATTGGCTTTATTGCCGGGTATGCAATGCGCAATGAATTTCTGCCCGTCAAAATCTTTTGATAAAAAGCCGGAGAAACTTACCGCCTCATTCAGTACCGGGTGATAGGCTTTAAGCGATTGCTTTATAGCTGAGGTGATGATCTTATTTAAACGTTCAGCCTTCGCCTCTTTACGTTCAGAACGCTGGCAAATAATGAGTGAAATCTCATCAATACCGATCTCAGTGGCTTTTTCAAGGAACCATTCCAGCCGCTCCATATTTTTAGTGGGTGCGATGGCAATGTGCAAATAATGGTTACGCTTGCCGCATTCCGTAATTACAGAATTGATCTTTAGGATGGTTCGTTTGGGATGAGCATCAGTTATTTCGGCTTCGTACAGGCCGCCTTTGCCGTCTATCAGCTGTAATTGCTCACCGACAGTCATACGCAGCACTTTTATGGCATGCTTGCTTTCCTCTTCACTCAAAAAATATTGGGAATGATTAGGCTCGATATCGGGTGTGTAGAATAGCTGCATTTTGAGAGTCAGGAATCAAGAGGCAAGAGTCAGGACAAGCTAAAAATCAAATGCCCTCATTCTTCTATCTTGACTATTGATTCTATATTCTTGACTCTATTCTCAGTGTAAATCTACAGCATCTTCCTCACTTATCAGCAATTCAAGCTTTACTGATTCAATGTTTTGATCGGATTTTTTCAGGACGGTGATGTTGTAGCCGTTAGATTCCTTTTGCTCGCCTACATCTGGTATCTTACCAAATATATCGCCCAGCCAGCCTGAAACGGTATCATAGTCGCCATCCTCGGGCAGGTCGTGCGGTAAGTGGGTATTTACGTCGTAGATAGAAGCCAATGCGTTCACAATAAACTCGCGCGGATTTACCACTTCCACAATCGGGCGCTCCTCATCGTATTCATCCTGGATCTCGCCTACCAGTTCTTCAACAATATCTTCCAGCGTTACCATACCGGCAGTACCGCCAAACTCATCCAGCACAATGGCAATTTGAATGCGTTTCTGCTGCAGTTCGGCCATCAGGTCGTTTATCTTTTTGGTTTCAGGGATGAAATATGGCTTGCGAACGATATCCTTCAGCACAATATCCATATGGCGCACCAATAGCGGCAATACGTCTTTCGCATGTACAATGCCTACAATTTTATCTATCGTATCATCATAAACCGGCATGCGCGAGTAGCCTTCGGTGATGATCATATCCAGCAATTCTTCCCTGCTTGAGTTGATGTCGATACCATAAATTTTGGTACGCGGCACCATGATATTTTTTACTACACGCTCGTTAAACTCGAAGACATTCTGGATCAGCTCGTGCTCGTTTGAGTCGATTGCGCCGGTTTCTTTGCCCTGGTCGAGCAATAATTGTAATTCTTCAGAACTATGGTGCGCTTCACCTTCATAAGCTTTAATACCAAGCAATTTGAGTATCATACCCGCAAACTTGTTCAGCATCCAGATGATCGGCCTGAAAACAATAAAGAACAGGCGTAACGGCGTAGATATAGCCAGTGCAGTACGTACCGAGCGCTGAATAGCAATATTTTTAGGGGCAAGCTCGCCGAATACGATGCTAAGGATGGTGATGACCAGGAACGCGATAACACGGCTAAGCGTGATCACAAAGCTTGAA
The DNA here is from genome assembly GCA_013289045.1 of Bacteroidota bacterium. Lineage (GTDB taxonomy): Bacteria > Bacteroidota > Bacteroidia > Sphingobacteriales > Sphingobacteriaceae > Mucilaginibacter. Next base: position 6,313 of record JABDAU010000106.1, on the reverse strand, counting down.
GTAATAACAACCCCAAACGACCTGAACACAACCAGCATTACATCGGTAAACACACCTTCACCAATGATACCCAGACCTAACGAAGCGATGGTAATACCCAATTGGGTTGCAGCGAGATAACCATCGAGGTTATTCATAATGCTGCGGGTAATTTTGGCTACCCTGCTGCCGGTTTTTATCTTTAGCTCTATCTGCGAGCCACGCACTCTAACCAACGCAAACTCAGCGGCAGTAAAGAAACCGTTAAGCAGCACCAAAAAGGCGGTCAGGAAAAGGTAAAAAACATTTACGGTCGTTCCGGCAGGGTCCATTAATTAATTATTGGTACACAGGAAAAGTCGACTTATATAAGTCGAGGCCTTCAGTTATCACTTTATGGGCATAGCGCATACCCAGCAGATGTTCTATCGTAACATTTTTGCCTTCCAGTTTCTTATAATCCTGGAAAAAACGTACGATCTCTTTCATGGCATGCGGTGGTAATTCGCTCAGGTCGTTAATATAATTTACCGACATATCGTTTTTTGCTACCGCGATGATCTTGTCATCCTGTTCGCCATTATCAACCATATGCATCACACCCACTACTTTGGCTTCAATGATCGACATCGGGAAAACATCAACAGAGCACAGCACCAGTATATCCAGCGGGTCATGGTCGTCGCAATAGGTTTGGGGTATAAAACCATAATTGGCCGGGTACATTACAGATGAGAATAGAACGCGGTCGAGTTTTAAAAGGCCTGATTCTTTATCTATTTCGTATTTCGCTTTTGAACCTTTTGGAATTTCGATGATAGCGTTAACTATCTCAGGCATATTATCGCCGGGAGAAACCTGGTGCCAGGGATGTTGAGTACTCATGTATTATTATAGATGTATATTATTCTGCTTTAACCTGCAGATTGCTTAATTGTTCTTTTTTTAAAATAAGCTATGAGCAGCGGGACGGATGTAAGCACAAAAAAGCCTAATACAATGTATTGTACATAATGCCGTACTTCCGGGAATTTTCGTCCCAGAAAATATCCTGAAAGACAAAGCACCAGTACCCATGCCACGCTGCCGATAATGTTGTACAGGCTAAACTTCTTTATATCAACCTTTACAACTCCTGCAAAGATAGGGGCAAAAGTTCTAATAATAGGGAAAAATCTGCCTAAAATTAATGCCATCCCGCCATATTTCACATAAAATTGCTCAGCCATTACTACGTGGCGTTTCTTAAAAAAGAAAGATTCGTGTTTACTGAAGAGTAAAGGACCTGTACGGCGGCCAAAAAAGTACCCGGCATAGTTGCCCAAAATACCGGCTACAATAAGTGATATGATCAGCGTAAATATATTCACATCAAACATTCCGCTGGCGCAAAGCAGGCCTGCCATGAATAAAAGGTAGTCACCGGGCAGGAAAAACCCAAAGAACAAACCGGTCTCAGCAAACACAACTACCAGCAAAAGAAAGAACCCCCCCTTACTGATAATGGATTGCGCGTCTGTTAAATTTTGTAGGTGCTGCCAGAAATTTTCCATGCAATAAGATAAAGTTACAAATTTTTATATCAATTTGTAACTAACTTATTACTTAATGAGATAAGCGATGAGCGTAGGATACACGCCAATAGCAATGGTAATGAGTGCAGAAAGGCCCAAAACGAAGCTGTAAGCAGCCGGGATCTGCACTTCCTGCGCCTCGGCAGACTTGAAATACATGGCAATAATAACGCGGAAATAGTAGAATATACTGATGATAGCGTTTATTACCGCCAATATTACCAGCCAAACTTTATAATGCGCCAATGCCGATGTGAACATAAAGAACTTACCGATGAAGCCTGCAGTAAGCGGTATACCCGCTAATGAAAGCATGGCAACTGTAAGTACAAATGCCAGGAATGGGTTTCTTTTGCCAAGACCGTTAAAGCTGTCGAAGCTATCGCTGCCCGATTGCTGCTGAACCAGGATCAATGCGCCAAAGGCGATGATAGAGGCTATAGAGTATGCGGTGGCATATACGAACACTGCGTTTGCCGAAGCTGCACCTAATGCCACGATTGCGAACAATAAATAGCCCGCATGTGATATGCTCGAGAATGCCAGCATACGTTTAAAGCTTTGCTGGTACAGCGCCGTTATATTGCCGATAAATAACGTTATGATGGTGATGATGAGCAGGGCCGGTACCCAAAACTCGGATACAGACTGGAAGCACTCATAAAACAAACGCAGGAAAGCCGCAAAGCTAGCCGTTTTAACGACGGTAGACATGTAAGCTGTGATCAACGTGGGCGAACCTTCGTAAACGTCAGGAGTCCAGAAATGAAATGGCGCAGCGCCCACTTTAAAGCAAAGGCCCACAATGATGAGCAGGATACCTGTACCCAGCATCGGGCTAACGGTAGACGGGCCTGCGATAACCCAATTGCGGATCTCTTCCAAACCGAATGAGCCTGTAGCGCCATAGATCAGCGTGATGCCGAACAACAGGAAGCCTGTTGAAAAGGCGCCCATCAGGAAGTATTTTAACGCTGCTTCATTCGATGCGAAATCTGTCTTTTTAATACCTGCCAGGATATATAAACTTACCGACATGATCTCCAGACCGATAAATAACATGGTAAGGTTATAATAGGATACCATCACTACAATACCTGCAAGCGAAAACAGTATGATGGCATAATATTCGGCAACATGGCTGCTGATCTTCTCGAAATAACCTCTTGAAAGTAAAAGGATGAGTATGGTAGAAACGATGGTGATGCCGGAGAAAGCCACAGAATAGTTGTTGAACAACATCATGCCATGATAAATAGGCTGTGCTTCGTCAGTTGATGTCCATTGTGCAACGGCAAGGCCCAGCGCAACCAGCAAACCGATAATGGTTACCGGCAGCAATGCTTTTTGCGCTTTATATAAGCCTAAAAACAGGAGCAGTAATGGTAAAACAGATAAAACTATTAGCGTATTCATTTTAATTCTTTAATTCAAAAAAATATGGCCTGTTAATACTGGCCTAAACCAGGCATTAATTTACTTTGCACAACCAGTAATAATTTATCGGCAGCTGCCTGCGATATATGCAATATCGGCTGCGGATAGATCCCTATAAACAGTATCAGCGCACATATAATAGCAAGTGCAATCTGCTCAGAGCCGGTAACATCGGTAAAAGTGGCGGTAAGCGCATTGGTTTCGCCCTGCATTACTTTCTTATACATACGCAGCATATAAACTGCGCCGAATATGACAGAAAGACCGGCAACCAAACCGTACCAGAAACCGGTGGTAAAAACACTATACAACAACATTACTTCGCCTATAAACCCGTTGGTTAACGGCAACGCTACAGTACCCAGCAATATGATCAAAAAGCCGGTGGCGAATTTTGGCGCTACTTTGGCAATACCGCCAAGCTGGCTGAACTCGGTAGTGTTCATGCGCCTTGCGATGATATCCCATACAAAGAACATACCTACTACGTTAATACCGTGGCTAAGCATTTGTATCAAGCCACCCTGGATACCCTGTATGGTAAAGCCGATAATCCCGGCAGTGATCAGGCCCACGTGTGATATGGATGAGTAAGCTACCAAACGCTTTCCTTCTTTTTGCGTGAAAGCAATTAGCGCTGCATATACTACGCCAATTACCGCCAATAGCATCACCAGGGTTGCCAGGTTGGGCAAGAGGCCGCCTGAAATGTTAAAGAGCGCTCCCGGCGCGTTGGGGATCAGCCAACGAAGAATGCCATAGATCCCCATCTTCAGCATGATACCTGATAACATCATGCTACCGGCAGATGGTGCGGTAGTATACGTATCTGGTTGCCATGTATGGAACGGAAATACCGGGATCTTGATAGCAAATGCCAGGAAAAAGCCCCAGAAAACCCATGTTTGCCTTACATTATCCAAATGCAATGCATAAAATTGTGAAATATCATAAGAGCCGCCCGGTGTTTGCAGGTACAGGTAAATAATAGTTGTGAGCATGAACAACGAACCGGCAAAAGTATAGATGAAAAACTTAAGTGTGATGCGCACACGGTCCTGGCCACCCCACAGGGCGCAGATAAAGTAAATCGGGATCAATGCTGCTTCCCAGCCTACATAGAAAAGGAAACCGTCTAATGCTGTGAAAACCACCAGCATGCCTGCCTGCATAAACAGGATCAGCGCATAAAAAGCCGGGGCGTTTTTATAAGTATGCTTATAAGTCGTCAGGATGATGATCGGTACAAGTAAAGTGGTTAACAGCACCATGATCATACTTATGCCATCGATCCCTGCATTGAAATAAATGCCCAATTTATATATCCATGGCACGTCTATCGCAAACTGTACCGAAGAGTCTGGTACAAATTTGGTAAGGAAATATATCGCGACAGCAAATTCAACTACAGAGAAAAATAAAGCGGCGTGCTTTACTGTCTCATTTTTGAAGAATAAAACAGCAAGGGCTGCAATTACGGGTAAAAAAATTAATACGCTAACCGTCATTTTATATGTTTAAACGCTAAGGTTATAATTTAACAAAACTATATATCAGTAAGGCAACAATACCTGCCACCATCATAAATATGTAAAAGCCCACATTACCCGTTTGCAACAGGCGGAAACCTTTGCTGGCTTCAACCGGCGCCTGCCCTATCCCGTTTACCAGCCCATCAATTGCCGAACGGTCGAGCACTTTAAAGCAAAAATCTGAAAGTGCATCAAGTGGTTTGCGGATAATGAAATCATACAGCTCATCGATATAAAACTTGTGGTATGACAAGTTGGCCCAGAATGAACGTTCCTCTGTATCCGCCATCGGCACATGGCCATTCTTTTTGTACTTGATGTAAGCGTAGATAATTGCTATTAATGCTGCGCCAACCGAAACGGCCATCAGGGCATATTCGGTGGCCCCAGGCAGGTCGGCAAGCGGTGCAATTTTGTTTGATGCCTCAAAAACAGGCGCCAGGAATTGCTGCAACCAGTGATGCTGGCCGTTATCGCCAGGCATACCAAGGAAACCGCCAACAGCAGATAATACTGCTAAAATGATAAGCGGAATGGTTATAGTTGCAGGTGATTCGTGGATATGGTGCTCCTGCTCTGATGTACCACGAAACTTACCATAAAAAGTAAGATAAAGCATGCGGAACATATAGAAGGCGGTAAGCATGGCGCCGATAACGCCTATAACGTATAATGTCTTATCGTATTGAAAAGCGTGCGCCAGGATCTCATCTTTTGAGAAGAAACCTGCAAACGGCGGGATACCCGATATGGCCAGCGTACCTACCAGCATGGTGATGAAGGTAACAGACATTTTCCCCTTCAGGCCACCCATTTTGCGCATATCCTGTTCGCCGCTTACACCATGAATAACTGAACCTGCGCCCAGGAATAACAAGGCTTTAAAGAAAGCATGTGTCATGAGGTGGAAGAAAGCGCCTGTGTATGCCCCAACGCCAAGGCCTAAAAACATATAACCTAATTGCGATACGGTTGAATAAGCCAGCACCTTTTTTATATCGGTTTGTGTTAAGGCGATCAGCGCAGCCACAATCGCGGTAGCTAAACCTACAATGGCTATGATATATAAAGTAAGGGGCGACAGCGTGAACAATATGTTTGAGCGGGCGATCATGTAGATACCTGCCGTAACCATGGTTGCAGCATGGATGAGCGCCGATACAGGTGTCGGACCGGCCATTGCATCGGGCAGCCAGGTAAACAGTGGGATCTGTGCCGATTTACCGGTAGCGCCGATAAATAGTAACAGGGTGATCCAAAACAATGGCGCCTGGCCGGTATGCATACCGCCAGCTACCCTGAATACTTCTGAATAGCTAAAGCTGCCGAATGTTTTAAAGATGAAGAACATAGCCAATAAAAAGCCCAGGTCGCCGATACGGTTCATTACAAAGGCTTTTTTGGCGGCATCGGCATAGCTTGGATTGGTATACCAGAAACCGATAAGCAGGTATGAGCATAAACCTACGCCTTCCCAGCCGATAAACAGTACCAAATAATTAGAGCCCAATACCAGCAGCAGCATAAAGAACACGAACAGGTTAAGGTAAGCGAAGAACTTGCCAAAACCTTCGTCGAGGTGCATGTAGCCGATAGAATACAAGTGGATAAGGAAACCAACGCCGGTTATAATGAGCAGCATTAATGAGCTCAACTGATCAACCAAAAACGCGAATGGTACATTAAAATATTGTACGCCTATCCAGTTAAACACGGTTACATTGATAGGCTGACCGGTTGATTTAACCTGCAAAAAGGCAGCAACACTTAAACCGAATGCAGCCAATACCA
>JABDAU010000105.1 GCA_013289045.1 Bacteroidota bacterium | reverse complement strand
GCCGCCTATCATAAAATGGGAGGCTGGCACCCGATGGTAGATGTTTTGAAAAACCTTGGGCAAACGAACAAGCTATCCATGTTAAGGCCGCACGGCGATGCAAGCGGAATGCCGTGGTATGCCGTTTTCCTGGGTTATCCTGTTTTGGGGATCTGGTATTGGTGCGCCGATCAAACCATTGTGCAGCGGGTGTTAGGCGCTAAGGACGAGAACAATGCCCGTGTTGGTCCGCTGTTTTGCGGTTTTATAAAAATATTGCCTGTTTTCATTTTTGTGATGCCGGGTCTGTTCGCATATACACTGGCACAAACCGGTCATCTGGATATTTCGTCATTAAAAAGCATACAGGGTGGTAAGGAAGTCGTCGACAGCAAAGGGATCTATACTTTAATGATCGCCCAGCTTATCCCAACCGGCCTGGTTGGTATTTTGGTGGCGGCACTTTTATCGGGTTTAATGAGCCAGATTTCCGGCGCGCTCAACTCAATTGCAACGCTTGTTAGTTATGACATGTATAAACGATACAAACCCCAGGCAAAAGATGCGAGCCTGATAACCGTGGGTAAGTTGGCGGCGGGCATTTCGTTGGTGGTATCGCTGGCGCTGCTGCCATTGCTCAATAGCTACGAGAGTATTTTTAATGGATTAAATGATGTTATAGCACATATAGCTCCGCCGATAACCTGTGTGTTTTTGCTGGGCGTATTTTGGGAAAAGGCCTCTGCCGTGTCAGCAAAATACACATTATGGATAGGCTCCGCTATCGGGGTTATCGTATTTATCATCAGTAAAGTTTACCCCGATTCGTTAATAGGCCGGGTTCCGTTTATGATGATGGCATTTTATCTTTTTTGTATCTGTCTCGTATTACAAATTTCCCTTTCATACAGTTTCCCGGTTACGCATACCGACGAAAGCGCCAGATTATACTGGAAGTCGCCCTGGGAGCCGCTCCGTAGTAAAGCATGGCCGGGTCTCGGCAATTATAAAACGCTGTCCGCGCTGCTCATTTTGATAATGATCGCCCTATTCTGGATCTTTCGCTAAACGTTTAAACGATTTAGCTATTTTACTGTATCGTCCATTAAGCTAATCAGTTTAATGTTGTATCTTTTTTTAATTGTGGTTTGAATAAAGTATTTATGTACTGCTTTGCTGAATAACGAAAAAGTTACAAATAATGGAATAATCCATTAATTTTAAAGATTTATCCATTTCAATAGCTTTTGTAAAGCGATACTTTTACTATACCAATTACAAATATTAAAACTAAAGATATGCAAATGAATTATTTACGTCGCTAAATAGGTCTGTCGGTTAAACATGCCTCGTAGCATGATGTAACCTTTCTAAGTCCGGCAAAACCAAATATTTATACTCTTTTTTCCGGGCGACAGCAGGCTAAATGCAACATATCGATAAGCCAGTTAATACACATCTTAAAATGTGTATGCACATATCTTTTGCCTTTATTAAAGCACGATTAATTGGTACGGCTAATTAAGTATATGAGGAGTACAGGCCCGATTTACAGCTCAACTAACCAGTAAAACCAAAATATATATGAAACAACTTTACAATTTTATCAGGCGTTTGTGGGGGATACAAGCATTGCTCAAAACCTGCCTCACCTTTGCCGCGGCTATTTTACTAAGCACTATAGGGTTAAATGCGCGGGCACAGGAGCTTAATATTTCCGGCACCGTATCCGATTCGCTTGGGGTGAAGATCAAAGGCGTAAACATTTCGGCCATTGGCAACAAAAAGATCCATGCAAATACCGACGATCTCGGGCATTTTACCTTAAATGCACCGGACGGAACGGAGCTGAATTTTTCCTTTGTGGGATATATAACCCAAAAGGTTGTTGTTGGCGCCGATTTGAAGGTTTATAATATCGTTCTTCACCAGGTAAACACCTCTGTTGCCGAGGTTGTAGTAAGCGCCTATGGGCGAAGGCAGCGCAAGGAGGCCGTAGTAGGATCTGTAACCACTATCAACCCGGAGGATCTCAGGATCCCCGCAAGTAACCTTACCAACGCGCTTGCAGGTCAGGTAGCCGGTGTTATAGCTTACCAGCCAAGCGGTCAGCCGGGTCAGGACAATGCGCAGTTCTTTATCAGGGGCGTTACTACTTTTGGCTACAACACAAGCCCGCTGATCCTGATCGATAACGTGGAATATTCTGCCGACGATCTTGCACGCCTGCAGGTAGATGATATTGCCAGCTTCTCCATTCTGAAAGATGCCAGTGCAACGGCTTTATACGGTGCAAGGGGAGCGAATGGCGTTATCCTGGTGACCACTAAATCAGGTAAGATCGGTAAAACCACGGTTAACTTCAGGTATGAGAATTCCATTTCTCAATCGGCAAAAACCCTTCAACTTGCCGACCCAATCACTTATATGCAGCTTTTTAATGAGGCCACCATTACCCGTGATCCTTTAGCACCGCTGCCTTTTACGCAAAACCAGATCCTTAATACTGAAGCAACCATAGCACACGCGCCTGGCAGTAACCAATACGTTTACCCTGCGGTCGACTGGCTTAAAATGTTGTTTAAGAACTATACCACCACACAAAGAGGGGATTTGAACGTGAGCGGTGGTAACGACCTGGCACGATACTATATTTCGGGTTCGTATAGTATTGATCATGGTATCTTAAACCAGGATATTGCCAATAACAATAACAACAACGTTAATTTCAGGAATTACCAGTTACGCACGAACGTTAATATTAACCTTACCAAAACAACCGAGCTGGTTGCCCGCCTGGAAGGTATGTTTAACGACTACAACGGGCCTGAAACTTCCGACGCCTCATTTCAAACAGACTTATACAACATTGCGTTACATACAAGCCCGGTGGCTTTCCCGGCGTATTTTCCTGCCGACTCGGCAAATATCAACACTAAACACATTTTATTCGGTAATGTACCCGGCCTTACAGATAACAACCCGTACGCGGCGCTGTTACGGGGCCATAAAAACTTTACCGAATCGAGAATGTCGGCCCAATTGGAGCTTAATCAAAACCTGAACTTCCTAACCAAAGGGTTATATTTCCACGGTTTGTTCCACACCAACCGTTACTCTTATTTCGATTCCCAAACTTCTTACTCGCCATATTACTACAGTGTTGAGAGCTACGACAAGACATCCAACTCTTACACCCTGCAATGGTTAAACCCGCAAACAACGGGCAGTAATGTGGCGCAGGAATATCTGTCGTACTACCACAACCCAAGCGACGATAACCAGAACACCTATGTGTTTTTCCAGGGTGTTTTAGATTACGACAGGAAATTTGGCAACCATAGCGTTAGCGCATCGTTGATCACCACTCAACAGCAGACGATCTATTCTAATGCAACAAGTTTACAGGCATCATTGCCATACCGCAACGAAACTGTTGCAGGTCGTGCCACTTATTCATTCAAGAGCCGCTACTATCTCGAGTTTAACTTTGGTTATAATGGTACCGAGCGGTTTTCGGCAAATCACAGGTTTGGCTTCTTCCCTACGATAGGTGGTTCGTGGGTAGCATCAAACGAAAAATGGTGGGATGATGATAACCTCAGCAGCATCTTTCAACGCATGAAGATACGGCTTACTTATGGTATCGTAGGTAACGATAATATCGGTTCGCAAAGGTTTTATTACGTATCGGATGTAAACCTTAACGGTGGTAATCCCGCAACCTTTGGCACCAATAACAGCTATACACGTAACGGTGTGTATATTAACAACTACGCCAATCCTGACGTAACCTGGGAAACATCGCGCCAGCTTAACCTGGGCCTGGAGTTTACAGTATTAAAAGGGCTGAACGTGGTGGCCGAGGTGTATAAATATCATCGTTATAATATTTTACAGCAGCGTACTTCGCTGCCTGCAACGCTTGGCCTGGAAGCGTTAGACTCGAATGGTAACCCGGATGTATCTGCAAATATCGGGACTGCCAATTCAAAGGGTATCGATCTCCAAATGGACTACAAACAGCAGTTTGGTAAAAACTTCTGGTTGCAGGGGCGCGCTAACTTTACCTATGCGGTGAGTACTTATGGCAATTTTGAGGAGCCGCAATATAAAGAAGCTTATCGTTATGAAACCGGGCAGGTGATAGGGCGCCAATATGGTTATATAGCCGAACGCTTATTTGTTGATGATAACGAAGCTAAAAATTCACCTACGCAAATATTCTCAACAGGCGGCATAGCTCCGCAAGGCGGCGATATCAAATACCGCGATCTGAATGGCGACGGTAAAATAGACGGTGCCGACGAAACCTTTATCGGCTATCCTACCGTTCCGGAGATTGTTTATGGTTACGGAGTATCAAGCGGCTATAAGAATTTTGACCTTTCGGCATTCTTCCAGGGGCAAACAAAGGTTTCCCTTTTTATCGATCCAAGCAGGGTAAGTCCATTTATTCAAAGCCCTGACGCTTACATATACGGCAATACGCAACTATTGGAGGCCTTCGCTAAAGACCATTGGTCGGCAGATAACCAAAATCTTTATGCCGAATATCCCCGTTTAGGCGTAACCGGCAACCAGATCGAAAATAACCGCCAAAGCAGTACATGGTGGATGCGCGATGGCAGCTTCCTTCGCCTTAAGTCGATGGAAGTAGGTTATACTTTGCCTGCATTGATATCGCAAAAATTGCACCTCAGCAAGCTTCGCATATATTTTAACGGGCTCAACCTGTTTACATGGTCGCCGTTCAAATTATGGGATCCTGAGCTGGGTGGTAACGGCTTTGCATACCCTATTCAAAGGGTGTTTAACCTGGGTGTAAACGTTACTTTATAATGGTATTGATCTTCTGTAAATATTAAAATTATGAAAAGACACTATAAAATTTTACTACTGCTTGCCCTCCTGTTCACGGGCGCATCATGTAAAAAATATTTAGACGTTGTGCCCGACAATACAGGCACATTAGAATATGCTTTCAGAAACCGCAACGAGGCAGAGAACTATCTGTTTACCTGTTACGCCACGCTGCAGCAGCTATATGATCCTACGGCTAATGTAGGTTTTACCACATCGGCAGAGATCATATATCCTAATAACCTGACGAACCATCCGCTGATGGAAACCGGTTTCGACCTGATCCGCGGCAGCCAGAACAGCGCAAACCCTGGTCTTAACTTTTGGGATGGCGAGAATGGCGGACAGGCCATGTGGCGCTCTATCCGCAGGTGTAATATCATGCTCGATAACATCAACGAACCTGTCGATCTTACTCCTACAGAGAAGGCCCGCTGGATAGCCGAAGTGAAATTCTTAAAAGCCTACTATCATTATTACTTGTTACGCTTATACGGGCCGATTCCTATCATAAAAACAAACCTTGATATAACGGCATCAACCGAGCAGGTTAGGATAGCCCGTTCACCTGTCGATTCGGTGTTTAGCTACATTGTGCAGTTGCTTGATGAGGCAGCGCCCGATCTGCCGCCTGTAATCCAGAACCAGGCACAGGAATTTGGCCGTATAACATCGGTTATTGCCCTTTCTGTAAAGGCCGAAGTTTTGGCAACGCAGGCCAGCCCGCTTTTTAACGGCAACCCCGATTATGCGGGTGTTAAAAACATTAACGGTCAGCCGCTATTTTCAACAACTTATGATGCCTCAAAATGGCAAAAAGCGGCGGATGCTGCTAAAACCGCCATCGATGCTTGTACAGCTGCCGGGTTGAAATTATATACGTTTAACGATCCGTCCGTAACCGTTAACGATTCCCTGGCTAAGGTGCTGACCATACAAAACGCAGTGACCATGAAATGGGATCAGAATCCCGAGCTTATCTGGGCTTTAAACCCGGTTTTCCCCGATCAGGGATACGCTACGCCGAGGTTAACATCGCTTTCGGCCATTAATATCTTCTCAAACCCATCAACCTTTGCTGTTCCGATTAACACAGCAGAACTTTTTTACACCGATAAGGGCGTGCCTTTGGATGAAGATAAAACCTTTGATTATTCAAACAGGCTGACTTTACGTAATGGCGATTATGCCAACCGCTTTTACATAGACCAGGGATACACCACTATAAATGAACACTTTGGCCGTGAAGCGAGATTTTACGCAAACATAGGTTTTGATGGCGGCATTTGGTTTGGTAACGGCAAAACCAATATGAACGATCTGTATCACATCGAGGCGCGCGGTAATTCGGCATTAGCCGGCCCCAAGGATCTGAATACATTGAACATCACCGGTTATTGGCCTAAAAAACTGGCTAATTACCTTTCAGTTTATGATGACGGTTTTATACCTGTCGACTTTCATTTACCATTGATGCGTTTGTCAGGACTTTACCTGTTATATGCCGAGGCTTTGAATGAGGTTAACGGGCCAAGCTCCCAGGCCATATCTTATATCGACCAGGTAAGGGCCCGCGCAGGTTTAGGCGGCGTAATAAGTTCATGGTCTAACTATTCAAAAAATCCAACCAAGCCTACCACACAAGCCGGTTTGCGTGCAATAATTCACCAGGAAAGAAGAATTGAGCTTTGTTTCGAAGCACAAAGCGGCTGGGACCTGCGCCGGTGGAAAGAGTTGCAGGATGTATTGAGCACGCCGCAGCAGGGCTGGAATATTTATGAAACAGATGCAGGTAATTATTACCATCCGCGTACGGTGCTTATACCGGTATTCGGGATACAAAACTATCTATGGCCTATTAAGGATAATGACCTGATCATAGATAATAACCTTGTACAAAACCCCTACTGGTAGTAGCAAATTGCAAATTAATTCATTGAAGCATATAACGTAAAGAGACGATGAAAATGAAAAAATATTTAAAACAGTTGTTGCCTGCAATTGCAGTAATAACACTGATTTTATCCCACTCCTGCAAAAAGAGCGAGGGATATAACCAGGTAGTTTCCGGTGATAAAACCAAACCGGGTGTAATAACCGATCTGAAGGTTAAGAACATAAATGGCGCCGCCTATATAACTTACGCATTGCCTAATTCAGACAACCTGTTGTACGTTTTGGCGCAATATAATATCAACGGAAAAACAGTACGCCAAACCAAATCAAGCTATTATACCGATACGGTCCTTTGCGATGGTTTTGCCCAAAGTAAAGACTACCAGGTAACTTTATGGACGGTAAGCAGGGCTAATGTACAGTCGGACCCGGTTACGGTTACTGTCCACCCCGATACGCCGTATTACTTGCTGGCCAAAAAAACTGTTCAGTTGCAGGCAGATTTTGGCGGGGTTAACATAAAAGCGATCGACAAGGGAAAGCGTGACCTCGGCTATATTTTGATTGCCTATGATACGTCAACACGGGCGCTTGAAGTACAGGATCAGCATTATTCAAACATTGATACCATCAATTATACCGTAAGGGGCTATGCTGCTGCAAACAGGCAGTTCGGTTTATATATCACCGATCAGTTTGGCAACGTATCCGATACCACTATAACCATGTTATCACCCATCTTCGAAACGTTGATCGATAAAAGTAAATTCTCCAATTATAAGCTGCCAAGCGACAGCCCGACGGCATATGGCTGGGAGGTTCCGTTTTTATGGGATAATAAAACAGATGATTACTCAAACGGATGGCATACTGCGCCGGGTGCTCCGCCGCCGATACAATGCACATTCAGCATGGGGGTGACCGCACAGTTAAGCCGGTTTATTATGTGGGAAAGGCCCGACCAGTATGCTTATGCACATGGCAATCCTAGAGACTTTTCTATTTGGGGGTCCAGCAAAGCTGCTCCGCAGGATGCCATATTACCCGAAACTGCAAGCGCCGGAAGCGTTTATGGCGACTGGGTTGATCTTGGAAACTATCATTACCCTGATCCGCCGTCAGGCCTTACACCCGGATTTACCAACGCGGCTGATGCAGCATTCGTAGCGGCCGGTGTTAACTTCAATATCACGCCTGGTTCACCTGCGGTACATTATATCCGGGTGTTAGTACACGATACATGGTCGGGTGGCGATTTTGCCCACATAATGGAGTTTTCATTTTATGGTAAGCCGCAATAATTTTTACTATGATTAATTTGAAAGATATGAAACTGATTTATAAAATATCCGCTGTTTTACTTGTAGTTGCCGGCTTTATCAGTTGCGATAAAAGTGCCACAGATTTCAGGAAATTCCTTAACGGGAAGGAGTTGGTATACCCGGGCGTTGTAAATAATCCGCATTCCGATCCGGGCAACCTGCGTACCGAGTTGTTATGGAATCCGAGCCCCGACCCAAGTATCACAAAATATGTAATTAAATGGAATAACAACGCCGATTCGCTTACGTACAACTCGGCAGACCATAATCCTGCCGACACGATAAAGGTCATTATTCCCGGTTTAAATGAATATTCTTATTCATTCATCGTTTATTCTTATGACGCGAAAGGGAATAAATCAATTCCTCTGGACATAAACAATGTAAAAGTGTACGGGCCAAACTATCAATCAGGTTTGGTTAACAGGGCCTATAAAGTGGCTAATCCGTATACCATCTCTCCAAACGGAAACCTGACGCTTAATTTTTATCCGATCGATACAGCAGGCGAAACATTCAGTTTTGCACACAATACATCAACAACAATCCGGTATACCAACCGGAAAGGGCAAGCTGCAGTGAAATATTTGTTTAGGGACAGCTCGGTAACGATAACCGATTTCCAGAACGGCTCGTCATTGGACTACCGGTCGACATTTGTACCGGTTAAGGGTGCCATTGATACCTTCAATGTGAATAGTTTTACTACATATCCGCAAATACTTGGTTTTGCAGTTTGTGATAAAACGGCATTTAAAAAGGTTAAACTTCCGTATGATATGAATCCGTACGAATCGGATACCGATATCGACAGATTATGGGATGGCAGTGTGGGCCCGCAGGGATTCCCGGATATCTTCCATAGCGATGGCACAAGCCCGTTACCGCAAACGCTGACCTTTGATATGGGCAAACTATACAGTAATGTAACCCAGATTGAAGAAACCGGTCGTAATTGTTGCCATAACCCGAATGATTTTGAAGTTTGGGGAATAGCCGATATTACAAACGCAGCCACTACCAAACAGCCTAATGACCCGGGATGGGCGGCCGAAGCGGTGCAAAAAGGATGGGTATTGCTTAAAGAATGTAAAAGGACTGATGATGGCTCAGCGATCATGAAATTTGATCTTGATAATACCACAACCCCTGTACGTTATATCCGCATAAGGGTGATACACAATGCCGATAACGAACCGAGCTACACCAATATGAGCGAAATCACGATGTATTATAATGTGTTTAACTAGCTCGCAGAAAGTTACTCCTGATCATAATTTACCAATACTATCAATAGGCCATCCCACCAGGTGGCTTATTGATTTTTTATTTTTTAGTTCCCACCCGGTTAATCCATTAAAGTGAATATCTGATTTACTAAGCGATCTGACCACTGTAAAATAATCCATTACATTAAAAGGTTTATCCATTTTTAGTAAGCTATACTCCTACTATATTTAGGCGCCAATTATAAAATAC
>JABDAU010000104.1 GCA_013289045.1 Bacteroidota bacterium | reverse complement strand
CGATAGCTTTTTAGCAAAGCTGCTGCCCATAAAGCCATAGCCGATAATACCTACGGTACGGCCCTTCAGCTCATAGCCGCGGTTTGCTTCGCGCTGCCAGCTGCCTCCGCGTATTTGCGTATCTGCAATACGGAAATTGTTCATAAGCGACAGCAGCATCCCAACGGCATGCTCGCCAACGGCGTCCATATTGCCTTCAGGGGCGTTGATGAGCGTTATGCCGTTTTCGCGGGCAAAGGCTTCGTCGATATTATCCATACCTGCGCCGGCACGGCAAATAAAACGCAGATTATGGGCGACGGCCAGAGTAAGCGCAATACTAAACGGCATAAAAAGCGGTAAAATATTAGGCGCCGGCTTGGATGTACTCGAGGTGGAAAAATTCCCGGTGTTGGGTGAACAGCCCTGGTTTGACGAATTGAAAAACTCCGGCAAAGTGATCCTCACCCCGCATATAGCCGGCTGGACGTTTGAATCGTACCGCAAAATAAGCGAAGTGATGGCGGAGAAGCTGGCGCTTTTGGATAGAGATTAGAGACCGGAGATTAGAGATTAGTAAAAAAATGCAGCCCCCTAACCTCTAATCTCCAGTCTCTAATCTCTATATCCAAATTTTTGTTACGCTGTTTGCGTAACAAAAATTTGGATATTAAAATTTAAATATCTTATCTTCGTTTTACACATAACAAGACTATGTAAGCTGACGGCTCATATAGTCTTGTTTGTTTTTTATGAATGTGTGTCCTTCTGTTAAGAGGGACTATTTTTTTGGATATTCAAATAAGAGTTAAAGTTTTAAAACAACAGTGCGTTATGGCAGAGGTATCATACTATACCAAAGAAGGTTTAGAAAAGCTGAAAGAAGAGTTACAATATTTAAAAACTGTTGGTCGCTCCAACATTTCAAAGGCAATTGCCGAGGCGCGCGATAAAGGCGACCTCTCGGAAAACGCCGAATACGATGCAGCCAAAGAGGCGCAGGGTTTGCACGAGTCGAAGATCTCGCAGATGCAGGAAGCTGTGGCTAATGCCCGCTTGCTTGATGAATCGAAACTGGATGCATCAAAAGTGCTGGCATTGTCGAAAGTTAAAATCAAAAACGTAAAGAACGGCGCTACCATGACCTACCAGTTGGTCTCTGAAAGCGAAGCCGACCTGAAAGCCGGTAAAATATCGGTTGCGTCGCCTATAGCAAAAGGCCTGTTAGGTAAAAAAGTAGGCGAAACCACCGAGATCCAGGTTCCCGCCGGTAAAATGGAATTCGAGATACTGGAAATAACTAGATAGTGAGTGGTTGATTGAGTGAGTGGTGAATGGTTAAACATCTCGCTGCTCACCCAATAAACCGCAATTAAAACCACTCACCCAATCAACATAATCAACCACCCACCAATATGTCTACCATTTTCTCAAAAATAATAGCAGGCGAAATACCCGCATACAAAGTTGCCGAAAGCATTGATTACCTGGCATTTTTGGACATCAGCCCGCTGGCTGAAGGCCACGTGCTGGTAATACCGAAAAAAGAGGTTGATTATTTATTTGATATTGACGATGAAACCTATGTAGGCTTGCAGTTATTCGCCAAAATAGTGGCGACAGGTATAAAAGCCGCCATTCCATGTAAAAAGGTGGGCGTTGCGGTAATAGGCCTTGAAGTGCCGCATGCACATATTCACCTCATCCCGATGAACCGGGTTGATGACTTGAATTTCGCCCGCCCAAAACTTAGTTTTACCCCGGAACAGCTTGAGGCCACTGCCGAAAAGATAAGGATAGCGTTAAGGGAGCACGAATAAAAAGCCATGTCATTTCTGTAAAAAGGTCAGATAACCCGATGACAATTTAGCTGTGATTAAGTTAAGACATGGAAATAACTGA
Organism: Bacteroidota bacterium; assembly: GCA_013289045.1. Taxonomy (GTDB): domain Bacteria; phylum Bacteroidota; class Bacteroidia; order Sphingobacteriales; family Sphingobacteriaceae; genus Mucilaginibacter. Next base: position 7,852 of record JABDAU010000104.1, on the reverse strand, counting down.
GTTTGAACATTCGATGCCGAAGTTTTTCCTTCATTATTCGAAATTGGACATTCGGTGGTCGATATTAAATCGACCTGATTCCTAACTTAATGACATTGACTTACCGCCCCTTTTTAGCGGCCGGAAATTTCATCCTATACTCCACATCAACTATCCCTTTCGAAATATCGCTCAGCCTTTTTTCTATCAGGCGTTTGCGCAGCGGACTCAGTTTATCGGTAAAAAGTTTGCCCTCGATATGGTCGTATTCATGCTGGATAACGCGGGCAGCTAAACCAGAGAAGGTTTCATCGTGGTGTTTCCAGTTTTCGTCGTAATAAGATATGCGCACGGTTGATTTACGGTAAACATCTTCCCGAATATCAGGGATGCTCAGGCAGCCTTCGTTAAAGGCCCATTCCTCACCGGTTTCTTCCTCAATTACCGCATTGATAAATACTTTTTTAAAATCCTTCAGTTCCGGCTCGTCCTTATCAAAAGGCGTAGCGTCAATCACAAACAAACGCATCGATAGGCCAACCTGCGGTGCAGCCAGGCCAACCCCATGCGCAGCATACATGGTCTCGAACATGTCTTCAACCAGTTGTTTAATATGCGGGTACTCGTCGGGCTCAATTGCAGTGGCCTTTCTTCTTAAAACAGGGTCGCCGTAAGCTACTATCGGGTATTTCATCCTGCAAAAATAATGTTAAAATCTTTTGTTTAGCAATTTGCTGTATTTATTGCAGAATTCTGAAACTCAGCCTGGTCGAAATTTACCTGATGATCGTCAAGCTTCCGGATAGCAGGCTGCAGGTTGAGTGCAGGTTGATGATGAAATAATAAACGCCTGCCGGCAGTTTCTTTCCCTTATAAGTACCGTCGAACGGAACCGAGTAACCTGTCGATTTATATATTTCCTGCCCATCCCGCGTAAAGATCTGCACTTCGGCCTGCGGGTAATTTTCGATGCTGTTTATCTGCCAGTAATCGTTTATGCCGTCGCCATTGGGTGTAAAAGTGTTTGGGATATTGAGCGCTGACAGCCCAACAGTAACATTAACCTGGGTTTTGCCGCTTTCGCAGGTGCCGCTTACTTCTGTAATATAGAAATTGGTGTTGCCCGTAACATTAACCCTGAATTTGCCGCCTGTTGACTGGCTGATGGGTGTAGCGCTGCTTTCGCTGTCGTACAAGTTATAAACGCCGGTTGAAGAAGCGTTGTTAACCGCTAACATGGCGCTGCCGCTGCTGCAAATTTGTATGTTGCTTACCGATGGTGCGGATAGAGCACTATTGTTATTATTAACAGCAAAGGAAGCTATTGCCGGCCCGCAGCCACTGGCATCGCTTACAGTTAAAAAATAGAGGCCCGCAACTACGTTGTTCAGATCGCTGCTTGTGGAGACAATGTTGCCCGAATCATCTTTCCAACTGTAAGTATATGGTTGTATGCCACCGCTAACCTGTAGGCCGGTTATGCTGCCGGTTTTAGTATTGCACTGGTCGTTGGTTATTTGCGCTGAACTGTTTTGGATGCTTACCGGAACTATATTGGTGATGGTGTAATTCTTGTAAAAACTGGGGCAGCCATTTTTATCAGTAAGATACAACGAATATGTCCCGGCGGGCATGCTCTGAATTGAATTTCCAAAACCTTTTGGATTTCCCTGGCTATCGTACCAATGGAAGGCAGTTACCAGGCTATCTACAGTAACAGTTATAGAACCTGTTGCGCTGTTAGGGCAGGTATTGTTGCTGATGTATGAATAATCAGGATAAACCGTTGGCGGCAATGCTGTTACGGTATAAGGCTGACTGACCTTGTCACAACCCGTTGCGTTCGATGCAGTTAAAGTATAAGTACCCGCAGGAACGCCCGTAAGGGTTGATTTGGTGCTTATCAAATTATTGTTCGCATCTCTCCATTTATATTGTGTTGCGCCGGTAACCTGTATGCCGGTAACCGAACCACTGGCTATTCCGCAGCTGGATGGGGTTGGTTTAGCACCGCTTTCATCCATGGTAATGCCATTGATTTCAGGGATGGTGATATCTGTTGTATATACCGCACCGCATGGGCTGTCATCCGTCACTTCGAGTTTATAAGTACCTGCCGGCTGCCCGGTCAGGTCAATATTGGTTCCAACGGTCTGCTGCTGGCTGTTCCACCAGATATATTTTAAGGTGCCCGTGCCGGTTGCGGTAATATCAGTAATGCTGCCGGTTGACTGGCCGCAATTGGTAGCTTGTATCTGTTGCTTGGATTGATCGATATTAGGGCCGGTTACGTTTTTAAGTACAACAGGGCCGTAGGTATATGTGCATCCATCAGTAGTTTTTAAGGTGTATGTATAACTACCGGCAGGCAGGTTATCCGCTTTACCGGCAGTTGTACTAACTACCTTGCCATTACCATCAGTCCAGGTTTCGCTGCTGATCATGTTTAGCGGGTCATATGCAAAAAAATTATCTATAGAGCCATTATTCGTACCGCAGCCGGGATCAGTCACAGTCATAAACGAATCAAATAGGACCGGTCGATTGTCGACTATATGAAAAAAAGGGCTTCTGATACAGCCATCGCCCAATACAAATTGATAATCGCCGGGTGTATTGGTTACCAGTACCAGGTCATTTGAAACAATATTCCCATTATTATCTACCCAATGGCCGGTCACTCCTTTAGGTAATTGTATGCCGGTTATGGTACCGGGGCCACTGCAGCGAAGGCTGGTTGCCACCACCTTGTCAATATTGATAGTCAAAGTTGTAAATGTGGATGTTATATTGTTTTTGGTTGCTGATGCATAAAAAACGCCGCTAAAATTTAGCAGATCACTTTTCCATGCGCCATTAGCGTCGGCAGTAACGGTTTCAATAAGCTTTCGGATACTGCATTGTGAATAGGTGCATGATTCCGATCCGAAAATGTCAACCAATGCGCCGGGAGTAGCCGTTCCGGTTAAAACACTTTGCCCGTTATTTTCATTTAACGCATCAATAGAAACAGTAGGCAATGTGCCTTTATAGTTGTCGTTTCCATAAATCGTAATGGGGTCGCCATAAATATCACTAAACCCTATACACTCGTACTGATTGTTGCGTACCAGTACGTTAGGGCAATTTGAAGCGTAAGTAGTGGATGTTGAATAAGCCAGGAAATTGCCTTTAGTTGGGTCATTTGACCCGATGTTGATAGTAGCCCTGCAATTGGCTAAAACTATAGGGGTGCCTTCATCTGCATGCGAATCCTCATCCAGGTTTACCGTGCCATCTCTTGAAACGCCAAAAAAGTTGTTGTAGAAATTAATCCCGCCGTTTATTGTAGAAATTATAAACCCACTTCCAAGCACACCGGCCAGGTTATTCTCAATATCAATATTACCTGTGGCGCAGTTAGCCAGGGTATTATCGTCAGGTAAATAGTTATTAATTCCTATGGTATATAAATTTAAATAAGTAACATCCTGAAACTCATAGGTGATGGTTTTGCCATCCTGGAACACACCAAAATTATTCCATTTTATGGTGATGTTATTATCAGTGGTTTTTTGAGCCAGCTCAATGTCAAAAGCCGTAAATATGGTATTCCCCATGTCGGCTGTGTCTCCTCCTATCAATATATTGTTACATTCATAAAAGGATACGCCTCCTACGCCTAAATACCAGTTCTCAGGGTCGCTAAACGAATTGCTGCTGCTCAGGCCTATAACATTACTTTGCAAAGTAGCATGGTTTACATTGTTTAGGTATATGCCACTGGTAATAAAACCAAAAAAAAGATTTCCTTTCCCCGGTGAGCCAAAAATTATGTTTGAAGAATTGCTGATACTTACAGCGATCCTTTGACCCTGGTCTGGGGCAGAAACTCCCGGATTGGTATAATCATGAAGATATAAACCATAAAATTCTACATCGTCAAGACCGCTACCCTTAAATAACGTAAATTCATCCTCTGATATGGGTGTGAAGATCTGGATGTGGGCACCGCTTTCCCCAATAATAGCGCCGGGCTGGGTGGAGCCGTCTATTACTAAGTTAGAGGTAAGGTCGGGCAGTTCGGTTATTAAATTTATTCTGCGGCCGGTTGGGCTGGTGTCAGCTATATTAAATGTAATATAGTCCTTTTCCGCAGCTCCATTCGCCGCCGCCTGCGTCAAAGCATCCCGCAATGTCCCCGGCCCGCTATCGGCGTTACTGGTCACCACAAAAGTCGCAGCAAACCCTTTAGCGCAGCAAAAAAGAAGAAATAATAAGAGTACAGGTTTCCTCAACAGCATAAATCAATTAGCAGTGCCAAAATACGTTATTATCGTTAAAAAGGTTATAATTTTCTTGTGCTGAAAGGTTGTAAATACAGTGTCAATACTTTGTTAGCTAATTGTTACTCATTGCCTAAAGTTGTACCTTTGCCCCGGTTTAACTGGCCACCCAAAGATACACATGAAGCTGAACATAGATTACCAGGAAAAATTCCAGTCGCGCCACATTGCTCCCAATGAAGCAGATACTGCGCAAATGTTAAAAACCATCGGCGTACAGTCGGTCGATGAACTGATCGATCAAACCATTCCTGCGCAAATCAGGCTGAAAAAACCACTGAATTTACCCCCTGCAAAAAGCGAGTTCGATTACCTGAACACGCTTAAGCAAACCTCGTTAAAGAACAAAGTTTTTAAATCATATATCGGCCAGGGTTATTACGATGTGATTGTGCCAGGCGTTATCCAGCGCAATATTTTGGAGAACCCGGGATGGTACACCCAATACACCCCATACCAGGCCGAAATTGCACAAGGCCGCCTGCAGGCACTGCTCAATTTCCAAACCATGGTGATTGACCTTACCGGGATGGAAATTGCTAACGCATCATTGCTGGACGAAGGCACCGCTGCCGCAGAAGCCATGTTTATGCAATACAGCCTGCGCAAAAACCAGGGTGCGAACGTGTTCTTTGTGTCGGAAGAAGTTTTTCCGCAAACCATTGATATTTTAAAGACCCGCTCACAGCCATACGGCATCGAATTACAGATCGGCGATCACCGTACAGCTGAGCTGAACGAAACCATGTTCGGCGCATTGGTGCAATATCCTGCCGGTGATGGCGAGGCCTATAATTACACCGGTTTCGCTGCCAAAGCGCATGAGAAAAATATAAAGCTCACCGTAGCTGCCGACCTGATGAGCCTGCTGCTGTTAACCCCTCCGGGTGAATGGGGCGCAGACATTGTGGTAGGCACCAGCCAGCGTTTTGGCGTGCCGATGGGCTTCGGTGGCCCGCATGCGGCATTTTTTGCAACTAAGGAAGAATACAAACGTTCCATCCCCGGCCGTATCATCGGTGTAACCATCGATAGCGCCGGAGATTATGCCCTGCGTATGGCCCTGCAAACCCGCGAGCAGCACATCCGCCGCGATAAAGCCACTTCAAACATCTGTACCGCGCAGGCATTGCTGGCTATTATGGCCGGGATGTACGCTGTATACCACGGTCCGCAAGGTTTAAGGCTGATCGCTGAAAGGGTACATGGTTTGGCAATTCTGTTGTCCGATTCGCTGAAGGAATTGGGCTACGAGCAGCTGAATAAAACTTATTTCGATACTTTAAAATTTGATTTAGGCGCACTGGCCGGCCCGATACATGGTGAGGCGCTGAATAACGAAGCAAATTTCCACTATAAAGGTTCGGTAATAACCATTTCGCTGGATGAAACTACTTCGCCGGAGGATGTGAAAACCATCGTTCGCTTCTTTGCCAAGGTAAAAGGCAAAAACCTGAACGATGTAAATTTCGACGGGCTGAAAAGCAATCTTCAAACTGTTATCCCGGCTGATCAGCAGCGTACCTCTGCATACTTAACACACCCGCTGTTCAATACGCACCACTCGGAGCACGAAATGCTGCGCTACATCAAATCACTGGAAGCAAAAGACCTTTCGCTTTGCCATTCGATGATCGCCCTCGGTTCATGCACCATGAAGCTGAACGCGACCACCGAAATGGTACCTGTTACCTGGGCGCATTTCAGCAAGATCCATCCTTTTGCCCCAACCGACCAGGTTGGTGGCTATATGCAGGTGTTTGACGAACTGAACAACTGGCTAAGCGAGATCACAGGCTTTGCGGCCATGAGCCTACAGCCAAACGCCGGCGCTCAAGGCGAATATGCCGGTCTGATGGTGATCCGGGCTTACCATAACGACAGGGGCGAAGACCATCGCAATATTGCTTTGATCCCGTCTTCTGCACACGGCACCAACCCTGCTTCGGCAGCAATGGCCGGCATGAAGATCATCGTGGTAAAATGCGATGATAACGGTAACATCGACGTTGCCGATCTGAAAGCAAAAGCTGAACAATATAAAAATGAGCTGTCATGCCTTATGGTAACCTATCCTTCAACCCATGGTGTGTTTGAAGAATCCATCATCGAGGTTTGCGATATCATCCACCAAAACGGCGGCCAGGTTTATATGGATGGCGCAAACATGAATGCGCAAGTAGGGTTAACCAGCCCTGCCAATATCGGGGCAGATGTTTGTCATCTTAACCTGCACAAAACTTTCTGCATTCCGCATGGCGGCGGTGGTCCGGGTATGGGTCCTATCGGTGTAGCCAAACATTTGGTGCCATTCCTGCCGGGGCATGCCGTGGTCGATATCGATAAAGGCAAGTCCATTCATGCTGTTTCGGCTGCGCCATGGGGTTCGGCTTCTATCCTCATCATCTCGCACGCATACATCGCCATGATGGGCGGCGACGGTTTAACCAACGCTACCCGCTATGCCATTACCAACGCAAATTATATCAAATCGCGACTGGAGCATCATTACCCGGTGCTGTACACCGGCACCAAAGGCCGCTGTGCACACGAAATGATCCTGGATTGCCGCGCATTTAAAAACTTCGGCATAGAAGTAACCGACATTGCCAAGCGCCTGATGGATTATGGTTTCCATGCGCCAACTGTTTCCTTCCCGGTTGCAGGCACGGTGATGGTTGAGCCAACCGAATCGGAGCCAAAAAGCGAGCTTGATCGTTTTTGCGATGCCATGATCGCTATCCGCCATGAAATTGATGATGTGGAAAAAGGCATATCCGACAAAATAAACAACCCGCTGAAAAATTCACCGCATACCGCTGCTGTGATCACAGCAAACGAATGGGAGCATCCGTACACCCGCCAAAAAGCCGCGTTCCCGCTGCCATACGTGGCTGCCTTTAAATTCTGGCCTTCAGTTGGCAGGGTAAATGATACTTACGGCGATCGTACACTGATCTGCTCATGCCCGCCGCTTACAGATTATGAGTTTGAAGAAAGCGAAGTAACAACGCCGGAATACGGTACGTGATAAATTGCAAAGGCTTCGTCAAGAAGCCTTTTTTGTTAAAGCATATTTGTAATGCAACTTTTTCGAAAATTTATCGTAAGAATAACAAGTCACGTCATCCCGAACTTGTTTCGGGACCTCATCACGTTTAACCATATGGTTCATACCTGCTTGTGGGATGCTGAAACAAGTTCAGCATGACTGAGGACTCAAACTGACCAAAATGCCAAGTCCTGTTATTTTTAAAAACGGTTTATTGTTTTTAGATTTAACATAGCCAATTAAAAAGAAATTATCCAAAATACAACTTGTAGGAATATAACCTTTTGCCATAAAGGTGCGTATAAGGAGTATTGATTAACTATAAAACGATGAACAATAACAACCGGGCCGTAAGTATATTATTAGTTGACGATGATGAGATCAACAATTTCATCTCGATAAAACTGATAAGGAAAGCACTGTTCAACGCCGAGATTGCTGCCTGCTTAAATGGCAAATTCGCAATTGACCAGCTTGTTGAATTGCAGCGTAAAGG
>JABDAU010000103.1 GCA_013289045.1 Bacteroidota bacterium | reverse complement strand
TTACTTTTTCATCGCAGCAGCGGAAGGCCCCGTACTGCCGACAATAAAGCACCATTTCGGACTATTGCGCGAAGATCGCTGGTATGCCCTGACCGCCAAAAACCCTCAACAATATGATACCGAAATCCTCGCGGATATCTTTGATGAGATCGAATATACGCCCGGCATAGCAGGAGCGCCCGGCAAGTTATTATTCACCTTATGTCCACTTAAGATCGAAGAGGTGATGGCAGCGGCCAACGCAGGCGTGATCCTGCCGCCAAAGTCCACTTGGATTGAGCCTAAAATTCCTTATGGGTTGCTGATGTGCAGACACCAGCCATATTAGTATTAAAAAAACTTTGTCATCTTTAACAATGTCAAATCAATTTTATGAAACGATTCACTTACATGACCATTCTTCTTTGCTGCGCCCTGGCAACACGTGCCCAGCAAATCATACCCGTAACTATCGTCGTGCCCGCAGGCAGTAAACTGATCTTACAGGTTTACGCTAAAGGGGTACAGGCCTATCGCTGTACCCAAGACCCAAAAAACAGTACGCATTATTTGTGGACATTCCAGGAACCTAAAGCTCTGTTATTTAGCGATAGCAGTTTCAGTAAAAAGATTGGCAAACATTATCTGAGCGCCACAAAAAGTCCGACCTGGACGCTAACAGACGGCTCAACGGTTAGTGGCGTAAAGCTGCAACAAGCAGCTGCGCCGGACGGTTCGATACCTTGGTTATTGCTGAAAGCCGTTCCTCAAAGTGCAAATGGTAGTTTGACGCCAGTTACCTATATCCAAAGATTGTTCACCCGAGGCGGAACTGCGCCGGCTAATGCCGACGCGGCGCAAAAAGGAAAGCTGTTGGAAGTTTCTTACACGGCCGAATATTTGTTTTATCAATAGATGGACGAATTATTATTGCCCATATCTTACAAGGGCCAGGATATGGATCTGCACTTACGCATGTTTGCTTATGGCTGGACGTTCAGGATTGGGGTAAAGATAGGAGAGGCGGAGTTGTTGTTCGAGCCGGATGAAGAGGGTGCACTGCGCGCATTGGGAGAAGTGGAAATAGAACCGGCACTGGTACGTATTATTGCTGAACAATTAGAAAAATTAAGATAGTGCTGACTTTATACGATTTTAAGGCCATGGATGACGACAGCCAAGCAGCGGCCATATTTGCCCGGAGGATTTTTGTCGATGACCGGGAAGAGGAAGGTATCAAAATTCAGCTTTACCGTTTGGATAGTTTCTATGTAGAGGTGTTTTATGATGGCCATGCCAATGAGATATTACATTACCGTTCGTTCAGTTCTTTGAGGCAGCTGGCGCCGTATGTGAAACTTTAGGATTAAGGCTTTACTTCGCTTTTAAAGAATTTGATAACAACCGTATCGGCTTCCGGCGGATAAACATGTCCGCCAGGATGTACATATAAGATGACCGGCGTTCCGGTGGCGGAGGGGTACAAGGTCGCATTTGACGCATAGGCTTGCCCTGTGCTGCTGCAACCATCAACCTGCATGGTCTTCGTGCACATGGCTTTTTGCCATCCCGGCTTTACCAGCGGATCTTTTTCGCCCATAATATGTATCGCGGGCAAAGGCTTCAGCAGATTAGCGATCCGGCCGGCCACCGCCGATGATGGGGCCACCGCTGCGAATATACCCCCGCGCATCACCCATAACAGGTAGGTAAAACCGCCGCCGTTCGAATGCCCGGTCGCATAAATGCGTTTGTCGTCCACCTTATAATCCTGCCTTAGCGTTTTCAGCATCGCATCAAAGAAATGCAGGTCCCGGTCGTTCATGTCGCCGGGTGCCTTTTGCCAGCCGGGCAATTGCCCCTGCGGGTCGGTCAGCTGGCCGGGCGTATTCAGGCCCTGCGGGCAAACTAGGATCGCTTCCATTCCGCTGAAGTTTGTAAGTGATTGTAAATCAATTATTTACTGGCGTTTTTAGTTGCCCTCTGCCGGGCCCGAACCTAAATACCTCAAAACATATTAAAGCACCTCATAGTTAATATTTTAACTTCTAAGTTTGGATAGTTAAAGTCATTCCCTTAAAAAGCGTACTTTCATAAAGGGTAACGTTTTCTGTAGCGTCCTTTTTTTCGAGAAAAAGACGCCGTAAATTTTGCTAACAGAAGATGTCTGTACCCACTGGGGGATGAAAGATCCGCGTACCTGTTTGTTCATGAAGTTTATAACAGTGTTTTCATCTATTTTCATTACTTGTTCATTTTCAATGATTTTAGGTCAGTTGTCAATTCTTTACTTCGCCGGGATTTCATGGAGGCTGAAAAAGAAACGCTTGTCCGGGAAATATCTCCTCCGTTTCATTTGGAAACAATTTAGAAGGAAAAAAAGATTGAGCAATTCTACTTGGATAATGCAGGAAAATCTATTGGAATTTGGATCGCCTATAATGAATTAATAATGGAATCCATATCGGCATTGAGGACAGGTAAGTAACCGCTGATGCCTTATTCATTCTTGTTGCAGCATGATGCACAAGTATTTCATTATTTATATGATGTCTGGAAGATTGATTTGGATTACTTTGCTTTTAACAATGTCTTTAATAACGATTTAGTCAGTCTTGCAATTTGCATTGATGACTTTATCACCGATGGAGATTTACTAACAAAAGCAAAATAAATTAGTGAAAAAGCATAAGAAATTTATGTTTCTTTTTTATGAAAGCTGTATTATAAAATATTTTCTATTTAATAATTTATTATTATTTTAATGGTAACTGGCTGTATAATTGTATTTTTACTACGCTCCCGCTACAAAATTTATAAGCATTTTTTAATGAATTCTTCGTATGAGGAAACTTTTATTACTATGCATAATATGTACATATCTGCCTTTTGTTTCAAAGGCGCAGCACAACCAATACCAATTTTTGCATCTCAATGTTAATAATGGTTTATCAAATAATCATGTAAGTACTATTTTTAAAGATAGCAGGGGATTTATGTGGTTTGGCACCATGGCGGGCTTAAACAGGTATGATGGCACTAATTTTAAAGTCTTCAGACATGAAATCAAAGATACAACTTCCATAGATGATGACAATGTTTTAGGGATTGTAGAGGGGGGCGACAAAAAGCTCTGGATAAAAACCAAATCAGGAATTAATATATACGACCCGCAAACCGAGCGATTTACTCACAATATCGGTTCATACATTAAATCCCCGTCTATACCAAGCTCCCAAATAGCAAATGTTTTTGTAGATAAAGGGATTTTTCTATTTACCGACCATGTTTCCGGTATTTATTTATATAACCCGGCAACAAACAAAACCAGCCATTTTACTCATAAAAACAACGACAATGGAAGCATCAACAATGAGCCTGTAAATACTATCGCGCCTGATTCAAGAAATAATCTTTGGATCATGCACAATAATGGTATACTCGAAAAATTCGATAGGCGTCTGAATAAAGTAATATTTCGTCTAAATATTGCGCCGGGTACAGTCAAACTACCTTATTACACATTTTTTATGGACCGGCAGGACGGCATATGGATATTTTCTCCCGGCGATGATATTGGGGTTTATTACTTTGATAGTTCAAGGTCAGTTTTAAGGCACTTTAATAATGAATCATCCGTAGGAAGATTAAATGCTAATATCATTTACAGTGTAGCGGAAGATAACGACGGGAAGATCTGGATTGGAACCGATCATGGTGGTGTAGATATATTAGATAAAAGTAATTTTAATGTGCAATACCTTGTAAACCGGGAAAATGACAACAAAAGCCTGGCTCAAAATAGCGTCCTTACAATTTACAAGGATAACCTGGGTATTATGTGGATTGGCGCTTTCAAAAAGGGAATTAATTATTACCATAAAAACATCATTAAATTCCCAATAATACAACACTATTCGTCCGATAAAAATAGCCTGCCATTTAATGACATTAACCGGTTTGCTGAAGATAAAAAAGGGAACCTATGGATAGGTACGAATGGTGGCGGCTTAATTTACTTTGATCGTAGTACCGGATTATTTAAACAATACAGGCATAATCCGAACATTGAAAATAGTTTGTGTAATGATATAATTGTGAGCCTTTGCGTAGATCATGAGCAGAAACTATGGATTGGAACGTTTTTTGGCGGCATGGACTGTTTTGATGGTAAACGATTTAAACATTATAAACACAGTGAAGCCGATCCTTCAAGTTTGTCTGATGACCGTGTTTGGGAAATTATGGAAGATTCGGAGCATCGGTTATGGGTTGGCACACTTGCAGGAGGGCTAAATAGGTTTGACAGCGTAAGAGGCGGTTTTATCCATTATAAATCTGACATGATCAATTCAATACATTCCAATTATATTTCATCAATAGTTGAAGATAAAGCCGGAAGCATTTGGTTGAGTACGGCATGGGGGATTGATGTTATAAAAAGAAACGGAGAGATTAAACACTATTTACGAAATGTAAAAGACACTGCCACTTTAATACTAAATAACATCACTAATCTATTTATCGATAGTCGTGGTTGGGTATGGGCTACTACACGCGAGGGCTTAAGTGTACTTAATCCTAAAACAGATAAGGTTACAAATTTCCGCAAAGAAAATGGTTTGCCCGATAATAATGTGCTGGATGTAATTGAAGATAATAAGCACAATGTATGGATAAGCAGCACTAACGGCTTATCGAATATCATTATTTCAAATTCAAGAAATCAGATATCTTACCAGATTAATAATTATGGGGAAAGTGATGGATTACAAGGATCGGAATTTAATGAAAGCGCATCACTAAAAACCCACGCAGGCGAGTTGGTATTTGGCGGCGCAAACGGGTTTAATATTTTCGATCCCTCAAACGTCATACATATTTATGATAAACCAACGGTAGTGCTTACTGACCTGCAATTATTTAATAAGAGCATCCAACCCGGGCAAGTGATTAATGGACGTGAAATTCTTTCAAAATCTATTACAGAAACTAAGTTGCTTACATTAAAATACAATGAAAACGTATTTTCAATTGAATTTGCTGCTTTAGACTTTTTTAATCCCGGCAAAATAAGAATTCAGTATATACTGGACGATTTTGATAAGACCTGGATAACTGCAGATAATAAAGTAAAAAAGGCTACTTATACCAATCTTGATCCTGGTAATTATATATTTAGAATAAAGGCTGTTAATGGGGCCCTGGCAGGTAAAGAGCTTGCATTGCAAATTGTTGTAAAACCCCCATTTTGGAAAACCAGGATAGCTTACTTATTGTATTTTTTAACATTTTCCTTTAGCTTATATATGCTGAGGAGACAGGGCATAAATAAGATCAGGGCTCAATTTGCTGTTGCGCAGGAGCGGGAAGAGGCCCGGAGGTTACATGAACTTGATATGATGAAAATAAAGTTCTTCACTAACATCAGTCATGAGTTCAGAACTCCCTTGTCCCTGATTTTTGCCCCCGCTGATAAAATATTAAAACAGACAGACAATCCCGATCATAAAAAGCAATTACAATTGATTAACCGTAATGCAAGGCGATTGCTAAATCTTGTAAACCAGTTACTCGACTTTAGAAAAATGGAGACACAAGAATTAAAATTATATACGAAAAGCGGAGATATAATAAAGTTTATTGAGGAATTGACATCGTCATTTAGCGATATTTCAGAAGAAAAAAACATCGGGTTTGTTTTTGACTCGGATGTTGAATCATTTGAAACGAAATTTGATCATGATAAAATAGAACGCATAATATTTAACTTACTGTCTAATGCCTTTAAATTTACCCCAGAGTATGGGCATATAAGTGTATTACTTAATTTGCAGGAAGGCCAAATAGGCGAGGGGATGCTTGAAATAAAAATAATTGATACAGGTATCGGTATTCCGGCTGAAAAGCAGGACAAAATTTTTGAACGTTTCTTTCAGAACGAAGTGCCCGGTTTTATGGTTAACCAGGGCAGCGGCATAGGCCTGGCAATTACTAAAGAATTTGTAAAACTTCATAAAGGGGAAATAAAATTAGAAAGCGAAGAAGGTCAGGGAAGTTGTTTTACTGTCATATTACCCGTAAATAGTAATAGACCAAACATTGCTGAAAACCCGGGAGTTCCATTAGTCGAGCAACTCCCTGCAAATGTGAATATTCGTAATGTTAACGGCAAAAAACATACGGTATTACTAATAGAAGATGACGACGATTTCAGATTTTATTTGAAAGATAATTTGAAGGAACATTTTTATATAATAGAAGCAGCCAACGGAAAGGAGGGATGGCAAAAAGCTCTGGCCTTGCATCCGCAACTTGTTGTAAGCGATGTTAATATGCCCGGAATGAATGGGGTTGATTTATGCTCTAAATTAAAAAGTGACAGCCGCACCAAACATATCCCCATTGTTTTATTAACCGCATTAACAGGAGAAGAACAGCAATTAGCAGGACTAACAACAGGGGCTTCTGACTACATGACAAAACCCTTTAATTTTGAGATTCTGCTTTCTAAGTTAAAGAATATTCTTTTGCAGCAGGATTTAATGCGCTTTACTTATGTAAAACAAGTAGAGGTTAATCCTTCGGAAGTTGTTGTTGAATCGCCGGATGCGCAATTTGTGCAAAAGGCTTTACGGGTGATAGAACGCAATATCTCAAATACTGAATTCTCTGTTGAAGAATTAAGCAGCGAAATGTGTATGAGCAGGGTGACACTTTATAAACGTACACTTGCACTTACAGGTAAAAGTCCCGTAGAGCTAATTAGAACGGTACGATTAAAACGTGCGGTTCAATTATTGGAGCACGGTTATCTTACCGTATCGCAGGTTTCATATAAGGTTGGCTTTAAAAGCCACAAATATTTTACTAAATCCTTCAAATCAGAATACAACATACTTTCATCTGAGTACCACGCCAATAAAAAATCCGAGACCATCGAATAATTCGGTGGTAACCATTATTTTTCTTTTCATAGCCCAAACGCATTAAATAAGCAAGCGCAAGTTAATTTAGCTTGTAAAACTCCCGTGTTAATTTCATAAGTATGTGTTAATGAAAGTATTAATGCCGTATTAACATTTGTACCCCTATATATAAACAACGTCATATTAAATGCACTGTATGTTTACTCCCGTAATCAACCAATTATAATTTGTTAGTAATTGACTGAAACCTTGTGGAGGTCAATTATTAAGGGATAAACGACATTTTGCATATTTTATATGATCAAACCCTTACTTGTCTTCCGTATTTTTTATTTAATATTTTTTGTTTCTGTATATGAAACAAGTGAACATATTAAACCTAAAGTGCATCAATTAGCTGTTCAAACGCTTTACCAATCATTTAAATTCTTGCTCATGCTTTGTATGTCCCCTGTAATTATAGGTGGCGATGTTTACCGGAACAAATTTCAAAGGGTCATAAAGAATTATACCGCGGTGCATAGCGATAACTATGCCCATAAAGTAATCATGAAATGATAAAAAGAATCAGAAAACTAAGTATATAAAAAATATCGGGCAGATAAGTCTGCTTACAAGCAATAACCAATTAACCAATTAATTATTTAACAATTGAATTATGAAAAGAAGAACAAAAGCACTGATCTGAACCACCAAAATGAGCCAGGCCATACTGGCTAAGATTTATTACATACTATCCGGAGTTACCGGCATAATCATTTTTAAACCTAATAAACGTATGTATGAGAAATAAAAATTTACTTAAAATATTTATTATAATAAGTTGTCTCTGTTCGACATTGCTGTCAGCCGTAGCACAGAAAAATACTACCCGAAAAGAGGTCAGTCGTGATAGTTTAAAATCAATAGTAGATTCATTAAGAAAAAATGAAGTGAACCTGCCTTTAAATATTGTTGTTAAACCAAATGAAACGACAGCATCAACTCAAACTGTTTATACTTCAGATTTAATTAAACAACCGGTTGCTAACCCGCTAAACGCATTGGCTGGCAGGCTGGCGGGTTTATATACCCTGCAAAGTTCCGGCCAGCCAGGTTCTGACGGGGTTTCTCTCACCCTGCGTGGCAGAACACCATTGATCTTAATCGATGGTATTCCTCGCCAGCTTACTTATATGGATCTGCAGGAAATAGAATCAGTGACAGAACTAAAAGATGCCATGGGAACGGCATTGCTGGGAGTACGTGGCGCTAACGGGGCGATATTAATAACAACCCGTCAGGGCTCTGCCGGGGCGCAGCAAATATCATTTACAGTGCAAAGCGGGTTTCAACAGCCGATAGGTATGCCTAAACCCTTAGATGCTTTTGATTACGCTACCCTGCGTAACGAGGCTATAGCTAATGAATTGAGTGTAAACTCCAATTTTAATACCGGCCTAAGATACAGCGCTGCAGACTTATTGGCTTTCCAAAACCACACCGATCCAATTGGTCATCCCGATGTTAACTGGCAAAATCAAATACTGAAATCGCAAGCCCAATTAAACCGCTACTCACTTAACATATCAGGGGGTAATAACTATGTCAGGTATTTTACGGCAATAGAGCACTTATACCAGGATGGCTTGTTTAAGACCAGTGACATAAACCCATACAACACAAATGAGTATCTGAGCACTTATTTGATACGCTCAAATGTTGATGTTACAATTACCCCAAAACTTTCTGCAGGCATACACCTGCTTGGCAGCATAGCCAATGAAAATGAGCCCGGTGGTGTATTGTCATCAACTACGGCGTTAAATGGAACATTAAATGGGACGCAAACTATTTTTAACTCCTTTTTAACTACCCCTGCCAGCGCATACCCTGTATATAATACAAATGGAACCTACGGTGGTAACACCCAGTTTACAAATAATATCCAGGGGCAGGCCGTCAGCGCTGGCTATTCGCAAAATTATACCCGTAACATCATAGCCGATTTTTATGCAAAAAGGACATTGGATGAAATTACCCCGGGCATGTATATAAAGGCTTCAGTTTCATATACCTCAAACCTGAATGAAATAATTAACCGTAGTAAACCGGTAATTGCTTACCAGGAGTCTGTTTCACCTGCCGGGGTACAAACTTACGGATCCGCACTTACCGCATCTTCTGTGCAGTTGAACACAAACACGATTCTACCTGGTACAGGTATCCCGGGAGTAGGGCAATATCGGCAAAACTATGTTGAGGTAGCAGCAGGCTGGGACCGCACATTCAACAATACAAATGGTTTTAATGTTGTGATGCTTGCCAATAGCGACAGCAAAAGCGACGGAGCAAATTTGGCCTATGACATAGCCGGAATTTCGACCCGGGCAGCTTATAATTACAAAGAGAAATATGTTGCGGAACTAGCATTATCCTACAACGGTTCTAACTATTATCCAACCTCCAGTCATTATAAGTATGGTTTCTTTCCTGTAGCGGGGCTGGGCTGGATTATAACCAGGGAAGATTTCATGAAAAACTATAGCTGGTTAAACTTTCTTAAAATTTCAGCTAACTATGGCAGAACAGGTAATGATAACCCCGGTTACTTCGTTTATCTGCAACGCATTAACAATGGTGCAAGCCCAATTTTTGGAACATCAGCAGGAGCTAATACCAGCCTTGCCGAGCAGACACTGGCAAACCCAAACATTACTTACGAAAAAGCAAATAAGTTAAATGTGAGTTTAAATGGTGCATTGGTAAGCAACAGGCTCGGTTTTACCATTGATTATTATAATAACACTTTCTCCGACTTGCTTATACAGCGGGGGCAAAGTACTTCTTTAATAGGTAATACCTATCCCAATGAAAATATAGGGCGCAACCTGTATACCGGGTTTGATTTTCAGCTTTCCTGGCAGCAACCTAAAATAAATAATATCAGCTATTATATTGCAGCTAATATAGGCCTCCAACAATCAAAAGTATTATACAGTGATGAGGTGTCTGAGCCCTATCCATGGATGGAACGTACCGGCCAAAAAGTGGGACAGGCATTTGGATA
>JABDAU010000102.1 GCA_013289045.1 Bacteroidota bacterium | reverse complement strand
ATACAAATAGCTTTCGCCCTTTATACCGCCTAAAACCATATCAAAGCGGTGCGACTCTTTTAGCTTACCATTTATGTAATAGCTTTGGTAAAGGCCGCTATCCTTTTTCTCCATCACTACTTTTTGCGATGGCGTAAACGCAAAGCTATTATCATTCGTAAAGCTTCCGTGCACATCGCTGTCGGTGGCGGGCATGGATGCCATGTAGTGCGCAGTATGCAGGTACGAATGGTAAATATCACTATGGCATTTAATGCACGTTGCGGAGCCGGCGTACAAATTGCCGCGTGGATCAGCAGGCTTGCTGAGGTTACATTGCAGGTAAACAACGGAACATAATACCATACATATCGCCGCGATCAGTTTCAGTTTTTTCATGGATATGTGTCGATTAAGGACAGCCTAAAACTTAAACTCCGAGTTTGGTACGGGTATCCACTTTCTTTGCGGATCAATATAAAAGAAATCGATGGTATGGCCGTTCAAAATACCCATTGAGCCGGTGCCAAGATAAAAGGCGTCGTCAATATTGGTGTCACTGTTAAAATCCAGCCTCGGATCGTAGATCCATTTGCCGTCCGTATTCAACAGGTAAAATTTGATCGTTTTACCTTTGCGGATGCCGATATAGCCGCCGCTTACAAAAAATGCCTCGTCAAATTTCGCATCGGCAGTAAAGTCATCGTTGGGGATGTGCGTCCATGTACCGCTGCGGTTGGTCTGGAAAAACTTAATGATGTTATCCTGCCATACCCCCATTGCGTTATCGCCGAATTTAAGTACACCATCCAGCCGGTCGGGACTGTTAAAATCTTTGCCGGGACTATACTTCCAGCCACCCTGTACATTGGTTTGGTAAAATTTAATGACTTTGTCATTGCGCACGCCGATGTAGCTACCGACAAAATAAAATATGTTATCGATATGTCCTTCGCCGGTAAAATCCTTTCCGGGGCCGTACGACCAGTGTTTCTGATCCTCGGTTTTATAAAATTTCACCGTTTTGCCCTGCCTGATGCCGATAAAATTGTCGTTGATATAAAATGCCTGTTTGCCTGTATCGCTTTTGCACCTCATAAGTAATGTTGATGAAGCGATGATCAAAAAAACAGTGGTGATCCTTTTCATATTGTGTGATGGTTAGTTTAATGTCAATTGCCTGGTTTGCCCTTTATTGTTGGTGATCAGTATAGATGCCACATCATTATTCACCGTTAAAAACCTGCCCGATTGCGACAGGAATGATGCGCCGTAGTAAAATTCCTGCTTCTGTTTCGTGCCGTTCTTATAGGTAATGAGCGCTGTTTGATCATCCGCTTGCAGCGGGATATTTTTTACATTTCTGCCCAATGAGAAAAGCTTTATCGGGCCGCGGTTTTGGCTGGCGGCTACCATGTACTGGCCGTTAGCCCCCCTGAATTTTACCAAAGCCTTGCCATCGCCGGGGATATAAATCCCGCTTTGCATAATACTTTGCGGTGTGAAGTTACCTTTGCCATCACCTTTAAGCAACAAACCGTTCAGCGCATCATACCTGCCGGTAGGCGCCTCGGCGCCGTAATCATTGCCGTTGATCATCACATCCAAATTGCCGTCACCGTCAAAATCATCCACCACCATGCCATTGAGTGCCGAAACCTGTGCCTGCACCGGCAGCGGGATCATCGTGAATTTGCCATTGCCGTCATTCCGCAGGTAACACGATTCGGATGTATTCGCCTTCAAACGCAAGGCGTTCTTCATTTGCTCAGGCGTTAACACGTCCTGCATCGTAGCAACTGCATACGATTTATAGTTGGTGAATTTCTTTTTCTTGCTGATCATCTGCTTTAGCAGATCATCGCGCCCAAATGCGGGGAACTCTTTTTTATCGCCATCCACACCGGGCAAAAACAGCGATGGGAGCGCCGCATAGCTGCCATTATGGTCAAAATCTCCGGCGGTAATGTAAACCGGGTATTGCTGGGTGGCTTTATAAAACGTGTTAAGCCCGTTGTTGCCAACAATGTAATCTATCCTGCCGGTATGCCTGAAATCGCCTGCCGCAATACTGTTCCACCAGCCTAATTTGTCGGAGATCCCGGTATTTGCAGTAGCGTTTTTAAACTTGCCATGGTCATTTCTCAGGAAGGTAACCGGCATCCATTCGCCTGCCAAAACCAGGTCGGGCCAGCCGTCGTTGTCATAATCGGTAAACATGGCGTCGCATACAAGTCCTATGTTTTTCAGGTCAGGCGCAACTTCGGCGGTTACATCGGTAAATTTCACATGCCCGTTCTGGCTGTCGTTACGAAGTATAAAGCTCGATACCGGTTTCGGATAGTTCCACGGATCAACCCTGCCGGAAATAAACAAGTCAGGCTTGCCATCCTTGTTATAATCAAACGCCCGTACGCAAAGCTTGCTGGTGTGATTGATCGGTAGCGCATCTGCCGGTGCTAAGGTGAAATTACCTTTACCATCGTTAATGAACAGCCTGTCCTGGTAAGCCACATCGCCGGGTTCGCTGGCATAGCCGCCGCTGGCTACATACAGGTCGGGCTTACCATCGCCGTTGGCATCGAAAAGCAGCAGACTTTCGTCCTTGGCGTTGCCGTAAAAATATGTTTTCGGGAAAAGCGGGCGCTGAACAAACGTGCCATCCTTTTGCTGAATGAATGCCTGAGCAGGCGAAAAATAAGTGCCCCCAACTATAAAGTCATCCAAACCGTCGCCATTAATATCGCCAACTGCCAGTGCAGGCGTGTATTGCGAAAGCTTATGCGGGATCAGTTTCTGGATATTGAAATCGACAAAATCCTGCTCGTAATGAATATAGTTGACCTTTTTAGCAGCGGTTACATCTGTAAACATCGCTTTTTTGTCTGTCACCGGATGCGCCCAAGTATAAGCGGTTTTGGCATTGGCAATATCCACCGTAAGTGCCTGGTTGGTTTTTACATTTTGCATCACCTGCTTCTTCAAATTGTACCAGCGGATCACTATCGAATCTATCGCCCGCACCTTGCCTAATCCGAAATGCGCAATATTTTGGTAAGTTGAAAGATAGCCGCGGTAAGGATTATTTTCGATGGTTTGATGCTTGCCGTGATCGTAATAAATATCGGCCCAGGCACCTAAGCCGTTCACGTTATGGCTATCACCTTTAAATTTGAGCTGCAAATAATTGGTATTCACCGTATCATGCTCGCGCGACATGTTTTTATAAATCAACGGCTCATCGTTAATGTTATTGATCACCATATCCATCGCGCCGTCGTTGTTCAGATCGACATAGGCTGCACCGTTGGAGAAGGATGGCGTTTTCAGTCCCCATTCTTTCGATACATCTTTAAAAGTAAGGTCGCCGTTATTCTTATAGCCATAGTTATGGATCTTTACAGAAGGGATCTGCTTAAAAATATCCTCCTTTTTGGTAGTGGCGTAGGCATTTCTGCGGTAGGTAATAAAATCATGGTCGGTAACATCTTTTGGGAAGCCGTTAGTTACCACCAGATCCCGGTAGCCATCATTATCAAAATCAGCGATCAGCGGCGACCAGCTCCAATCTGTTTGCGCAATCCCAGCCAAAAATCCGATCTCACTAAAAGCCGGACTGCCTACCGAATCATTGCTGGTAACACGCGGCCCCTGGTTCAGTTGCAGCGTATTGCGCACATATTGGTACTGATACCCATAAAAATCAAAATTCTGGATGCCCTGGTAACTGTTGGCATTCAGCATCATTTTTTTGCGGTAATTATCTTCAGGGTTCATGTCGAGCGCGCAAACATCCTCCAGCCCGTCGTTATTGATATCGATTATATCCTGACCCATGGAGTTTAGCGAAGTATGCTTGAAATATTCCTTGGAGTGATCGCGGAAAGTGCCGTCGTGGTTATTCACCCACATCAAATCGGCCGATAGAAAATCATCCGACACATAAATATCCTTCCAGCCGTCCTGGTTAATATCGGCAACTGTCGCCGCATGGCCGTAACCTTCCAGCGTAATGCCTGCCTGTGCCGAAACATCGTGATAAACCGGGTGCTTTAAAGCAGCATCCCACACGCCTTTAAACAACCTGCCCATACTTTTGCGGTGCAGGCCATTGGTTACGTTACGGTCGTATTTATTGGGGTTATCGTTGGCGGCGGCTTCATTCACGGTGAGGTACATGTCCAGTACGCCGTCGTTATCATAATCAAAAAAGGTAGCCATGGTGGATTGTACGTTCACATTCAACCCATATTCCTTCGCCATCTCTTTAAAATGCGGTACGCCGTTCTTGTCTACACCCTGGTTTACATAAAGGAGATTGGTGCGACGGTTAGAATCTGCATATATCGTGTTGCACACATAAATATCCATCAGGCCATCGTTGTTGATGTCAACCACAGCCGCGCCGCGTCCCCATCGGCCCATGCCGTCAACACCGGCTTCGTCGGTAACATCTTTAAATTTAAAATCACCTTCGTTCAGGTACAGGCGGTTGGGAACCATATTGCCGGTGAAGTAAATATCCTGTAGACCGTCGTTATTAAAATCGCCAATGCCTACACCGCCGCCGTTGTATACGTTCACTACGTTCAGCGGGTTTATGGAATCATTTTCGGTGATCTGGTTATTAAAATGAATACCCGAATGCGAGGAAGATACCTGCTCGAAAAGCGTTTTCTTCTTACACGAAGTAAGGCAAACCAACGCCACAAAACCGGCCTGCAGTATTTTAGAATAGTAATTATGGTTCATAAATATTCCGGGATATTATTCAATAGTAAGGGGCTCAATAATGGTGTACAGAATTTAAGTGTCCGCATGCTAAAAAGCGGATAATTGGCTTCTCTCAAATCTACCTAACCTACAGGCGGGAACATAATACTATTTAAACATTTTTTTTAATCATTTCGCTCAAAAGGGCCCAAAACGGCCTGAAAAATCCAATTACAGACGGATAAGATTTCATCTTTTACACTATGAAAAACCGCATTTTTCAGATGGACTGATATTATTTTAACGAATGGTGTTTATTGTTAACATTTTTTACAGAGGAACGTAACATATTTGATATAATCCTGTACATGGTAAGCCTAATTTTATGACAGTAAGGTTCCTGGTTATCAGCCGATCAGATGATATTGGAATCTTGATTGCTCGAAATATAAATGACGGTTTTAATTCCCTCTCAGGGGAGGGGCGCGACCGGATGGTGAAGTGGCAGGGAGGGGTTTGTACGTTATAACGGCGGCTAAACCCCTCCCTGCACCCTCCCAAGGGAGGGAATCGCACTGACCCACTCTTTTTTAAAATGCTCGAACATTCAAGCCAGCAACCTACCGACAACCTGTTGCAAAATATTAGATGCCATATTATAAACACATGAACCAGGAAATTATTAAAGAGGTAAGCACTTTAACGGAGAATGATTGTTTTGCTATTTCGCCGCGATTTAAAAACCGCCTCGATGCGCCCTTGCATTTTCACAGCACCTTCGAGTTGAATTTCATTTTCAACGGCCGCGGCGCAAAACGCATCATCGGTAACCACGAAGGTACGGTTGACGATATGGAGCTGGTGCTCATCGGCCCTAATTTATATCATGCCTGGCAAAACGACAGGTGCAGCAACGAGAGTATCAAAGAAGTAGTGATTCAGTTCCATAAAGACCTTTTCGATAAAAAATTCCTGTACCGCAACCAACTGGTGCATATCAAAAATATGTTCGAGAATTCGCAGCGCGGCATCCTTTTCTCGCGCGATACGGCAAGCCGCCTGGCCGACAGGATCACCAACCTCAGCCGTTACACCGGTTTTGAATCGGCTATGGAATTGTTCTCATTGCTGTATGATCTTTCCATCTCCAAAAACAATATCATGCTGTCGGACCCCGGTCACTTGTGCGATGATAACAGCAGCCAGGGCGACAGGATAGAAAAGATCTTCGCTTACCTGAATAACAATTACTTCCGCGATATCTCATTAAAAGATATTGCAAAAATGTTTGGCATGTCGGGCTCATCCTTTGCACGCATTATAAAAAAATGGACGGGGATGACATTCGTCAACATCCTGAACGAAGTGCGCGTTGCCCATGCCACCAAAATGCTCATCAACTCCACCAGCACCATCTCCGAGATCGCTTACCAATGCGGATTCAATAACCTGTCGTACTTCAACAAAATATTTAAAGAAAAACGCAGTGTAAGCCCCAAACAATACCGCAGGAATTATACATTGGTATAAAATTTCACACAGATCCGGTTAACATTTTTTGCAGGAAAGTTATCAATATTGCTATTGCCGCCTTTTGGCAGCTTTTAGCTTTACATAACCGGTTTAAACTATTTTTGATGCGATTATGAGGATTTTTTACAATGCGTTGCTGATACTGGCCGTTTCATTTTTCATTGCTTCCTGTGGCCATAAAAAGCCTGTAATAAACGAAACGGACGTGCTGCACGCCAACGAGGAAGAGCTTACGAAAGTTATTATCTACGATGTTTTTACACCGCCGGTAGCCAGTCGCATTTACGCCTATGCCAACCTTGCCGCCTATGAAGCCCAGCGTTTCGCTGATCCGAAATATTGCTCACTTACCGCCCAGCTTAAAGGTTTCGGCCCAATGCCGCAACCACTAAAAGGCAAAAGCTATGATTACACCCTCTCCGCTACAAAAGCCTTTTTCACGGTAGCGCATGCCGTTACCTTTTCAGTAGATACTTTACAGGATTATGAGGACAACATCTACGCCATGTACAAGAACGCACTGGATGATTCCACCTACGCCCGCTCCATGGCATTTGGTGAACAAATTGGCAAGAAGATAATGAAGCGCGCCATGGTTGATAATTACCCGCAAACCCGTGGCAAACCGAAATTCCTGGGTAGCAATGGCCATGCCCAATGGCGGCCAACACCGCCGGATTATTTCGACGGGGTAGAATATTGCTGGGGTACCATGGAGCCGATGGCGATCAATTCCTCAACTCAATTCCCTTTACCCAAGCCCATTGCATTTAGCACCGACACCAACAGCGATTATTACAAACAAGCCAAACAGGTTTACCTGCTCAATAAACACCTCACGCAGGAGCAAACGCTGATTGCCCGCTTTTGGGATGACAACCCGTTTATGGTGGAGCATGATGGCCACATGATGTTTGCCGATAAAAAGATCACTCCCGGCGGCCACTGGATAGGCATTACCTCTATTGCATGTAAGCAAACGCACGCCGATGTGGTAAAAACAGCGCAGGCCTATGCAATGACGTCCGTCACCTTATTCGATTCATTTATCTGTAGCTGGCAGGCGAAATATGAGTACGCCTACATTCGCCCGGTAACAGTTATTGATGATATTATAGACCATGCCTGGATGCCGTTGCTGCAAACCCCGCCGTTCCCGGAATATCCCGCCGGCCATGCCGATATCAGCGGTGCTTCGGCAGAGGTACTGACCAAAATGTTTGGCGACAACTTTAAATTTCACGACACTACCGAGATGCGGTACATCGCCCTCGACAGGAGCTTTGATTCCTTCCTGAAAGCAGCTGACGAAACTGCCATGAGCCGTAACTATGGTGGTATCCATTTTCTGAACGGGGTAAAAATGGGCGCCTTCCAGGGGCATGAGATCGGCAAGTTCATCCTCCAAAAAATAAAATTGAACAACTAATAACCACACCGTGACCGGGATCTATCCAGCAATTTACTTAGCCATTTGCATATTGTTTTTCGCTGCCTGTGGCGATAAAAAAGCGGGCAATACGTCCGGATCAACCGACACGGTTGTATACACCTATCAAAATTTTAAGCAAAGGGACACCACATGCGGCAATAACCCCGATAGTGCATGTACGATAGTTAAAGTTACTTATCCGGAATTTAAGGGGATGGACGTACTGAATGATTCCATCGCCCGTAAGGTGATCGGCTATTTCGCGGTGAAGCCTAATCGGTCAGACAGTTCATACGATCAGCTGGCAGCGAATTTTATCAGCGTTTATCACAATTTTAAAAAAGTCCAGCCTAAATCGACGCTCTATTATTTGATAGATGCGAAAGCGAAAGTATTGAAGCAGGATTCCGCTTTGTTGACGTTAAAAATTTCCGGCTACACCTATCACGGTGGAGGCCATGGCGTGGAATACACCGCCTATATGAATTGGGATACGAAAGCAAATAAACCGGTATCGCTGAGCGATATATTCGCTAAAAACTACGCAGATTCACTAAATAAAATAGGGGAGCAGATATTCCGGAAAAACGAAAAGCTTGCGGATACCGCAAGACTTTATAACGGCCGCACTTACTTTTTTAGGGACAACAAATTTGCGCTTCCGGATAATTACATCATAGGCGAAAAAGGCATTACTTTTCTCTACAATGTTTACACTATCAAGCCATATGCCGCCGGGAAAACAGAACTTTTCATCCCCTATAAAGACATTAAACATTTGTTACGGCCTAACAGCGTAGTCAATCAATATATGAAGTGATTTCGTTTCTTTTTGAGGCATTTAGCTACAGTTCATTCTCTTATATTAACATTTATTATATTAAATATTAACCGTAGCATCATCCGGTTAACAGGATATGCAATAGTTTTACCATTGCAGAACATACGCCAATTTTAAAAGCTATCTCGATTAATTTATGCTACAACCCAAAACCACATTGCGCTTGCGCAAGGCCCTTGCCATAGTTTTATTAGCAGCCGGCAGCATGCTGGTTACCCAGGTAAAGGCATCGGTACACTCCTATAAAAAAGATGCCGACGGCATAACTTGTCACCTCGACAAAGGGCTGATGAAAATAAAAATATGTAGTCCGGATATCGTCGAGGTAAAGTACACCCTATTCAATACTTTTGAGCATAAACCGTCACTCGTGGTGATGTAAATGCATTTTGAATCTTCTGAAACTGAGAAGCTAGTTTTAGCGAGCCATTTATTGTTCACCACTGCTAAATTAAAGCTATGTGTGGATAAAGCCACCAACGCTATCACCTACATGGACAAGGCCAGCAATGTGATCACTTCCGAAGCCTCAGAAAACAAAACCATGCAGACCGCAACCATCGCAGGCATCAATACCTATAATTGCTCAAGCCAGTTCAACTCACCTGCCGATGAGGCTTTGTTTGGTTTAGGCTGCCATCCTGAAGATACTTTGTCTGTTAATTACAAAGGCCGCAACCAGCAAATGCTCATCAAATACATGACGGGCGCTATCCCGGTAATGCTCTCCACAAAAGGTTACGGTTTGCTGTGGGACAATTATTCTGCATCAAATTTTTACGGCACCGTTGATGGTAATACCAAATACAAATACACATCCGAAAGCGGCAGGCAGGTGGATTACTATTTCTTCTACGGACCAAGCTTCGACCATATTATCGATCTGTACCGCAATGCTACCGGCAAAGCGCCGATGTTCCCGAAATGGGCCTTCGGGTTATTCCAGTCGCAGGACAGGTATAAAACCCAGGACGAGATCTTATCTGTAAAAAACAATTATCGTAATAACCACCTCCCGGTTGACGTTGTGGTGCAGGATTGGTACTGGTGGTCGCCATTACCGATCGGCTCTCACGTAATGAACCACGAGCGCTACCCCGATCCCAAAGCGATGATCAATGAACTGCATAAAGACCATATGCACGCCATGATCTCCATCTGGCCGGTATTCGGCGCAGGCACACGCGATTTCGATTCGCTAAAAAAACATGGATATCTCACCAGCATTACCTGGGATAATTTCGTTACCCATACTTACGACACTTATTACGATGCCCATAACCCAAAAGCGCGCGCCATGTACTGGCAACAAGCCCGCGACAGCGTAGTGAAACGCTATGATTGGGATGCCTGGTGGGTCGACCAATGCGAGCCGGATAACGGCTCATTACTGGATGAACGCCGCAAAGCAGTGTTCTCAGTTGGCAAGGGTATCGATTATTTCAATACCTATTCATTGGAGCATTCTGAAGGCTTATATACTGGCTGGCGTAAGGATATGCCGGGCAAACGTGCGTTCTTCCTCATCAGGCAATCATTTGCCGGGGAGCAGCGCAATGCGGCAGTGCTTTGGTCGTCAGACGTAACAAC
>JABDAU010000101.1 GCA_013289045.1 Bacteroidota bacterium | reverse complement strand
GTGGCTGCGCCGAGATGCAGCATAGTGGCCAGTTGTATGCCCAATTCGCCGGAGCTATGCACCGCAACCCCGATCTGGAACTTTTCACAGATCACGCCCGCTTTCCATGCCTGGCGCAAACCTCCCCAGAAGGTGGTATCGAGCAGGATCACATCGATGGCCTCGTTGCGAATGCAGGATGCCAGTTGTTCAAAGTTTACCACAACCGTGTTGGTGGATGTAGGTATGCTGATACGGTTTTTTACTCGGCGCATGCCTTCCAGTCCCCAGGTCGGGTCTTCAAAGTAATCGTTGTTCAGGTCTTCTATCTGTTTGGCGATCTTTATCGAATCTTCCACGCTCCAGGCAGCATTCGGGTCGATGCGTACGCGGTGACCGGGGAATGCTTCGGCTACGGCGCGAAATACTTCTACTTCATGATCAGGGTGGAAAACGCCGGCTTTTAACTTATGCGTGGTGAAGCCGTGTTTATCAACCAGTTCGCGCGCATGGGCCACCATTTCACCGGCTGCTTCAATGCTGCCTTCGCCTGTCTTTTCATTAGGATAGCGAAAGAATAGATATGAGGCAAACTCCACCTCATCGCGCACCGAACCGCCCAGCAGGTCGCAGGCGCGAATGCCCAGCTTTTTGCCGATAATATCGATACAGGCAAATTCCAGCGCGGCATGCAATTGCAAGCGGTTATTGTAAAGCGATGCAGTTGGATTGCAGATCTTCCAATACATTTCCTCCAGTTGCATCGGGTTATGGCCGATAAGGTATTTCTTCAGGCCGTCGAACGCCGCTTTTGCGGATTCACCGCCACCGCCCATTTCGCCGAGGCCGGTGATGCCTTCGTCGGTCTCAACCTCAACAATGGTGCGCACAAAGCGGCCCCAATGCGCACCGTTGGAATGGCGGATCGGCGCTTCGAGCGGCATGGCTACCGTTGTGGCTTTTATGTCTGTTATCTTCATATCAATCTATCTTTTCAATAGTGGCATAGTTAACAATATTGCCTTTGGAGCTTTTATTTCTATCGGCAATAGTTGTTATTGTAATGGTATGCTCACCCGGTTTCAGTCCGGTTAGTTTATACTCGAAAGGGGAATGGATGGCATTGTATTCGTCGCCATCATCTATTCGTTTGCCGTCAAGGACTACCGAAAATTTCCCTGCATTATTGTTATAAGTGCCAGTGAGGCGGAAACCAGAGCCTTTAAATTTTGCCGTAATGGCCGCACCTGTATCACTTGTAAACCTGTAAAACAAATGCCAATTGCCGGAGAGTGTAATATTGTGGCTTCCAATTTGGTTGCGGACTGTACTATCCAGCACCATAACGTAAGGTTCTTTTTCCTTAAAATCGTAAAAAGGACGTATAAGCAAACTTGAATTGCCTTCAAGGCGCCAGGTATTAGCTTCGCCGGTAGCAGGGATAAATTTCTTCCACGGCGCATCAGTATTAAGAATTTCTGAAGGATAACTGTCATCAGCAGACCTGACTGCCATTGCAACAGGCCCATACATCAGCATTTTAGGATAATCATAATCAGCAATCATCCGCTTAACGGAAAACTGCATAGGCATTATCATTTCCACCACATCATTATTGTGCCATACTCTTGAAAGTGTGTACCAATTGTTTGATGAATTTACTGCTACCTGTCTCCCATTAACCAAAAATACCGCCGGTTTTGTAAGCCAGCCCGGCTGCCTGAAATTGATGCTGAATGATTTTGATGCGGCCAAATTCACTTTAAAATGAATATCGCCATTGGCCGGGAATTGCGAAGTCTGGGTTAATGTGATCCCATGCCAGTTGACAATTGATGGTATAAACTGGCTTATATACAAATTGGACTGCGAATGAAAATAAAGTTGCTGGTTATAATCGGCGATGGCCTGTATGCGCGTTCCGGTGCAGCACGACCATGGATCTTCTGTATTTTTTTTAAACCCTTCGCGCGGGTTGTAATCAGAATAGTACATCACCCGGCCATCTGCCGACATCGGGATACTTGCACCTATACCATTGATCAGCATTTTTTCTACCCAATCGCCATATTGCCCATCGCCGGTTATAGTTGCGAGGTATTTACATAATTTAAATACAGCCCACGATCCGCATTGTGTTTCAAACGAGCGGTCGGTTCCGTAAAGTGCATTGCGTATTTCCTGCTGTGGCGTGAGCATTTCGTTTGGCCCGAAACCACCTGTGGGGAAACATTCTTTATCACGGAAAAACTTATAGGCATCAATAATTGTTTGTCGGTATTCATCATTACCCTTAATCAAATAGGCCATAGATGCGCTGCTGAACGTATTTAGATGACTGTAAGCATGATAAGCTTTATGATCTTTGTCGAATACCTCCCCCGTACGTATTTTTTGCCAGAATTCGGCATACTCCCATTCACTTGCAAAATTGTAATACTTTTTATCGCCTGTGATCAGGTAAGCTTTATAAAGATTTTCGGGCAAGGTATACCATTCACCCGCCCACATTTTATTACGTGAAAGATTTTTTATCGCCCAATCTGTTATAACACTCAAGTACCTGAGCGCATCTTTATTTCCTGTATAAGTATAAGCATCAATAAGGCCGCATATCGTCTTTTCGTAAGTGTAATGGGTGCTCTTGTTATCCCTGGTAAAATAAAAATAACCGGTGCTATCGATACATTCGGCCCAGCCTTTTATAAGGCTATTCACCTTTTGCCTGCAAGCTTCATCGCCGGTAGCGGCATACATGCGGCTCAGCCCTGAAATGATCTGGCCAAATGGCGTCCAGAGATCCTGTGTATACCATCCACCAAGGTCTATTGCACCATTTGTGGGTTTGTGCATCCGCTCGCGAAAGCCTTTGAGCAGATCATCATTCGGTATGCTCAGGTAATAATTCTTTGTCTCCTGTTGCTGGGTTTTCCACCTGCTATCCAACAGATGAACATCGGTATAAGAAAATGTTTCCAATACCGTTTTGCCTTTTAGCGCAACTACCTGCGAACTTGCACAAAAAGGGCAGCATAGAGCCGTTAGAACCAGAAAAGTATAAGCATTTTTCATTAGTCTGCTTTTTTGCTTCCATTTATGGTGATGCCGAGGCCGCCGTCAACCCGTATATATTGCCCGGTGATGAACCCGGCTTTATCGTCGCACACAAATTTCACTACTTCGGCCACGTCCACCGGCGTACCAATGCGACCGATGGGATGCATATCGATACATTCCTGCAGCACGGCTTCCGGATCGGGCGACATGGAAAATGATTTGCGCACCATGGGTGTATCTATTGTGCCGGGGCAAACGGCTACGCAGCGCACAGACGGCGCAAAATCAATAGCAATACTACGCGTAAGGCCCAGGATGGCCGTTTTGGCCGTTGTATAAGCCGCCACATTGCGCTGACTTACAAAGGCCTGCACGCTGGCCACATTTACCACTACGCCGCCGCCGGCACTCTGTATCTGCGGAATGATGTGTTTGGCGCACAGGAAATAACTTTTCAGGTTTACGTTCATCACTATGTCCCATTCGTCAACGGTAGTGTCGGTAACAGTGCCATAGCGCTGGATGCCGGCGTTGTTTACGAGGTAATGTATTGCGCCAAAATGCCCCATCACTTTTGCAACGGCTTCTTTTACCTGCGCCTCGTCGGCAACATCGCATTGCACCTCGAACCAGCGGTTATCGTTGTACAATTGTGCAGGCTCGTCCTTATCGAGGATAGCCACGTTGGCGCCATCGTCATAAAACACTTTGGCGCAGGCCTCGCCGATGCCTTTGCCGCCGCCCGTTATCACAACCGTTTTGTTTTTAAAATCCATTATATTAATAATGTAGTTTTTATGTTGAACACGTTCCCGTTTTCTTCTTTTATGCTGATCTGGTCATTTGCAAAGCTCACATCACTCATTTCGCTGAATTCGCCGGGGGTTTTGAGCATGAAACCTATGTAGCTTTTCTGCTGCGTTTCGCCTGCATCGATTAATAGATAGGACCGCTCTCCGAACACTTCGTGATTGCCTTCTTCAATGATCTGTTTGTAAGGTTTATGCATACCGGTTGTACCGAATTCCAGCCCACGGTAGCGGATCTGTCCGCCATCGAAATCCTGCCAGAGGCTGATCCAGGGATAGGTCTTCCGTCGCCATACATAGCCAAACAGCAAATTGAATTCAGGCGTATAGGCGGTAATCCAACCAAATTCGTCACCTTTTTTTATGGTATAAGAGAATACGGAACTATAGGGTTTATCCGGTTTGGAGACGTTCATTTTGCCACCATTTTCTATCGCACCATATGGCCATTTTGCGGCATGATCCGATGGTTTTGCACTCATAAGGTAATTAAAACCAATATCCGCATTGCAGTTTACAACGGTGCTTTTTGTAAGGAAGGGTTTTGCGATTGTGGGGTGCTGCACCATGTTGTATAAACGGCTGAGCGGATTGATGTTGGTGATGTGCTCGTCTACTTTGAAAACGGCGCTATGTTTATCTAATTGAATGGTTCTTTCGATTTTTAAGCCTTCCAAAGGCGTTAGAACGTTTATTTGGATTTCTTGATAAGTGGATGCGGAAGAACACACCCCTGCAGCCGCACCGGCTTTGTCAGTTTCAGGATGACAAACGGGCGCACGATGCGCCTTCGCTGAAGCTACGGCGCACGAAGGAGGGGGACTTTGCTTCGAATGTATATCGTTATGCGTCCAGATCATATTTGCGGCCTGGCCGTGATCGGGGATACCTGCTTTTATTTCGCCTGCGGTTGGCGGGCCCCATCTGCCTAAGCAAATAAAATGACCGCGATAGCTTGCGCCCGAACGGTTGTGTTCAGGCATGTTTTTGGGTGCGAATTTAAAAGTGAGCGGGTTGATGCCTCCATCCTGCAAATGAAAATCGGTGATGCCTCCACCATACAGGTCAACAGACAATGAGGCAGTCTCATTGCCGATGCTGATGATATGTGAGGTGGGGGAGCTCATCCGGTCAGTCGTTCATTGCGCCGTAAACCATCGCCCTGAATTTGTTGAAACAATCGCCGTAGGCAGAGCCTCCGCCCTGCGTCCAGATCACTACCACTACGTCCGAAACCGGGTCGAGCCAGTAGCTTGAGCCCCAGTAACCGCCGCCGATGTTGGTACCGACATGCCATGGGGCTTCGGCCGCGCCTTTTTCGGTTACCACCTCAAAGCTGAAACCGATTTTATTGGAGGTGTACCACATGCCGATATCGCCGATCTGGTTCACGCGCATCAACCTGATTATTTCAGGACTTAATATACGTTTGCCGTTTAATATGCCGCCATTCTGCATCATCTGCAGGAAAAGGGCATAGTCATATGCGGTTGAGGTCAGGCCTGCGCCGCCTGAAAAATAGGTGCCGTTTTTGGTGAGCGGATAGTTTACGTTTACTTCGCCTGTGGTATCGGAAGTTTTGTTCTCAACCGTTTCGCCTTTGCTGTTTTGCATAAATACTTTTGAGAGGCGGGATTGCTTTTCGGCAGGTACATAGAAGTAAGTATCATTCATGCCGAGGGGTTTGAAAATGCGTTCGCGGAAGAAATCATTGAGCGACTGGTGCGAAACGACTTCGATGATATAGCCAAGTACATCCATGTTCAATCCATAGGTATAACCCGTGCCCGGTTGCTGTACCAGCGGCAGTTTGCCCAGCTTTTTTATTTCGTCGGCCAGTTTAATATGGCGCGTTTCGAAACCTACGGGGATGCCTGCTTTTGCATAGATAGCCTTCGCCTCGGTGGTACCGATAGCGCGATATGAAATGCCGGACGTATGCGTGAGCAGATCGTGAATGGTCACTTCGCGCTTGGCGGGTTCGGTAGTGTACGTTGAATCTTTGGCGTTGAAAGATTTGAGCACCGTCGGATTTTTAAACTCGGGGATATATTTTGAGATCGGATCGTCCAGCAATAATTTGCCTTCCTGGTACAGGATCAGTATCGCGGCGCAGGTAATGGCTTTGGTTTGCGAGGCAATGCGGAACATATCCGTGCGCTGGAGCATTTTGTTGTGTTCGATATCGGCGTAGCCTGATGCGTGCCAGTAATCGATATGGCCGTGGCGGGCAACGATGGCGCAAACGCCGGCTATTTTATGGTCTTTGGTGTAGCTGTTGAAGAGGCTATCGATGCGGTGCAGCCTTTCGGGCGAGAAACCATCGAGGGAGGGGTTGGCTTCTTTAAGGCCTTGTGCTTTTGTTAATTGAACGGTGAACAACATAACACCTGCTACGCAGCATATTTTGCTTATTTTATTCATCGGGTTAATGTTTGCGGTATAATTGAGCCGACGAAGCCGGCAGCTAAAATTAATAAATATGTAAGTTAATTTTTAATTTGTTTGAACATATTAGCATATTAACGGAATATCATTAATAAAACCTGCTGATCAACGTTAACGAGGGCACGGAATAGCATCCGTTCGCAGGTTCCTCTGCGAGTTTAAGTTAACCCATAAAATTGTATGGCTGGCATAGTTAACCATTTCACCAGGTGTTCCTACGGAACACAATTGCAAATATTAATCGTTTTCTACCCACCAGACGTCCCTACGGGACGTGGCTTGCAGGTTATACGTCCCGTAGGGACGTCTGGTGGGTAGAAATGCGTATGAAATGAGTCCTACGTTCCGTAGGAACGTTTCGCGGGTTATAAATTAACAACCAGCCGCCTGGATTTTATCATTAACATGAACCGTTAGAGGACACTACGAGAATTTTTATTTTATGGGTTAACTTAAATCTACAAGAGAACCTGCGGGGACATGAAGTAGTTTAATACATGGGTTGTTAATGCACGCGACCCGGTGACTCACCCCGACGAGGCTTCGCCCGTCGACCCTCTCTTATGCTTCGCAAAAGAGGGTAACAGCCATAGGTGTGTGTTAATTAAACTTCAACCGTAAAAAATAGGGATGGTACAGGTTGGGATTAAGTGCTAGCTGCTGCCAGAAATCGAATGAATTTTGGTTATAAGTAATGATCAGCTCGCCGGGCTTTGAAATGCTTGGGTGCCCTTTGGCATTGTAATGAAAATATTTATTGTTGGTTATTTTAGATTCATACAATTTGATGGGCGGACCAAACGGACCAACAGGGCTTGCGGCTATACGCGCTGCTACATGTGTGCCCATCCCTCCCGCCGTAAATACCAAAATATAACGGCCATCAGGCATCGGGCTAAAGCTTAGTTCGTCGGAAATGCCGTCGGTTAGTGTTGCGGCTTTTTGCATGTCCTCATTCCAGGTTTGTCCGTCCCAAAAGCGCCATGCTTTAAAATTTTCGAAGTCCTGCGGAAGTACGCGGGATACCACCAGGTCGCGGCCGCGGTTGCCGTATACATACACGTAACCGTCGGGGTTAGGTGCGCCTGCTTTTTTGGTGTTTACAAAAATACCTGCGCCATAGCTGCCTGCGTTTTTGTTGGTGCCGCTTTCGTAATGAAGCGGGGTTTCCAGCTGCACCTGGTCTTTGAAGGGTGGCTTGCTGCCTTCGGGCAAAGCGATGATATCATCAGCCATTTGCTTGAACGACCAGTCGTCCTTCGTATCCATATTGTGCATGCGATAGCCAAAAATGTAGGTCTTGTGCGTTTCGGTATTTACAAAACCATCGCCCAGCCAGTAATAATCGCCGGGTTTGGACGTAGCTGTGTGCGGGGAAAAAAGCGGTTCCGGTTTGCCATCCGGGTTTTGGGCCCAACTGAAGGTAACGTTGGTGTTCAGCGGATCACTTCCCTTTAAATAGGCAACGGTATTATGCACCATCTTATCGCCGGGCTGCAATTTGCCATCCTTTATCTCGCCGATCATGCTATCGCTGAA
The DNA here is from genome assembly GCA_013289045.1 of Bacteroidota bacterium. Lineage (GTDB taxonomy): Bacteria > Bacteroidota > Bacteroidia > Sphingobacteriales > Sphingobacteriaceae > Mucilaginibacter. The sequence continues at coordinate 2,699 of JABDAU010000101.1, read as the reverse complement.
GATGATCATGTTTTTTGACGATGAGCGGCCGCCTTTGCTGCGGGCACCATCGGAGGGGAGCATGTAAATGCCGTCGGCACCGAACCAGCCCGAATCGCGGATGAAGAGGTTGGTCCAGTCGGGGGCTTCTTCAACTGTATGGTTGAAATGCCCGAGGTCGGTTTTTTGCTGGGCGATTGCTGGGGTATAAGCGTAGCAAATAATTGCCAGGGCCAGGATGATTTTGAATGTTTTTTTCATATTTATCGCTTTGTTAACACACCCTCCGTAGGAGTCCTTCGGACCTGCAACCGCACTGTCTTCGCACCCCCTCTCAAGAGGGGAACCATCTACGAGGTAATTTATTTTAATTTATCTTACCAATCATCCGTACGGAAAGGTACTGCGGGCAGGCCTTCCTTGTTTTGGAGATTGGTTACCGCGCCATTGGTAAAGCCATAGCGCACGGCAATTGGTTTTGTTACTTTATCTGAAGTTAAAATTACATTATCGCCCACAATTTTTGCAGTGGCCCAGTAAAATTTATGATCGTCGCCAGCTATACAGAAATCCTGCGGGGCTTTGCCGTCTTTCGTGATAAGGCCCATGCCGAGGCCATCTTTTTTGAAGAACACTTTTACCTCATTTCCATGTACCTCGAACCTTGAAATATGCGGGCCGAGATATGGCATATCCTGGTGATACGTTTTATTCAACGCAATTGCTGCCAGGCGTTCGCCTACCGGCTTTTTATCGCGGGGATGCACGTTGTGCTGTTCGCCTACATCCATGGTAACGGCCATGCCGGTATTTTTTATGCTGAGGAACTTTTCCTGTGTTTCCTTGAAGATGGCCGCGTTGAAGGTTTCGTTATCATCGGTTTTCTCCATGTTGGGCGCAATCTGGGTGTAATAGAAGGGAAAATCGCCCTGTTTAAATTCATTGCGTAACTGTGCAACCATGGCGGTAAAAAGCGGCATGTAATTTTCGCGCTTGTCGGTGATGTTGGATTCGCCCTGGTAATAGATCATGCCCTTTATGGAGAGATTGAACAAAGGGTAGATCATCGCATTGTAGATCAGCGTGGGCTTGGTTACAGACGGGAAAAGCCCGATAGAATCAACCGATTTCTGCGAGCTGATGATTTTTTGATAGGGATCGAGGTACACGCGTTTCAGCACAGTATCCTGAGCTAATGTTTCACGGCTTACAAAAGCCTGCGTGCCTGCACCGGGTACGGCAGATACTACCAGGCCTATCGGGATATTGATCTGTTGGTACAATTTGCGACCGAAGAAATAGGCCACAGCACTGAAATTCTTTACCGATTCGGGCGAGCATTCCTGCCATTTTCCTTTGGTGTCGGTTGCCGGTGCGATCCTGAACTGCCAGTCGCTGCGGTACAGGCGGATGTTGGGGTAGCTGGCATTCGCTACTTCCTTTTCAAAGTCGGGCACGCCGCGATACGTCCAGGGTTTTTCTTCGGCTACCGGCATGTCCATATTTGATTGGCCCAGGCAAAACCACAGGTCGCCGATGAGGAGGTTGTCCAGTTTGATGTTGTCGTTGCCGTCTATCACCACAATAACATGCGGTTTGAAATCGCCGGAGTGTGCTTTTGGGACTTTCACCTCGCCTATCCAGTTGCCGTTTTCGTCGGCTACGGCGGTGGTTACGCGGTCTGTCCAGTCGGTGTTGAGTTTGATGCGGTCGCCGGGTTTGGCGGTTCCCCATAAGCGGAATGGTTTGTTTTGCTGAATGACCATATTGCTTTGCAATATGTTGGCAAGCTTGAAGGTTTGCGCTGAGGCGTTAACTATAGCGGTTAGTGCCAGGGCTGTTGTAAGTATGAGGTATCGGATGGAGTTGGTAAGCATAGTGTAATTGGGCGTGGTAATATAGTTTTTTATTTGTTTAGCAAAATAGTTGTTGTTGAATTGATTGTATTGGTTTGTTATTGTCGCTTTGCTAATTATCGCTTTAACCGCTCATTGCCGCGGGGGCTACTGTTTTTCGCGGGTTGTTTATTTTTTAAGGTGCTCAAGAGGGCTTCGCCGTTTTCTCTTGATAGAAAAGTAGCAAAAGATCAAGCCGCTGGAAATGCTTTTTTGCCGCACGGGGCCTTTGCGCTTCAAAAGCTGGCTACACAAGTCCGCGCCGCACGGGCCGGCCGCCACTTTTTAGCCCAAAGCTGTTCCAGCGGCGGGGTTGGCAAAGTATTCTTTCTACAATTATGAAATTCAAATTATCGCTTTGATAACACACCCCTGCAGCCGCACTGTCTACGCGCCCCCTCTCGAGAGGGGATCCAATTTCGTTCAGTCATTTACCAATTATCCGTTCTGAAGGGTTCGGCGGGGAGGCCGCCGGCGTTTTCGAGGTTGGTTACGGGGTAATTGGTGAAGGCGTAGCGGATGGCTATGGGGTTGTGTACGTTTTACTACGTACAGGTAACCCCCTACAACTGGGGCAAAAGCGATTCCACGGCATATGATTACGCCAAATTCCGCGCCACGCAAGCCCGCATGCTCAAAACCCGGAACACCGGCATGGCCATCACTATGGACGTCGGCGAACCCAGCAATATCCACCCCATAAACAAAAAACCGGTAGGAATCAGACTGGCAAAGATCGCGCTGGCAAAAACGTACCATATCACGTCCATCACCTACCAGGGCCCGCAGTTCCAAAAGTTCAGGGTGAAAAGCGACACGGCCTGG
>JABDAU010000100.1 GCA_013289045.1 Bacteroidota bacterium | reverse complement strand
ACGAAGATTTTGCCTGATGGCCCTCCCCAAAGCCATAAAATCCACCCCGAAATGGTGCTCAAATCGCTTATCCTCAAAAGTGGTAATGCACTGTTTGAATTTATCAGGCACATTTTCGTCATACGGGAACCGCCACTGCCCATCCGGCGCGATGGATGCACCCATCAGCACGCCTTCGTAATCATTGAGCACGTACGAGGTAGGCGAATTGAACAACCGCCCCGGCAGGCAAAACCAAAACCAAATGAGCAGCAGCAAAATAATAATGCTGCCGATCATCCGTTTCCGGGGAATCTTTCTAAAAAATTTGCTGTTACGAGAGGTGGTTTTAGTTCCCCTCTCGAGAGGGGGTGAGCCGGGAAAAGTGCGGCTGCGGGGGTGTGTTATAGCAAAGCGATAGAATTGCATGGTGGATAAACACACCCCTGCCATCACGCCAGGCTTACGCGCCCCCTCTCGAGAGGGGATTTTAAAAAAAATTCGTCTTAAATGAAATTTACCAATCATCCTTTTCGGGGGAGCTATTTTAAAAATTTGCTGTGACTGTAGCTATTTTCAGTTCCCCTCTCGAGAGGGGGCGCGCTGGAAAATGTGCGGCTGCAGGGGTGTGTTATAGCAAAGCGATAGAATGGCATGTTGCATAAACACACCCCTGCCATCGCCCAAGGCTTACGCACCCCCTCTCGAGAGGGGATCAAAAAAGGTTTCCCGGCCATCCGCTTGCGGGTTTTACCAAACTGCCTGAAAAAGCTTATAATACGTTCCTTTATATGCACTTTATTTCGTCACCTCTACCCATTGCCCTTTTTCCAAATGATTGATCGATGCATTATACATCGCCTCGCAATACACGCCCGGGAGGTAATATTTGCCCGTATAAGCCGCCGTCAGCATCACCGTATAGGTTGCAGATTCATGCGGGTCAAGCCCGAAATAGGTATACACCCTGTCGTCCCTGATATCGCGGTAATTCGATGCTGACGATTTAAATACCTCGTCGTTATTCAGCATCCGCGTATTCAAGATTTCCCATCCCGAAGGGAACATCTGCGTAAGCGCCATATTATCATATCTCCCGCGTTGTCCCGGGTTTTTAACGTTGACGATAGCCACAAAATCAGTCCCCTGTTTGATGGATTTGATGTCGATAGGATGACCGGCCATAGTCACGTAGCTCACATCCATTTGCAGCATATCGGGGTTGTTTTGCGCTTCCTGTTCCTGTCCTGGCGCAGGCTGACCGCGTTGGATCAGCCTTACGTATAAACGATTTTTGCCGTTATTTTTCAGGCTAACCTGACCGCCATTGGCCGCAAGCGGTCCTTGCCAAATTGTCGACCCGCTGTTAATATTCCCCTTTGCCGGTCCGGACTGATAATTAAACAGCAATTTACTGCCCGACTTGTTCTGCCCGCAATACTGCGCAATCGCCATCAGCGAGTAAGCGGTGGTTTGCGTGCTGTACCAGTCGTCCAATGCAAGTCGCGAAGCTACAGTTTGCACCATTGCACCTGCCCGTTGCTCCAATCCAAGCAATTGTAAAGTTTGCAGGATGATGGCCTCATCACGCAGATCGGAACCGAAAGTGCCGTAAAGCTGGTTGTACGGAGGGATAACGGTACTCAATCCGCGGATCATCTGTAACCCTACTTCCGGCTGTCCGGTTAATTTATAAGCCGCCGCCAATTGCCAGCGTGCCTCGATGCTTAATCCCGGCAATTCCTTCAGCCTGTTCATTGCGCCCAATTCCGGTACGCCTGCCTGTGCAAGCAGGTAAAGGCGGTAGGATTGAATCATATCTTCGTTAAAATATTCGCGTGTTTTTGGCGCCCAATTTAATGCCCTTTGTTTCTGAAAACGTTTCCACGCATCCAAAAATCCGACAGGCAAAGTATAGCCTTTGGCTTGCGCCGACAGCATAAAATGCCCGGCATAGTTAGTGCCCCAATCGTCCGCATCGCCTTCGCCCGGCCAGTAGCTTAGGCCGCCATTTGGCAACTGGAAGCCATTGAGCCGACTGATGGTGGCTTTGATATTCATCTGCACATCGGCTTTTTGGCGCGTAGTCAGATCAACCAATTGATCCAGGTACAACTGCGGGAAGCCAGACGAGGTAGTTTGTTCTATACAACCATAAGGATATTCCATCAAATAGCTCAAACGCGACGCAAGGTTAAGCGGCGGTATGGATGAAACCTCCAATGTAGCCTTATTGGTGCCCGGCATACCTACTGCGGTATAAGGCGCGTTCCAGCTTTCGCCCGGCTGCAGTTCTTTAGCAGTGGTGCGTGTAACCGGTGGATTTGGCGTGCGGATGCTTAGCTCCACATCTTCAGTAGCGGTTTCCCCGCTGCTTTTGGCAATGATATGTACTTTGGCTATACCTACGAAATTCTTCACATCCATATCAAAGGTCACCAGTTGATCGCCCGGTTTGGTGAATGTCACCGTTTGCGTTGTGCCGCCCGTGCTGGTAAATGCATTGGTTTGCACCTGCACGGTCACATTTTTAATATTGTTTTCCATCGCAAACACGCTTACCGGCAACTGGAAATGCTCGGTAGGCCCAAGCACACGCGGAAGCGTTGCCAATATCATTAGCGGCTTTTTAACGGCCACCGCTTTTTCAGCAGAACCATAACTGCCATCATGCCCGGCGATCACCATCGCCCTTACCGAACCAATATATTGCGGCAGGGTAAAGCTGTGCGTTTGCTTTTCGCCCTTATCCAAATGGAACGGCCCAAGGAATTTTACCACCGGTTTAAAGCGGTTAACGGTCGCATTCTGGTTATTCAATAAGCCCTGGTCGCCGCCTATGCTCAATATCTTTTCAAGACCGCCGCCATAAGCGCCGATCACATAGTCGAACAAGTCCCAGGTTTTTACGCCGAGCGCCTCACGGGAATAGAAGGTCTCATGCGGATCAGGTGTTTTAAAGTTGGTCAGGTCAAGAATGCCCTCGTCAACAATGGCAATGGTATAGGTCATCTCTTTACCCGAGGCCTCCGACACCGTTATCGCCGACGGCGTTTCCGGCCTGATCTTATCCGGCATACTGATCACAGGCTTCAGCACCGTTTCGGGGTCTTCTACCTTTATCGGGATAGCGCCGTACATGCGTATCGGCAGATCGTTTGCCGTTTGCGCATAGTGCTGCAACAGTGTCACGTTCACAAACACGTTTGGCGCCATGCCGGCCTCAACTTTAAAGGTATAGCGGGTTTCGCCTTTGCGGGTGTCGATCCACTCCGTTTTAATGACCTTGCTGCCATTTTCAAAGCTTATCAAAGCGCGGCCATCGCTACCTGTTGGGATGGTGAGTGTAGCTTCCTCACCAACTTTATAGGTTTTCTTGTCGGATGTAAAGGAAAGCATCGCAGCCTCGGTGGAATTGTCCTGCTGCAAACGCTCGGCCCAATTCGGCCAGTCTACATACACGATCTTGCCCGTACTATGACCGGTTTGATTATCTTTTATGCGAATTAGATAGCGGCCCCAGTCATCCTTCGGGATCAATAAATTCCAGGTGCCTTTGCCGTTCACCACAGTCGCGGTTTCCGTGGTCACCAGTTTATTGAGCTGGTCTTGGGTGAAATTGCTCATCTCGTCGCCGGTTTGGTCCCACCACCAGCGCCATTGTATCTTGTAAAGCTCCACCTGCACCTCGCGCGTACCGGCAAACGGGTGTCCGTTCACATCCACGTCGGCAATGGAGATGGGGTGCGACTCATCGGTCGTAAGCATATCGTCCATCATTTTGCCGGTAGGCGTTTTAATCCCCACATAACCCGTGTACACATTATAAGGCAGCGAAACCTGGTTAATGCTGAAATTGCCGCCCGGTTCAAATACCTTCACCACGAAATTAGCCTTCAATTGTCCCGGCGCTTGTTTTTCCAGGTTGATGTCCGCCTGGATATTGGCATTGCCATTTTCATCCAGTTTACCATCAAAAACGTTTTGCGTTTGCGTGCCGAATTGCAGCGTCGGGTCGTCAAAAGTATAGCCCTCAAATCCCTTAAAACTGGTATTTTGCGGCGACAGGAAGGCATCAACCTTCGCCTTCAGATCCTGTGCGATACCACCGAACAGCCAGCGCGCATTCAGCACACCATCGGTACTTCCCTTGGTTAATGACGACTTATTGCCGAAATTCAGACTGATCTTCAACCGGTTTGGCATAATGGTTTCCACCTTTACCGGCTTTTCATATGTTACGCCGCCAACTTTCACCTTCGCCGTCCATGTACCGGTAGGCGAGGCAATGGTAGTAGCCGTATGGAAACTGTAAAATCCATCCGAACCATGTGTACTGATCATGGTTTTATACAATTGCCCCTGCGGGTTATACAATTCAAATTGCACCGGGTGATCAGGCGGCAAAGTCTTCAGCTTATCTTCCAGTATAAACGACATAAAGATGGAATCTCCCGGCCGCCATACGCCGCGCTCGCCGTAGATAAATCCTTTCAACCCGTTCTGGATATTTTCACCGCCCACATCAAAACGCGAAAGCGGCAATGAGCTGCCATCGTCCAGTTTCAGGTAACCGCGCTCACTGCCTTTTTTGGCGATCAGTAGATATGGCTTACGTTTCAGTATAAAGTTTGCAAAGCCATCGCCATCCGAGGTGGTTTTTAGTATGATCTGTTTCTGGTAATCCAGCAATTCCAGCTCGACGCCCTTCATCGGCTGGGCATCCATAATGTTGGTCACGGCCACCGTCATGCTGTTATCGTTGCCGTGTTTTACGATGAGGCCGATATTGGAGGCGATGATATTACGCGTAGCCCAACGATCTTTTGTATAATAGGAATCGGTGCATGGGTTATCCTTGTCCTGCCATTTGTAACCTATCGGATAATAATTGTCATATCGCGCCCAAAAACTATCATCCTCATCAATCCCCGCACCCGACATATCCGGACTGCCCTCGCCTTCATCAGCGCTCTCATCATCACCATCTGAATCATCAGTTGCCTTAGCCGCAGTTTGCGGCGCAGTACAGTTATATATAGAGTACGATTTACGGAACCCGATGATCACGCGGTAAATGGCGCCCGGCTCGGTACGCATCAGGTGGTCGATATCCAGCATGAAGCGGTTCTTCTTGGTCAGGTTCAGGGTTTTATCGTCATCAAGACGGATGGTTTTTTCTACCACAGGTTTGCCCACCTGCCTTAACTGATCCTGCCCGTCGAAACCATTATTTTGGAAATATTGCGGTACGTTATTCTCGTAGATCTTAATGATGGAAACATCCACCGCATTCAGGTTCGTGGCCTCAAAAGGCATCATCAGCTTGCCCGAATCCGGCAAAATAACACCCTTGCCGGGGATGGTTACCGATGGCTGGCGGTTTTCGAAATAAATATTGGCGTTATAGCTGCGTTCGATCTTTTTATTAGTGATGTCCTGCACACCGGCGTTTACAAAAGCCGTGTAATTGCCGGAGAGTATTTCAGGTGGATACACTTTTACCAAACTACCGTCGATGGTATATGACATTTCGGGCTGATTACTCAAACCCAGCAAACCGCTCAACTCCTGCCCAACCTTTAGCGGGTTGGAGAACTGGTACAATATATATTGCTCCTGGTCCTGCACGGCTGTAACATCCAGCAGCTTAAAATCGCCAACGGCAGGTATCTCAAAAGGCTGGCTGCCATTTTTATCGATATTAAGCGGACCGCCATCCCAATTCACATCCAGCTGGTCAGGCATGCTTTGCGGGCGTGGGATGTTATTGATCACAAACTCATGCGTGTTGGTTGCCGGATGATGCTGCCAGGTCAGTTTCACCGGGCTGCCGAAATGGGTCGATATAAGTTTCTCCACCTCCGCCGGGTCTTCATTGTCGGCGGTTTGTACTTCGCCGGTTATTTTCATCTTATCCAGCGAGGTAGAAGTAGCCGTTTGAATGCTCTTGAACTCCACCGTAAAGTCAGGCTTTATCGTCTTAAAGTCGAACACAAAATGCTCAAACTCGGCATCCACTTTGGTTACCTTGCCCAGGTTGAAATCCGCCTCGTAATTCTTGTCCGGATCAAGCTTTTCCGAAGGCCTGAACTCGATAGTTTGCGCATCCACCCAATAGGCCTTCCCTTTTACGTTTGGCGAAAAACTGAACAGGTCGCTTTTCACCTCCTCGTTTTGCTCATGCACGGTTTGTATCTCGTTCGCGAGCTTAATTCGGATAGTGCTTCCCTTCGAGATGACGCCCGAAGTGTACGCCTCGATGTATCGCGAAAACTGCTGCATATCAGCTTTTTTCGATTTGTGTTTCCAGAATAAAACAACTGCAACAATCACAATAAGGATGCCTGCCGTGAGGAAGATCCGGCCGCGAAAAGAGCGGGAAGAGGTGGATGACATAAAGGGTTGGAGGTTAATTTTCCATTAAAATTATTAAATATTTGAATAGTCAAACCGTTGTGAGAAAAATATTTTTTCGGGGATGGATTTAAGGGTTGACTTGCCTGCTGGTTTAAGAGTTAGCGCGGCGCCCTTAAATCTAACTTAGAAGAATAAGGACTCCGTCCGGCTCAATTAATATAATACTTCCGGTAACAGTAAGCCAATTTGCCCTGCATGAGATCAATACCGCTGCTATATTACACACATAGCTTTATTCATCAACTTGCCGGAGGAGTCCTGCTTTTTATTATGGATTTAAGAGCGCTGCGCTAACTCTTAAACCAGTGCAAGGTTTACTATCATCATATAAAAAACGAAAAGCCATGCGGTGTTCGCATGGCTTTTTGATAAAGTCATTTTGTTTTTTAAAAGGCCATAGGCCTTGAGTTAGCGCGTTAGCCTCGTTCCAGCACGAGGTCGCCAAGGGTGAGGCCGAAGATGCAGCAAATGTCGGCCAGCGTCTCAACGGTGAGATCGCAGGTACCCGACAGCCAACTCCGTAACCCGACGATCTCCTGTCGCATACGGTCGCCAAACTGGCGGTGGTTAAGGCCTGTTTGTTCCCTGAAATTTTCAATACGCGCGATGATCAATTGGCGATTTTCGCGGCTTACCAGGTCAGAAGGGTTCAGCTTAACCAAAATGGTTTCGAGCAGTGTGTTACGGTTTTCTGTTTTCATGGGGTCGGGTATTGATTAGGCGACAAGTTAAAAAAATTTTGTTAATGAACAATGTAATTTTCTTGATAGTTAAAACAGGATAATCGGCTACTTATTATTCACAACGCCGAACGGGGGCGGTTGTTTGTAACAAATGGCTGCTAATCAGCAAAATATTTTTTGTTTAATATAAGAATAAAAATTCGTGTATCTGCAAATTATTTCCAGTCATTTTGCGGAAAAACCCGCACCACTTTTACAAAGCGCGACTCATAATAAATGTTGGCGAAATCGGTTTCCACCACGCCATCTTCTTTGCCCGATGTGGAGTGCATAAAGCGCAAAGGCTCGCCGGGCGTAGAGGATATGATACCCATGTGTCCTACCACACGGTCGGTGCTGTCGGTGCCGGTAAACAGGATCAGGTCGCCCAATTTGGCATCCTGCAAGGGTACGGCATGCTGCACCAGCGTAAAATCTGTCGACACACGCGGCACCGTTATATTAAAATGGTTAAAAACATAGGTAACGAAACCCGAGCAGTCCAGTCCTTCCGCCGGATCAGTCGAACCAAACTTATACGGCGTCCCAACCATGGAACAGGCAAAGTTGACCAGTTCATCAGGGGTAGTTTTGCCGGTTTGTATTTTGGTGATATGCTCTGCCTGGTAAGGTGGGATAGTGGGCTGCAGCTGCGCCTGCGATATTTGCGGCGACTTGCCCCTGGCAAATATCCAAAACAGCAGGTACGCGACGACATACATCCAAAAAAAGATCTTATACCATAATTCGCTATTTGTCCTGCCGTATATCTGCATGATAAACAATACTTTGCAAATAGCATACCGGGAATGGTGTAATTGGTAATTGTGTGAAGTAAAAGACGTTTTTAGTATTTTTGAATAAAGCCCGCTATTAGTTACACTTCCATGGAATTTAAAATCGTAAGCGCACAGGAAACGGATATCGAATCGCATCGCCGATTATTTCTCGCAGAAACTAAATTTCAATTCATTTATAACAAATGTCACGGTGCCGGATGGGTGGACAATTACCTTTTTAAACTTAACGAACTTTCTATTGGTTATGGATCAGTATGGGGAAAGGATAAGCGTGAAGATAGGGATACAATATGTGAATTCTTTTTAGACCAGCCTTTTAGAAAATATGCCAGGCAGATATTTGATCAGTTTGTAAAAGCGGCAAATGCCGGTTATGTACAATGCCAAACCAATGATATTTTACTTGCCGGTATGGCATTTGAGTCAGCAAAAAATATCAATGCCGAGGCCATACTATTCGAAACAGCTTTTGAAACAGCGTTTACAATTGACGGTGCACAATTTGTAAAAAGTAAAAATGCAGATGAATGGGACGCTTACAGTATACAGCAAAATGGGGAAGTTGTTGCCACTGGTGGTTTTATCTGGAACTATAATTTCCCTTATATTGACATATATTATGAGGTGAAGGACGACTTTAGAAGACAAGGCTACGGTGTTTTGATTATGCAGGAGCTTAAAAAGGAAGCCTACCGATTAAACAGGGTTCCTGCCGCCCGGTGCAACATTAACAATCAGGCGTCTAAAGCACTTTTGTTAAAAGCAGGAATGCGCGTGTGCGGCTACATGATTATAGGTGAAGTTAACACAGCAATCGATCCCAACTAAGCAAACCTTTCAAATCTTATTTTCCGGGGAACACCCTTATAAATCCACTCCCCAAACCACTGCCCGAAAACCGTACAGCCACTGTATCATAACCGTACAGTTTATCCTGTAATATTTCTGATTAACATATTGAAAATCAACATATTATTTCAATGGCATTTTATTTATATTACAAACATAAATAGCCGTACATCCTTATTCGCGTTGCCATGATCAAAAATTACTTTAAAACCGCTTTCCGGAACCTTGCCAGGCGCAAGGGCCAGTCCTTTTTAAACATTACCGGTTTATCGGTGGGTTTTGCCGGGTTTTTATTGATATTCCTGGTGGTTCGGTATGAGCAAAGCTTCGATACCTTCCACACAAATAAAAGCAGGCTTTTCCGCATCGTACGCATCGGCCGCAATGCCGTAAACCGCGAATACCGCACCGGCGTTCCCGTGCCGGTAACAGAGGGCTTGCGCGATAATTACCCGCAGCTGGCAAACGTGGGTTGTATCAATACCGATAACCCTGCGCAGGTGATCATTGCCGAAAAAGGCAGCTCGGCGCCTAAAAAGTTTAAGGAAACTACCGGCGTTTTCTTTGCCGAACCGCAGTTTTTTGACATGTTCAGTTTCCCCACAGTCGCCGGCGATCACAATTCGCTCAAAATGCCCGGCAATATATTGCTTACGCAAGCCACAGCCAATAAATACTTTGGCGACTGGCACAATGCCATGGGCAAAACTTTCAGCATGGATGGCATCCCGGTTAAAGTAACAGGCATCCTGAAAGACATGCCTGCCAATACCGATTTCCCGATAAAAGAAGTTACCTCGTATGCAACCCTGCGTAAGTTCATGAATTTCAGCAACTGGGATGGCATTGACGACGACAACGAATGTTATGTACAGCTAAAAGCAAACGACTCGCAGGAAGCATTTGAGAAACAGCTTAATAAATTCACTGATAAATACATTAAACCGGTAAATGCAGGCTACACGCTTTCGTTGCAGCCGCTTAACGAGATCCATTATGATTCGCGTTATGGCACGTATACCGGTCATGTTTTTAGCAAGAACCTCATTTTCGCACTGAGCGCCATCGGCATCTTCCTGCTGGTAATAGCATGTGTAAACTTTATTAACCTCAGTACCGCGCAGGCCATAAACCGCGCCCGGGAAGTAGGCGTAAGGAAGGTGCTCGGCAGTAATCGCGGCCATCTCATTGCACAATTTTTGGGCGAAGCGGCCATTATCAGCACATTCGCTTTAATTATAGCGGTGCTGGCAGCAGAATTATGTATACCCGCAATCAATCATCTGCTTGATATCCAACTGGCGCAATCCGCATTATATGATGGCGATATGGCGCTAATCGTTGCCGGGTCATTATTGGCGGTGATCTTTCTATCCGGATTTTATCCGGCCTTCCTGCTTTCAGGATTTAATGCGGTAAAAGTTTTAAAAAGCTCGGTAGCCGTTCAGCAGGGTGGCGGTGTGTCGTTAAGAAGGGGACTTGTTGTGCTGCAGTTCGTTATTGCGCAGGTGCTCATCATTGCCACGCTGGTGGTGGCCTCGCAAATGAATTACTTCCATAATGCCGATATGGGCTTTGCCAAAGATGCCATCATCACGGCAGAATTCCCACGCGATAGCGCCGGAAGGGCAAGTCAGGACGTTTTGCGTAATGAGCTTTTGAAAACGCCCGGTGTGAAAAATGTAAGCTTCGCCCTGAGCGCACCAGCAATGGGCGGTAATTATACCGATCTGCGCACGCCCGGCAACACCGGCAAAGAGCCCGATATGGAAGTAGCGATTAAAGTTGTGGATACCAGCTACTTCAGCGTTTATCATATTAAATTCCTGGCAGGCAGGTGCTTTTACCAGCGCGATACCACTGCCGAATTTGTGGTGAACCAAAGCGTTGCCCGCAAACTGGGCTACCGCGACCCGCAGCAGGCGCTGGGCAAAGTGGTGGACGTGAGCGGCGTTAAATGCCCGATAGTTGGCGTGGTAAAGGATTTTCATATTGCTTCCTTCCGCGATACGATTTTGCCGGTAGTAATGACCTGTAATAAAAAGGCCTATGGCCTGGCCAGCATCAAGATCGATATGGCGCAAGTACAGCCGGTTATCGCTTCCATGCAAAAAATATGGGACTCAAAATACCCTAACTTTACCTTTCAATACAGCTTTGTCGACCAGGACATCGCTAACTTCTACATCCAGGAAAACCAGCTGGCGCAGCTGTACAAAATATTCTCGGCAATGGCCATATTTATTTCCTGCCTTGGTTTGTATGGCCTGGTATCGTTCATGGCCATCCAGCGCAAAAAAGAGATCGGCATCCGCAAAGTATTAGGCGCACCAATAAAATCGATACTGATATTGCTGTCAAAAGAGTTCACTATCCTCATCAGCATCGCCTTTGTGATCTCAGCGCCCGTAGCCTGGTATTTTATGCACCAATGGCTGCAGCAATACTCGTATCGCATCGGCTTAGGCGCCTGGTTCTTTATCGCCACCATCGGCGGTTCAATATTGATTGCCTGGCTAACGGTAGGGTACACAGCGATAAGAGCTGCAAGGGCTAACCCGGTGAATA
>JABDAU010000099.1 GCA_013289045.1 Bacteroidota bacterium | reverse complement strand
TAAGTATTGCGGCTCTTTCATACCCAGCGCCACGCCCGGAGGCGTTCCGGTCGAAACGATATCGCCCGGCAGCAAAGTCATAAACTGGCTGATGTAATGCACCAGGAAAGGCACATCAAATATCATGGTGGATGTGCTGCCGTCCTGCATGGTTTTGCCATTCACTTTCAGCCACATCTTTAATTTATTTACATCAACAATTTCATCAGAAGTTGCTATAAACGGCCCTACCGGCGCAAATGTATCGCAGCTTTTGCCTTTGTCCCATTGGCCGCCACGCTCTATCTGGAACTCGCGCTCGCTATAGTCATTATGGAGGCAATACCCTGCCACATGGCCCAACGCATCAGCTAATTCAACGTAGCTTGCTTTTTTACCGATCACAAATGCCAGCTCCACCTCCCAGTCTGTTTTTACACTGTTTTTGGGGATGATCACATCGTCATTCGGCCCGGCTAATGCAGTTGTGGCTTTGAAAAATATAATAGGTTCCTTCGGTATCGGCGCATTGGTTTCGCGCGCATGATCCTCAAAATTAAGACCTATACACACAATTTTTGACGGGTTTGCCACCGGTGGCCCAAGCCTTACGTTATCAGGTATCGGGAACAGCTCATTTTTATTGGTAGCGATATACGAGCTGAGTTTTTTCAAACCGTCGCCGCCAAAAAATGCCTGGTCAAAGTCGCCTGCAAAATTGGTCAGGCCGTATTTTTTATCGTCAATTATTACACCCGGTTTTTCCTGGCCCGGTTCGCCGTATCGTATTAGTTTCATAGTATTAGGTGTTCAGTTTTGTAAATCCGCCGTCAATGGCATAATCGTTTCCGGTAATGAATGCTGCTTCGTCAGAGCACAGATATAATGCTAAATGCCCGATCTCCTCAGGTTTGCCCATACGGCCGATAGGCTGTGAAGCCTGTAATTTAGCAAACATCTCTTCTTCCCTCCCCGGGTAATTCTTTGCTATAAAGCCATCTACGAAGGGCGTATGTACCCTTGCCGGGGATATGGAATTACAACGGACATTATACGCCAAATAATCGCGGGCTACCGATAAGGTAATGCCGTTTACCGCGCCTTTGGTCATGCTGTAGGCAAAACGGTCAGTCAGTCCAACTATCGATGCGATGGATGCCATATTCAAAATCACGCCGCCGTTTTGTTTAAAATGCGGGATGGCTGCAAAAATAGCGTGGTACATGCCCTTTACGTTCACATTAAATAAACGGTCGAGCGCATCAGGCGTAACTTGCTCTATATTACCGACATGGGCGATGCCCGCATTGTTTACCAATATATCAAGGCCTGATTCGGCAATGATCGCAGCAATAACTTCATCTACCTGTTCTTTTGACGAGATGTCGCACTTTTTAAATGCTGCAGCACCTGATTTTTGCGTTATATCTGCAACCGTTTCATTTGCGCCTTTTTCGTCCACATCAACGATGTAAACTTTTGCGCCCTGCTGCGCGAATATGGTGGAAATGGCCCTTCCTATGCCGCTTCCGCCGCCGGTTACAACGGCTGTTTTATTATCTAATCTAAACATGATCTATAATTTAGTATGGTGATACGCTCACTGCTGTCCAGCCGCCATCAACCACAATATTTTGCCCGGTAATATGCCGCGCCGCCGGCGATACCATAAATAATACCGCATTGGCTACATCCTCAACCGACGCAGGCCTCCCCATCGGCGTAATACGCGACCAGGTAGCCTTGTATTCGGCATCTTCCAGTGTCCGCTCGGTCAATGTCGCGCCCGGTGCAACAGTATTCACCGTGATCCCGTACTCGGATAATTCGATAACCAGGTTCTTTGCCAGCATCTCCAAAGCTGCCTTGGTCATGCCATATGCCGCCAGGTTTTTATGCGCCTGGTGCCCGGTAACTGACGACATAAACAAGATGCTCCCCCCACTTTGCTGCTGTATGATTTGCTTAGCCGCTTTTTGCGCGAGGAAAAAACTGCCCTGCAAATTCAGGCGCATAACACCTTGCAGGGCCTCCGGTTCATATTGCAGGAAGTCGCCAAACAAAGTTATGCCCGCATTTGCTATCGCGATGTCGAGTTTGCCGAATTTTTCTACTACAACGTTTACTAAAGCTTCAATTACGCTGATATCCCCCGCATCGCCTGCAAAAGGAAACGTTTTTCCAACGCCCAATTCATTTATTTTATCAGACGATGATTGGATCAATTCAGCATCGATATCATTCATCACCACTGACGCGCCATGCAGGGCCAGTTGCCGCGCAACTTCAAAACCGATGCCGTTGCCCGCACCGGTTACTATAGCCGTTAACCCTGTAAAGTCGTTAATTCTCATTTGTTGTTAATGCGAATCCCTTAACACCTCGCTGCCCGAAGCGCCTCTCAAAAAATCCAGGTCTGCGCCCAAATGCGCCTGTTCCACATGCGTTTGATAAAGCCAAACATAACCACGATTTGTTAAAGTTCCCGCATCATTTAGCAACTGTTTTCTTTTTGTTATTTCCTCATCGCTCAGCTCCACATGCAAAACACCAGCATGCACATCAAGCGTAATCATATCGCCATCCTGCACAATTGCCAGCGTACCGCCAACTGCCGCTTCCGGCGAAACATGCAGCACTACCGTACCAAAACCGGTTCCGCTCATGCGCCCGTCCGAAATCCGCACCATGTCAGTAATGCCTTTATCCAGTAACTTTTTGGGGATAGACATATTGCCCACTTCCGGCATACCCGGATAGCCTTTCGGGCCTACATTCTTCAATACCAATACATTTGTTTCATCCACGTCCAATTCCGGGTCGTCTATTTTCGACCGGTAATCTTCAATGGTCTCAAAAACAACTGCTTTCCCGCTATGCTTCATTAATCCGGGTGTTGCTGCGGATGGTTTTAAAACAGCGCCATTTTCGCACAAATTACCTTTTAATATGACGATGCCCGAAACCGTATTGAACGGCTCATCCATCGTACCGATAATATCCCGGTTATAACATTCAGCATCTTCATAATTGGCAGCGATAGATTTGCCGCTTACAGTTATTGTATCGCGATGGATCAACCCATCCATTTCTTTCATTAAAGCAGGCAAGCCTCCTGCATAAAAGAAATCTTCCATAAAATATTTACCCGATGGCTGCAAATTGGCCAGCAGCGGGATGTTTTGAGCAGAAGTATTAAAATCGTCGATGTTCAGATCGATACCGATCCTTCCCGCAATAGCCAGTAAATGAATAATGAAATTAGTTGAGCCGCCGATAGCCGCGTTTACATTAATAGCATTCTCAAATGCCTCTCGGGTTAATATATCCGAAAGCTTCAAATCTTCGCGCACCATGTCAACAATCCTGCTTCCCGACAAGTGCGCCAGTACTTTCCGCCTTGAATCCGCTGCCGGGATAGCCGCATTCTCTGCCAATGACAAGCCCAATGATTCCACCATACAAGCCATAGTAGATGCCGTACCCATTACCGCACAATGCCCGCGGCTTCGCGCCATGCAAGCTTCGGCAACATAAAATTCCTCATCGCTCATTTTGTTGGCGCGATAATCTTCCGAGAAACGCCACACATCGCTGGTGCCGATATCCCTGCCCTTATATTTGCCGGTAAGCATCGGCCCGCCTGATACCACAATGGTTGGCAGGTTGACGCTGCATGCGCCCATCACCAATGCCGGTGTGGTTTTATCGCAGCCGCAAAGCAGTACGACACCGTCTATGGGGTTTGCACGGATGGATTCTTCCACATCCATGCTCACCAGGTTGCGATACAACATGGCTGTAGGCTTAATCAGCGTTTCGCCAAGCGACATTACCGGGAATTCCACCGGGAAACCGCCGGCCTCATAAATACCATGTTTTACAGACTCGGCCAATTCACGGAAATGGGCATTACAAGGCGTTAACTCCGACCATGTATTGCAGATGCCGATAACCGGCTTTCCCTGCAGCTCATGTGCCGGAATCCCCTGATTTTTCATCCAGGCGCGATAGATAAAGCCATCTTTGCCCTTTTTACCAAACCATTGCTGGCTTCTTAATAATTGCCCGTCCATTAGTTTATAATCCCGGTTTCAAATATAGGATGATAATTGATTTTGTATTTACATTAAGCGGCTAATATCAAAAAAAATGTACAGGTGACATATAAAAACAAAAAAGACTTACAAAGTTTAAAACCTCGTAAGTCTTGAATATCTATAATGTAGAAACGTAAATTTTGCGCCTCTACATTATAATGTTTACCAAACTTTCACCCTCGCAGTGTCCACACGGAAAAGCTTATCACCTGGTTGTACATTAAACGCCTTGTAAAATGCAGGTGTATTGGATACCGAGCCATTAACGCGGTACATTTCGGGCGAGTGCGGATCGATACTGATACGCATTCTTAACCTTTCGTCACGGTCTTTTATGCGCCATATCTGTGCAAATGCCAGGAAGAAACGCTGATCCGGTGTAAAGCCGTCTACTTTTGTATCGCCTTTACCTTGTTCTGTATTTTTAAATGCCTGGTAAGCAATGGCAATACCGCCAATATCGGCAAGGTTTTCACCCTGGGTAAGCTCACCGTTTACATGAAGGGTGTTCAGCACAACAAATTGGTTATATTGGTTGATCATGCCTTGCAGCTTCTTTTTGTATTTAGCACGATCTTCCGGCGACCACCAGTTTTTCAAATCGCCGTTTTTGTCGTACTGACTGCCCTGGTCATCAAAACCGTGTGTCATTTCGTGACCGATCACCGCGCCAATTGCGCCATAATTGATTGCATCATCAGCATTTTTATCGAAGAACGGAAATTGCAAAATACCTGCCGGGAAGGTGATATCGTTCATCAGCGGGTTATATTGCGCGTTAACGGTTGGCGGCGTCATACCCCATTCAGTACGGTCGACAGTTTTGCCTTCCCGTTTGATCATATCGTTATAATTATGCTTGGCGATAGATTCTTCGTTTTCGAAATAGGTGCTTTTGTCGATAGTAACATCATCGTATTTTTTCCATTTATCAGGATAGCCAATCTTTTTGGTGAAAGCGTCCAGCTTGGCAAGCGCCTTCTTTTTGGTCGAATCACTCATCCAATCAACGTTTTGTATCCGCTGGCGATAAACGCTTTGCAGGTTATTCACAAGGTCGAGCATACGCTGTTTTGCATCAGGCGGAAAATATTTAGCCACATAAAGCTGACCAAGCAATTCGCCCAAGCCACCATCTATATTTTCGATCATGGTCTTCCAGCGTTCTTTAGGAGATTTTAATCCATTAAGGGTATGGCTGTAGAAGTCAAAATTAGCATCCCTGAAAGGTTTGCTCAGATCTGAAGCATTGCTGCTGATGATATCGAAGGTTTCTTTATCCTTCCATGCATCTATCGGCGTATTTTTCAGCAGGCCATCCAATGCTTTATAATAATTAGGCTGACCAACCAACACAGTATCGGCTTTTAATCCCATGCGGTTGAAGGCATCTGCCACATCAACATCCGGTAACATTTTCTGGAAGTCGGCAGTAGTAAACTTGTTGTAGTTTTTTACCGGATCGCGCAGTTCAACAGGGGTTGAATGTGACTGTGCAATAGCCGTTTCCAACTTCAATACATCTGCAGCCTTCTTATCGGCAGTCGCGGCATCAACACCGGTTAACGTGAAAAGCTTCGCAATATATTTAACGTATTTGTTACGAATGGTAACCGATGCCGTATCTGTTTTAAAATAGTAATCACGGTCAGGCAACCCTAAACCGGTCTGGTCGAAATGTGCAGTATTCTTAGTACTGATCCTGTCGTCAGGCGAGATATAGAAGCCGAACAAAAAGCCTCCGCCCTCTTTAAAGCGATCGGCAGCCATCTTAACAAGGTCTTTATAATCTTTAATGGCCGCAGCTTTTGCAAGCAAAGGTTTTATCGGGTCGTAACCGCGCTTATCTATAGCAACGGTATCCATACCGCTCAGGTACAGATCAGCCACTTTTTGCTCGGTGCTGCCGGCTGCATTGTCCTGTTTTGAAATGCCTTCCAGCATGGTGTGCAGGTTCTTTTCGTTATCGTCATCGACAATATAGAATGATCCCCAGCCGGATTGAGATGCCGGTATAGCGGTCTTTTTCATCCATGCGCCGTTGGCATAGCTAAAAAAGTCGTCGCCGGGTTTTACGGTAGTATCCATCCCGGTTTTATCAAAAAATACGGTGCGCACGGAATCTCCGTCGCCCGAACCGGATTTACTTTTGCACGACATGGCAACTACCGCGGGTAATGCCAGCCATAATAAATGATGTTTCTTCATGAAATCGAATATTGGTCAGTTAAATAAAATGTTGAAAGGTAGAAATTTTTTTATTACATGCAATATGGCAGAATGGTATAAAAATCACATAGTTGACATAGTTTATCTTATTTAGCACTTTATAGAATATTCATTATATTTACCTCATACTTAAGTCCTTAACCATGTCTGACGCAGAAAATATTACTAAACCAAGGGTTAAACGTAAAAAAAAATGGTATAGAAGATGGTATACAATTGCTGGATTGGCCAATTTGTGGCTTCCAATTGTTTTAGCTATTAACAGTATGGTTAAAGACGATACGCCAATTGAACGATTATCTTTTATGTATTCAACAGTACAGGACAATTATGTAAATCATAAAATGCACACGAGCTATTTTATGACTATTAATAATGCGGGGAAATCAAGTTTTCAAATTAAGGGCGTAGTGAGAGCAAAAATTTGGTACATACCTATTGATATGTTGACCAAAAGAAATCACTTTGATTGGGAACAATATATGAGAACAAAAGCATGTGATAGTGTATTCTATTCATCCTCTTACATTGGAGAATATGCTCCTGGTGATTCAGTTAGAAACTCTTTCGATTTTTTTTACAGATAGTATAAAGGCAGATAGTTTAAAATATACAATTTTGGTAAGGGCTGATGCTCATTTTGAAACAACTTATTTTTTAATTTTTCATACTACAGATCCTGATTTTTGTTATAATGCACTAATCAGATATAAAATAGTTGATTCGGCATCTACTAGGAGAGATATCAAAAACACTAATAAAAAATTACCAAAGCCATCGCCAAAATTTAGCCAAACTCATAAATAAATTCTTCCAGGCGGCTGGAACGCTTAAGGCTTAAGACCCAGCTAAGAATGATAGAATTTATCACCGCCCCAAACTCTGTAAATAAGCAATACTAACCGGCACCTGGCGCAAAACCCTGCTGCTTTCATCCTCAATATAATAATGCTGGATATGATATTTCACAGCAGCCTTTATTACCGATGGTATATCGATAGCGCCGCTGCCAAGCGCAGTTTCGTTATCCGGATTTGTTCCGCCTGATAGATTACCGGGGATGCCTTTCCTGATATCCTTTAAATGCAGCGCCTTATAACGGTCGCCATACTTTTCCAATAATCCGGCGGGATTTTGGCCGGGAAAAAACGCCCATAAAATATCCAGCTCAAAGCTTACGTATTGCGGATCGGTGTTTTGTACGATGTAATCATATAATGTGCCGTTCTGATACGGCTGGAACTCGAAACCGTGGTTATGATAAATAAAGATAAGTCCATACTTTTCCTTCAGGTATTTCCCGGCACGGTTAAAATCTTCAACCGTTTTTTTGGCTTCGTCCAAAGTAAAATCTCCTTTATGCGGTATGCCTGCAACACGTACATATTGCGCACCCAGTATCAGCGCATTTTTGGCGATGCTGTCCGTTTTATTGATCAGGTCGTCGTAACCTATCCCGTAAGATGAGCATTTAATGCCCCGCGCATCGATCATCGCCCGTAATTCCGTGGCAGCCTCTCCAAACAGGCTCGAAAACTCGATGTCTGTAAAACCATTGGCCTGCACCACATCCAGCGTTCGCGCTACGTCCTTTGCGAAATAATCGCGGTAGGTATATGAAACTACCCCCGGGTGCCCCGGAAATAACGGTTTATTACTTTGCGCATGACTTTTTGAAAGATTAATGCAACATAAGATTATAACTATATAGATAGTATTCTTTAGGTTTTGCATGGTAATGGCGGAATTGGTGTATGTATCGACAAATATATAATTGTATTCAATAATCTGCCTTTAAAACAATACGGGAATAAAAATATAGATGGTGATTGTCATTTTTTTCCTAATGGCATCGTTTTTGAAACTTTGCTTATTAGTTTAACGTATTAGTACCTATAACTGACCAGAAAGAATGAGAATATTAGACACAGTGTTGACCCCGGTTTTGAAAGCCGTTGGAGCTTTAGTTAATAATGACGGGATTTTTAAAAAGCGTAAAAAACAACCATTTAACCCCCAAATTACACTCGGATTTAATTTTATGTTGAGCATATAAAGTCGCTGCAGCGGCTTTTTTTATTACGGCTTACTCCCTGTCGTATTAAACATTTTACATTTACACCTAATCTTTTCTATATATTTGGTTTTGTATTGTTGAAAAATGCTATCGAAGAAAACCAAGTACGCAATTAAAGCGATGGTAATTTTGGGGAAAAACATGGACAAACCACCCATGCAGATCTCCAGGATCGCCGAACAGGAAAAGATACCCAAAAAATTTCTTGAACAAATACTGTTAGACCTCCGCAACGCAGGTTTTCTGTATAGTAAGAAAGGCGCAGGTGGTGGCTACAGCCTCAATAAAGACCCGAAAGACATTTACCTGGTAAGCATTATGCGCATTACCGACGGGCCCATCGCCATGGTTCCGTGCGCCAGTCTTAACTTTTACCATAAATGCGACGAGTGCCACCAGGAAACTACCTGCGGCATACGTGCGGTATTTATAGAAGTACGCGATGCGACCCTGAAAATACTCTCAGAAACCAGCATCGCCGATGTGATCAGTCGGGAAAGCAATCTTATTCTAAATATCTAAAAGTCCATTTTTTTGTCATAATCAACTTTTTTCAATAATCTACTACCATTTCCCTATACTATATGTATATTTGTGACTTACTATGCTGACCATTCGTAACACATACCACATGTATATGGGCTGCTGCTGGATTTACAGCAACAGGGAAAGCTATTAGAGGAATACAACAAAAAATATTTACGCGCCTCTTTAGCCAAAAGCAAAAGAGGCGTTTTTATAACATCAAATTAAACATGCAGAGTTTCAGAACGGAGCTGGAGAACCCGGTAGTTGAGCAGGATATTATCGATCTTGAAAAAAAGATCAGGGCTTTTCGCGAAGGCAAAATACATGATGAGAAATTCAGGAGCCTGCGTTTAGCACGCGGTGTTTACGGCCAGCGCCAGCCCGGTGTGCAGATGGTGCGCATAAAGCTGCCTTTCGGTAAAGTAACTTTTCAGCAGTTGTTGCGCATTGCCGATGTATCAGACGAATACGCCAGTAGCAACCTGCACCTCACTACCCGTCAGGATATCCAGATCCACTATGTAAGCCTCGATCGTACTCCGCAACTATGGGCCGAGTTGGAACGTGACGATATTACGCTTCGCGAAGCCTGCGGAAACACGGTTCGTAATGTAACGGCCTCTCCTACTGCAGGTATCGATCCAAAAGAGCCATTTGATGTTTCGCCTTACGCGCACGCTGTTTATGAATTCTTCCTGCGCAACCCTATTTGCCAGGAAATGGGCCGTAAGTTTAAGATCTCGTTTTCATCAAGTGATGAGGATACTGCATTCAGTTACATTCACGATATCGGCGCTATACCTAAGATAAATGACAAAGGCGAACGCGGTTTTAAAATAGCATTAGGTGGCGGCTTAGGTGCACAGCCACTATTGGCCAGTATTGTTGAAGAGTTTCTTCCCGAAGATCAGTTGATCCCGTATATCGAATCGGTAATTCGTGTGTTCGATCGCTATGGCGAGCGCAATAACCGTAATAAAGCGCGTTTAAAATACCTGATACAAAAATTGGGTTTGGAAGAAGTGCTGCGTTTAACAAAAGAAGAGCGTATTGCCAATAAGGTAAAAACTTATCCGATCAATCGTGATGCAATTGAAGCGCCTGTTCTTCCTGTAACAACTACATATCCCGAAGTTGAAATAACCAATCCATTACGCTATGAGCAATGGTTGGCGACAAACGTTTTTGAGCAAAAGCAAAAAGACTTTTACGGCGTATTTATAAAAGTACCTGTAGGCGATCTTTCAACCGATACTACACGCAAGTTAGTTGAAGTACTTCGTCCGCTGGTTGCTGATGAAATACGGATTACCCAAAACCAGGGATTGCTTTTAAAGTACGTCCGCAAGGAAGCATTACCAGCTTTATATAGTGGACTGACGGATCTGGACCTCTCTGCCCCCGGCTTCGACAGCCCTGCAGACGTTACCACCTGCCCCGGTACAGATACTTGTAACTTAGGTATTTCCAACAGCATGACCTTGTCGAAAGTGTTGGAAGACTTGATCTACAACGAGTATGAAGAATTCATTTATAACCGCGAGATCAAGATCAAAATAAGTGGCTGTATGAACTCTTGCGGTCAGCATGGTTTGGCGCATATCGGTTTTCATGGCAGCTCGTTAAAGGCAAATGGCAAGGTATTGCCTTCGGTACAGGTGCTGTTAGGCGGCGGAACGGTTGGCGACGGTTTTGGCCGCGCTGCCGACAAAGTGGTGAAAGTACCAGCAAAGCGTGCAACTTTAGTTTTGCGTGCTGTTTTGGATGATTATAAAGCGAATTCCATTGCAGATGAAACCTTTCATAACTATTACGACAGGCAGGGCAAGGATTATTTCTACCACCTGTTAAAACCGCTGGCCAATCTTGAGAACCTTACTGATGATGAATTTGTAGACTGGGGCCACCAGGAAACATTTGCAACCGCGATAGGCGTTGGCGAATGCGCCGGTGTAGTGATCGATCTGGTTGCTACCCTATTGTTTGAATCGGAAGAAAAAATGGGTTGGAGCGATCAGTCATTTGCAAAGGGTAATTGGGCTGATAGCATCTATCACGCTTACAATGTAATGATCAGCTCGGCTAAAGCTTTATTGCTTGATAAAGGCAGCAACAGCAGCACACAAGCTGGCATTATTAAGGAGTTTGATGCACAATACATAGATAAAGGCGAATTTGAATTAGATGGTACATTTGCCGATTTGGTTTTACAGATCAACAAGAATGAGCCTTCGGAAGAATTTGCCGTAAAATACAGGGCTGCTGCTAAGGAATTTTTAGAGGCAAGCAAAGCAAAAAGGGAGGCAGTAGCATAAGGATGACTGAAACACAAAATAAAATAAAAGAGCCGCGTATTACGCTGGTAGGCGCAGGCCCCGGCGATGCGGATCTCATCACTATAAAAGGCATCAAAGCATTAAAAACTGCTGATGTGGTTTTGTATGATGCATTGGTGAATGAAGAATTATTGGAATTCGCGCCCGAAAATTCGGTTAAAGTATATGTGGGCAAACGCTCAGGCGATCACTCCCACTCGCAGGAATCCATCAATAAACTGATGGTTGATTATGCGCTGAACTACGGCCATGTGGTACGTTTAAAAGGCGGTGATCCGTTTGTATTCGGTCGCGGGTACGAGGAATTGGATCATGCTGCATCATATAGCATCAAAACCGAGGTGATTCCGGGTATTTCCAGCTCGATTGCAGTTCCGGGTTTGCA
>JABDAU010000098.1 GCA_013289045.1 Bacteroidota bacterium | reverse complement strand
GGCTTATTACAGCAGATCGCTTGACCGTTTGGACGCTTTGGTTGCCAAACAGGATGGGCTGGTGGCATTACATCATATTATTGAAGAACGAAAAGCCCGGCTTGTTAAAAAGAACCAGGTGATCTATTACGAGGGAGATAAGGGCAGCGGCCTGTATGTGGTATTGAGCGGAAAAGTAAAAACCATTAAACTGGCAGAAGATGGCCGTGAGCTGATGACCGGCATTTATGCTACAGATGATTACTTAGGCATTAACGCGATGTTAGCCAATGAGGAATATGGCGATACCGCCACCGCTTTAGAAGATAGCATGTTATGCCTTATCCCTAAAGAACAACTGGAACAATTATTAAACCTGTATCCTGAAGTTGCACGTGAGTTTATCAAACTGCTGGCCAACGACATTCGTGAAAAGGAAGAACAACTGTTACAAATGGCTTATCATTCTGTACGCAAAAAAATGGCGGAAGCTTTATTGCGTATGCAACGCCAAAGCGGAACCGATAATTTTAAAATAGCGCGTGAAGACCTGGCTGCACTGGCAGCCATGGCAACCGAGACGGTGAGCCGTACCCTATCTGACTTTAAAGATGAAGGATTGATAGAAAAAACCGGGAGTACAATTACCATCATGGACATTGCCCGGCTCACCAAAATGAAAAATTGACCAACATCATTTTTCCCGCTGACTACGCTCATAGCTTATCATTCGCCATAGGGCTATTATTGCAGGATGAAAGTAATTGCTTATAGCGTCCAGCCATATGAAAAGGAGCTTTTGGCGAAGGCCAATCAAAAAAAACATGATATTACCCTCATCTTTAATTCGCTGAATTTAGAAACGGTACTATTTGCCGCAGGAAAACTTGCGGTGGTGGTCTCTGCCAGTGATGACGTATCCGCAGAGATCATTAGCAAGTTGTCGGAATTGGGCATCAAATACATCACCATGCGTTCGGTAAGTACCGGACATGTAGATATGGATGCTGCCTGGAAATACGGTATCAAACTAGCCAATGCGCCTGATCAGCGGGATATAGCCGCGCAAACCATCAGGAACCTGGACCTTTGGGAAATGAATAAATGTGTAGGCAAAGCATGTATAAACATTAAGCCCTGCAAAGTATAGATTCAATAAGAAAGCCTCTCCAACAAATTGGAGAGGCTTTCTTATTGAACTCTGATTAAAAGCTCCCCTTTAGGGGGCTGGGGGGGGGGCTAAAAGATATACACGGCCAGCATGCCTAAATTTATCAGCATACTCATTAGCAACCAGCCAATAATTACCCTAATACCTGAGCCACCCATGCCCACAATAATACTGCCCAGGTATAAGCCAAACGTTATCGGCAGCACAAAAATTGGTGCGTGATAGTAGTACATGAGTACCGCCGGTATGGGTAAAAATAATACACCCTGTAAAACCAGGGTAACTAAATACCATGCTGTTTTGTTACCTGCCTGGTTATCTAATATTGCCAGTAAATTATTCCAGGTGTTATTTTTGATCGACCGGGTTGGGTAATGCGCGATGTTTGTGTTGATTGTAGTTTCCATTTTGATTTGTTTTATAAACAAATGTGCCGTTAATCAACAGCCTGCAGAATGATCAAGATCACTGAAAGAATGATCTGTGACATTTAATTAAAAGGATTGTGTTGCCGGTAGTAACGTTTTACTTTTATCCGATATACATCATAGATCAACGTGAAAAGCAAGATGGATGCAGGTATAAAAAATACGCGAAAACTAAAGTAATGAAACAAGTAGGCTCCTGCCAAAGCACCGCTCATAAAGAAAAATACAATTACCAAACGCAGTTTTATTTTCGTTTTTAACGCTGTAGCATTTATAGTATCCTTTTGGAACAGTTGGGCTATTTCAATGCCGAGGTCTGTAAAAGTACCGGTAAGGTGGGTTGTGCGTACCGCTGAACCAGAAACAATAGAAACCAGCGAGTTTTGAATCCCCATGGCAAACAATAAGCCGCCTGCAAAAATTTCTTTAGCTATCAGGCTATGGTCATAACGATAACCAAATAAAGCTACCGCAAGTAATACCAATACCTCGATCATTATTGGGATTACATAGGAGAAGCGTTGATTCCGGCCCATGAAAGATACGATCAGGCTTGAAACAAATGCGCCTGCCAAAAAAAGGAACATCCAAAGCGCTACTACCCGTGCGGTTTTCCAGTCTTCCATGGCAAGTCGTTCAGCAAATAATGCGGCGTGACCGGTTACATTGGTTGTTAATACGGAGAAGCCTAAAAAACCGGCTGAATTAACAAAGCCTGCTACCATACAAAGCAGCGAAGCTAATTTGACGTTATGTACGTAGGTGCGTTTAGCGCCAAAATGCCTTAACATACTTTAAATATTGGCATAATTGATCAACTATTTTCCGGGAAAGACCAGTAAGGGTATGGTAATATGGTCAGCCATCTTTTTAGTATGGCTGCCTTTTAAAATACTATCTAAAAAATCATGCTTGCGGTGAACCATTGCCAGCATATCAATTTGGCTATGTTCACAAAGCCAGTTAAGCCCCGATTCTATTTTATCTTGCTTAATGATGCGATAATAAATTTGCGGGTAGTTGGCTTTATTAGAGATTTCTACCAAAAATTTCTCAATACGCTTTTCAAACTTGGCCAGGTGCCCGCTTCCATCATAAATATGCGTCAGCAATATCTCTGCATCCAGTAAACGGGCGAAATCGATAAGTTGATAAATTTGTTCCAGGTCGTCATCAGGGTTTTCAAAATCTGTGGCAAAAGCTATCTTTTTAATGGGTGTAAACTCCGCCGTATTGGGGATGATCAGTAAAGGTTTTATACAGAATTCGATCAGTTCATGTGCATGATTTCCTAATAAAAAAGCACCCAGCCCGTCCGGCTCATGCGATCCGGCTATAATCATATCAACTTTTTGCTTAAACACGGCATCATTTACAGTTTGCCTTACGGTTCCGGCTTCATTTAAATAATCCACCGGTGGCCTGAAAGCATCACTATGATCAGCATGTTCCAGGTGTTTTTTCAAACGTTTTAATTCTTCATCAGAATCATCCAGCAAAACAACACTCTCGTCCTGCGGCCAAACAGCCATTCCAGCCATAGGCACCTCTGTGGGTACAGTAATGCTATTACAAAGGAATATACCGGCTTTTAATTGCTTGGCAAGCTGGTAACCATATTCAGCAGCGTGCTTTGCATTGGCTGAAAAATCTGTGGCGATCAATAGTTTTTTCATGATGTACAAAATTGCTTTTAACGGATGGATTGTGTAATGATCGCTATCACTTTTTAGGGTGTTCATCATCATTGCAGCGTATGCAAATCTTCAAGAATTTTGCCAGCATGTTAGGAGAATTAAACGAAAGGCAAATTGAAAGCCTGTTGAATGAACTGCCGGTCGGCCGCATCGGCTGTCATGCTGACGGCATTACTTATATTGTACCTGTAAATTATGCTTACGATGGTGTAAACCTGTACGCGCATTCAGCCCAGGGAATGAAAATAGATATGATGCGGAAAAATCCGGATGTATGTTTCCAGGCTGATGCCATCACTAATCTGCAGAACTGGGAAAGCGTGATCTGCTGGGGAAAGTTTGAGGAAATTACTGACATGCTGGAACGTGAGCATGCTATGCAAAAGATAATCAATAAGGTTATGCCTCTAATGCAAGGCGAAACTGCCCAACCATCTCATGGGTTTACATCTGATGCGAGTGAGGTTGGGTTTGAGATGGAATTGATATTGTATAAAATTATCTTAAGTAAGAAAACGGGAAGGTTTGAAAAAAATTAATGCCTAAAGAAAATACACCCACGGTGAATGCTGCCGCCAAGTGAACGTTATTAGTTTCTTTATTAACAAAGCTACATTCCGAAAAACTTCAACGGGTTGAGGATATTATCTCTAAGCCCTAAACAGATCGAACTACAAGCTAATACTGTTGCAGTCAATTTTGAAGAGTCGATATAGATGCTAATTTGCACATTTAGGCGCACTGAATTAAGCAAAACCGCCGGTTCTAAAAGGGAACCGGGGTTTTTATTTGAACAATGCAAATTAAGGGGTTCTGCAAAGACCACCCTATGATGAAGCTTACTCTTCACCCTTTATCCTGAATACCATACCATCCATATCCTCGCTAATTCTTAACTGGCATGCCAGACGGCTATCATGCTGTGCATCGGGCAGGGTATCTAACAAATCAAGCTCTGCATCTGTTGGGTGAAAATATTTTTCAGGCCCTGCAAGCACCTGTACATGGCAGGTGGCGCATAGGGCCATACCGCCGCAGGTTGCCAGTACATGATGGTCAGTAGCTTTTAAAATCTCCATCAGGCTAAGGCTTATTTCTTCGGGTACCTCTATTGGGCAGCGTTGGCCATCTCTGTCTTCAATGGTTAAGTGTATCATTATTAAAAGGCGGTTACACCGCAAACAGTAGTATATTTAAAACTTAATTTTTGATCGGGGTAAACCTGTTTAAAAGCGCTTTGGGCCATGAGCGCTGCCTCGTGAAAACCGCAAAGTATCAGCTTTAATTTACCAGGATAAATATTGATATCGCCAATTGCGTACACGCCTTTTACATCGGTGCTGTAATCAAACGTATCAACTATAATAGCTGATTTGTCTACATTTAAGCCCCAATCGGCAATAGGTCCCAATTTTGGAGTAAGGCCAAATAGCGGGATTAAATGATCAGCTTCAATTACTGATCTTTCATTATTAATATCAACAATTTCAACCTCCTGCAAATGCCCTGTGCCATTTATGCCTGTAATATGCGCCTGTAAGATCAGGTTAATGCGGCCCTCGTTAGCCAGCTCAAATACCTTTTCGGCAGAATCAGGTGCGCCGCGGAAGGTATCACCGCGATGTATTAAAGTAACTTCTTCCGCAATATCAGCCAAAAAAATGGTCCAGTCTAAGGCAGAGTCACCTCCGCCCGCCAGTACAACTTTACGCCCGCGATAGGCTTCCGGGTTTTTTATCATATAAGCAACGCCTTTACCTTCAAAATCTTCCAGCCTGTCAATAGCCGGTTTGCGCGGTTCAAAGCAGCCAAGCCCGCCGGCTATTACAACTACTTTGCTGTGTATTTCTGTACCATCGCTTGTTTGAGTGATAAATGATCCATCATCCAGTTGCTGCAATTCATTTACGCGTTCGCCTAATGAAAACGTAGGTTTAAAAGGCGCTATTTGCTCCATTAAACCGTCAACCAGGGCCAGCGCGTTAACGGATGGAAAGCCAGGAATATCATAAATTGGTTTTTGTGGATAGATCTCAGAAAGCTGTCCGCCAACTTGCGGTAATACATCAACTAAATGGCAGCGCATTTTTAGCAGGCCCGCTTCAAAAACCGCGAATAACCCAACCGGACCGGCGCCTATAATACAAATATCAGTAGTTATCAATTCCATTAAATTTGAAGTGAAATAATAACCAAAAGTGGACTTTGTTATAACTTATATCAAATGATAAATAGTAATTATAGATTACTTTAAGTTATGACTTGAAACGCAGAATCTCTTAAAAAGATCAATCAGTTTGGAGCTTTTTCCATGAAGCTGGATAAACTGAAACGTACGGAATATTTCGAGCCCCTTGATATCAATAATGCTTAGTTCATTATATTTTAACTCGCTTATAACGGATTGAATGGAAAGGAAAGTAGCGGTTTCTGAGTATAAAAGATATTGTTTAATGGCGATGCTGCTTTCCAACCTTATTTCAACGTGCAGATCTTTTGGATTTACGCCAGCGCCGTTTAATGCATTAAAAATAACATCTAACGTGCCTGAGCCGGCCTCCCGTAATATCAGCGGAATGTTTAACAGCTGTTTCGGCGTTATTTCTGTTTTTTTGGACAATTGATTATTGGCTTTGGTAACCAATACAATTTCATCTTTAATAAATGGAGTATAGGCTATTTGGGGATAATGACCGGCTCCTTCAACAATAGCTATGTCGACTTTTTCATTCAACACCATTTGTGTAATAACATCGGTATTGGCCTGCGTAAAGGTGAAATTTACGGCAGGATAGGTCTTCTTAAATAAAGCCAATATTTTCGGCAATATGGTTTGGCCAACTGTAGTACTTCCGCCAATATGAACGGTGCCGGCTTCCAATGTATTTAACTGCGCCAGCTCTGTTTCCAGTTCGGTATAGTTTTGAAATATTTTTTCAGCGTATCCAACCAATATCTTCCCGGCAGAAGTTAAGCTGATGCTGTTCCCCTCGCGCCTGAAGAGTTGTGCGTTTAGCTGGTGTTCCAGTTCTTTTATGTGTTTGGTTACTGCAGGCTGGGTAATAAATAACTCGGCAGCGGCTTTGGTAAAGCTTAGCCTTTGGGCAACCGTATAAAACACTTTTAACCTGAAATCAAATATCATCGGCGCTAAGATAATGAAATTAAGAGTTTTGTCCGGCGGGGGTTACAGCATGGATACAGAAGGAAATTTACCAATCACATCGGAATCATTACGGCCCGGCCGTTTTAGTTCGACATTAATTTCTTTCGCGTTCAATACCAGCGAGCCGGGCATATAGTTCGGCAATACAAGCTTCATCAAGCAGCCATTTTGGTTTTTTTATTTCGGCTGGGTTGGTTGTCCAGCTATGCGTGGTAAAGCCGTAGGAGTCGCGGGTATTTTCCCATGCGTAATCAAGATCAGCATGTATAGCAGCTATATAGGTGTAGTTTTTATCAACCGTATACAATGCCTGGTAGCCCCTGAACAAGACCGCGACAAACCAGGGCAAATCAATGCGCATATTTAGGTGCGCGTCGTGTTTATCATCGTGAAAGTGCCGGTATATGTTTTTTGCCATAAATTGTGCTTCGGCAAGGTATTTATGCTCGCCGGTAAACTCGTATAACATAACGGAGGCTTCTAACACCGCGCCTGAATTATATGTCCAATAAACAGGGCTAATTTTGCCGCCGGGCGCCTTTTTATCATTGTAGTACAAACCATCAGGGTTGCGCAAATTCGCGTGCATCCAGTTATAAAATCGCAATCCCCAGGTTAAATAATAAGAATTTTTAGTTGCCTGGTATAGTTTAAGTGCCACTATAAGCGCCATGCCATTGCTGCATGCAGGTTTTTGGTCATGGTGCCCCTCTAACCAATAAATCCCCCCGCCAAGTTCATTGCTCCAGCCACTTATTATAAATTTGAATACTGTTTTGGCCCTGGCAAGATATACCGGGTTTTTTGTATTAAAATAGGCTTCCAAATATTCGGTACCCACCAAACCATTGTCATCATAATACCTGTCGGAGTGTTCGAACATTACAGGATATGCCTGGTAGCCAATGGGCATTCTTGTTGTGTCCCTGTATCGTTCCATCCCGGTTATCAAACTATCCAAATAATCCCTGTATTCTTTTTTCACAGATGGAATACGCATCAATGCGTTAGTTGCCGACATCATTCCTGAAAATGGCCAAAGAAAGCTCACAACTTTTGCTTTTACTTTATTTCCCTGTAAATAATCGAGTTTTGCATTGCTGTCTGCCGGGTAGTTTTCGGAGAATAATCCTTTGCAGGAGGGAACGCGGTAATCGCGCCATATTTTGGCATAAATACCCTGCGCCCGACTTAAACACTCTTTAGGAGTACTTAAGTTTTGTGCCTGCGCATGTTGCATGCTAACCCCCAGGGTGGCAAACACGAAACCAACCAATAATGAAATCTTTACAGGTAGACGATACATAGCAATTGAATTATTGTACTGATGGTGGCGGCACTTTTGTTCCCCAGGCCTTGTTCGGCTTACTGCCCATTACAAATACCATTTTGCCGCCTTTCATTAACTCATAGCGGTACAGCCAACAATTATTAATTGGTTTACCATTAAGCATTACCGATTGTATATACAGGTTTGCTTTGGAGTTATTTTTTGCCTCGATAATAAGCTTTTTATTATTGCCTAAAACAATGGTGGCCCTATCGAATATCGGGCTGCTTAGCTCCACAATTGGTTTGGCATCCGTAAACCCTTTTACGTCAAATATGCCTAATGCCGTCATCACGTACCAGCCTCCCATTTGCCCCTGGTCTTCGTCCTGCCCATAGCCATAACCATGTATCGGTTCAATTCCGTAGAACTCATCGCAAATGGCCCGTGTCCATTTTTGAGTAAGCCAGGGCATACCTGAGAAGTTAAATAGCCAACTGATATGCAAACTGGGTTCGTTACCATGGTTATAAATAGATGTTATCCCGGCAAAAGCGTCGATAGTTTTGCCACCACCAAAGCCGTCTTTCTCCGATTTTTCGAAGATATCTTCCAGGTTATCATTAAAATACTTTTTGCCTTGCGCCATTATTAATGCTTGTGGATTTTGGGGCACATAAAAGGTGTATTGCATGGCATTTCCTTCCTGATAACCACGCCATGGCGCATAAGGATCAAACTTACCGATGAACGTTCCGTCAGCTTTTTTTGGTTGAATAAGTTTATTTGCCGGATTATACAGATAACGCCATCCATTTGAAAGTTTGAGGAGCTTTTTATAGTCGCCGGTTTTACCCAGGTCCTTTGCCATTTGAGCAGCGGCGAATGCACTGAAACTATACTCGAGCGTATGTGAAGCAGAAAAATCTGATCCTGTGGAATCAGTTACGAAATTCCTGCCGTCGCCCTCTAAAAATGGCACGTAGCCATATTCGGTAAACGGCTTAACATCCATTTTTCCGGAGCCGGGTTTTCTACCTTTCCAGCCAAGTTCATTCGCCCTTACAGCCTGATAAGCTGTTTTTATATCATAGTCTCTTACCCCGGCCTGGTAGGCAGCTGCTATAGTTAAGCCTACAAAGTTAGTACCTACTCCCGATACGTATTCACTATTGGCGATACCATCGCCAAACCAGCCTTTATCGTGCTCAACCTGTAACTGCGTGTGAATAAAATCCTCATAAGTATCTGGATATGAAAGCGCCCATAGCTGTGTAATGTCCCAATAACCGCCCCATATCGCGTCGGTGTTAATGAAATTATAAGTTTTGCCGCTGGGTGAAACAGGCATATGGCCTATCTGACCTTCATGTTTTGGGTAATCGCCATTTACATCACTGGCTACTCCCCTGCCCAATAAAACATGATATAAGCCGGTATAAAACTTAATTTTACTGGTATCATCATTCCCCTGTACGGTTAATTTGCTTAGCTCCTGCTCCCATGTTTTTTGCGCCGCAGCTTTGGCCCGATCAAATGTGAGGTCAGCTGCCTCAGTTTCCAAATTCAATTTTGCGTTAGCTTCTGAAGTGTAAGATAGCCCAACTTTGATCTCTATCTTTTCACCGGCGGCTGTTTTATAGTTTAGAAAAAGGCCCGCTCCCTTTCCTTTTGCCTCTGTTGAATTTTGTTGGATGGCTTTCGCGGTAAACGAGCCTACATTAAGGGGGTTTTTGCTCAATTCGCCGTAAAAGAACATCAGTACTTTACCATTTGGATCATATTGACTAACATATTTTGGGTGGGTATTTACAAAGCCCTGGAAATGTGTAGCATCTGTCATATGAATACCCGCATCTGTTACCGGCCCGCTTTCGCCCTGTACATTGCCAATGTCAAGGATGATATGTGATTGATCATTGGCAGGGAACGTATAGCGGTGGAAACCGACTCTTTTGGTTGCCGTTAACTCGGCAGTGATTCCATAATCATCCAATAAAACTTTGTAATAACCGGGTTCTGCGACCTCGTTTTTACGGTCAAAGTGCGAGCGGTACCCGCTGCCAGGAGTATCCAGATCGCCGGGCTTAACTTTTAAAAGCCCGTTTGTAGGCATAAAGCTGACACCACCGATCTGCCATTCATGAAAATGCACGAAACCTTCGATTGAATTTTGGCGTGTATCATAACCAACTGCCTCCCATCCCTGCGCATTACCATAATGCCCGTTTGTTGATGGTGCAAGTTTGGCCATACCGTAAGGAACCGCGGCAGGGGTATAAAAAAACCAGCGACTGTGAGCGGTACCTACGTTCGGGTTAACATATTTTAATAAATTTTGCGCCATTAGGCCTTTACATCCCAACAATATGCTCAACACCAAAAGGCTTGATTTAATTGATATTTTCATCTAATAATTGATTATTTATACTTTGATAATAACGCCTGTACCCGTTGCATCCAGGCCTGGTCAACACCTTCCAGGTTAGTATATCTTCCCGCGCCATCCAAACCGGCATATTGATAATAACCGAAAGATGAATTACGTAATACCGTGTTGATCTGATCTATATTTCCTTTTGCGTAGGTCAGCCAACTGCTATTGTTATCAGCCTCATATAGTTTTACCATTGCCTGCGATGCCCAGCCGCTGTAACATCCATTTATCCTGATATCAGTGGTGTTGAAAATAAATACATTATGTGTTACATCCCATAATGTTTTTATCATGGCATTGCCCAGTGCCTGGGCCCTGGTTAAATAGGTATTATCATTCAGTGCCTGGCCGTATAATAAGTCGGCCTCTACCATTATTGCATTATCATAAGTAAAGTTTTGGGTATCAACAGTACCGTTTGACTCTATCTGCCATATATAAAGCCCATTGGTGCTACTATACATTTTGCTATTTAGCCAAGTGTTGATCTGTATTGCCCAATCGTGATAAATAGATTGACCTGTAATTTTGTACAGGCGCGAAAACAATTGCAGCGCAAGCGCATTGGATTGTGTAGGTTTTACCGTTTTATCGGTATTCCACCAAAAACCGCCGCCAAAAGTATTATCCCATTGCCCGCTGTAGATCAGCCAGTCAGCGCAACCTTTAGCAGCATTCAGATAGTTAGTTTGCGTGGTGCCCGTAGTTACATCATAAGCCGCCAGGTAGGCCATACCGGTCAGGGAATTATCATCCACATATTTTAAGCCGCTGCCACCTGAACCATCTAAACCTGCGGCTGCAAAATAACCGCCGCTGGTATCTGCTTTATCTATTAAATTTTGCAGCCAGCTAAACGTATTGTTCATATAAGGCATGTACGATGCATCGCCAAGACTCACCATTTCGGCATCAGCATAAAGCTGGCTCGCATTATACCATTCAAAGGCACCGTTTGTGTTGGTGGTTGTGTTAACCCGGTAACTGCCGTACGATGTTAAGTAATTATTGGCAATAAATCCGTGCGTTGCCTTCGCATTAGTTAAATAGACCGATATCGGCGGAACCGTTTTTGTGGTATCGCCCGGTGTGGTTTTAACCGGTGGACTAACATTTGATTTACCGCAGGATGCCATCAAAATTATTAACATCGCTATACTGACATACACAAAGTTTTTCATAGGTAATTAGTATTAAATTCACCCGCAACATTTGATAGTTGCAGGTGAATTGTGATTTGAATTTATTAACCTTAATTCCGGTTGCTACAATTAATTAAATGCGGTGGCGGTATGCGTATAAGTACTTGTGGCCTGGAAATATACATCAACTTTTACATTATGCATATCGGCCGCTGCCGGGAACTTATACGTATTGTTCCATTGATCATTGGTCACCGGTATCAGGTAAAAATAACTGGCAGGCTGCCCGGCCGGATCTAAATTATTGGCCAGGGTACTTCCCCAATATTCAAGCCCGGCACTAGTGTGCAGTATGAACTTGTAGCGCTGATCCCTGCCCCATGAAAACTGGTAAAAGGTTACCGGGAGCTTGGCTATTTCCCATGTACTGTTACCAATGTATCCTAACATCCCGATTTCGATGTTATACGCAGACATGTATAACCCCAGCGAGTCGATAGAGACCATTTTTGATGTAGCCACGT
>JABDAU010000097.1 GCA_013289045.1 Bacteroidota bacterium | reverse complement strand
CCACAGCGTGAACAACTATGATGCGGTGAGCACGACCTACGATTTTACCAATGCGCCCACTACGGTAACCCGTAAACATTTTACCAGCGCCAGCACAAGCATACCGCTGGTAACGGTGTTCAACCGTTACATTTATGACCATATGGGCCGCAAGCTAAAAAACTGGGAGCAGCTTACCAACGGCAGCAGTTCGCCGGACGCCATGACGCTGCTTGCTAAAACTGATTATAATGAGATCGGGCAGGTATTAGATAAGAAGCTGCATAGCACGGACAGCGTTAGCTTTTTGCAAACGGTCAGCTACAGCTATAACGAGCGCGCCTGGCTGCTGACCAGCAGTGCGCCGCTGTTTGCCATACAGCTAAGCTACAATAGCGGCACCTATCCGCAGTATAACGGCAATATATCCGGGCAGCAATGGGGCATACCGGGCAGCCTGGCCAGCACTTATACCTACCGTTATGATAACCTGAACCGGCTGATCAGCGGCACAGCTAATACAGGGAATTATGAAAAGAGTATTGCGTATGACTATATGGGCAATATCACCGGCCTGCAACGATACATGGCTGGTATGGGGGAAGTGGATGCACTGAAATACAGCTACACAGGTAACGAGTTGCAATCGGTAGCAGACAGCACTGCCAGTGACCAGGGCCGGAAACATGGCACTTACGGCTACACGTATGACGGCAACGGCAATATGCTGACCGACGCCAGCAAAAATATCACATCCAGCATTACGTATAACTTGTTAAACCTTCCGCAAACGGTGCCCGTAAGCGGATCAGGAACTATTACCTATACTTACGACGGCGGAGGTAACAAGCTAAGAAAGGTAAGTACATTCGGCACGGGCTCATCGGAAGATTACATAAGCGGGATCCAATATAAAACAGACGGCACGATAGATTTCATACAAACAGAGGAAGGCCGGGCAATACCCAATGGAGCGACAGCCTACAACTATGAATACTATCTTGCCGATCATTTGGGTAATACCAGGCTCACGTTCGACACAGGCACAGGCGTGGCCCGAACTGTTCAAACGGATGATTACCTGCCCTTTGGCATGGAAGTCATGGGCTCACCGCTAATTGGAACCAAAAATGAATACCTTTACAATAAGAAGGAACTGCAGGAGGAATTGCAATTATACGATTACGGCGCGAGGTTCTATGATCCCGTTATTGCAAGGTGGACTAGTGTAGACCCTAAGGCGGAAACAGATAGACGTTGGACACCTTACGGTTATGGATTTGATAATTCCATTAGATTTGAAGACCCAGATGGTATGTGGCCGGATTGGTTAGATAAAGCATACAACAAAGTAAAAACTACAACACAGGAAGCTGTGAATGCTGTTAAGAAAGAGGTAAATAAATATTCAATAACGATGAGCGTGAAAACGTCCGTTGGTGCACAGGCTGGAGTTGAAACACCTTTAGGAGAAGCAAAATTAAATGTCGCGTCAGTAGTATTATCAAAGGACAACATTACTTACCAGAACGGAAAAGTTAGTCATACGGGTAAACAATTTAACACAACAACCAATAAGGATGGGAGCACGAGTAAAGAGCATTCGGTAACTATTGAAAGTAGCGCTGGTATTCAACTCGCAAATACTGGGGGCGAAGTGGGGCAGTCATTTGAAGTTACGGGAAGTGACGCACACATGGTAGATAATTCGGGGACCAGTTATTCCAAAGGTTCATTGTTAGGAGTGCAATCTAAAACAACAACAAATGACAATGGAAAGAAGACAGTTGACAACTCATTTAATCTTAACTTTGGGGCTGCATTTATAGTCGGATTTGATCTCGACATTAACATTACTAAGAACAAATAAATATGTTACCAATAGTATTAACGTTATTAGCTATCGCATTATCGTTTGCTTTCTTAAGGCCATATTTACGAAAGCCCGAGCAAAGAACAACATTATTAAGGGTTGCACTAATATTATTACCATTAGCGATAGTGGGTTACTTTGTAATTACTTACATCAATTACGATAGTAAGCCGGATGCATTCAGACAAGGTTTAGAATTGTTGCAAAACAATAAGGACATCCAAAACAAAATTGGCGTATATAATTCATACTCTTATTTTAATAAAGACCTTCCAAAGAAAGACGATAATCCAGCGAAATTCAAAGTTGAATTAACTGGATCTATAGCAACAATTTATCTTTATTGCGAAGTTCAGAAAGATACAAAAGGTGACTGGCACATCTTAAAAATCAAACAAGATAGTCTTGTGAAACATACCGATGAATAAAATATTGTAGCCATCATACATTTTTACAAGCCAAGCCATCGCTGGGCTTTACTATTTTACTTATAGTAGGTTTTGTTAGCCTTTGGCATCTCTAATAAGAGCATCGATAACCTTAAAGATGTGTTCTTGCTCGCTGTCGGGTAAAGAAGTAATCTTTTTAATACGATCTAATAATATATCGTTTAGCTCAATTTCTGTAAGCTCTGAAAGATAGTCTAATGATATATTGAGCCTTTAGCAATTAAATCCACTTAGTAAAGCACGGGATGTGGAACATTCAGACTAGCATGGAGTAGACGATAAAATAGCCGTCCGAAGTCGGAGACATCCACAGAGAAACGTTTATTAATCCTTATTGAAATTACACTGCCAGTACAACTGCCAGAATTGGCGCGAATATAAGAAGTGGGCTGCGAAATTGGTTTACTTATACACTTAGTTAGCGATTAAATCGACAGTCAGTTCCAATAAGGCATACCTGAAGATCGTTTATTGTATATTATTACTCATCTGAAACAAAGGCAAGTACATAGATATCAAAATGATAC
Organism: Bacteroidota bacterium; assembly: GCA_013289045.1. GTDB lineage: Bacteria > Bacteroidota > Bacteroidia > Sphingobacteriales > Sphingobacteriaceae > Mucilaginibacter. The sequence goes on along the minus strand of JABDAU010000097.1, from coordinate 9,045 downwards.
CTACTACTAAGCCCAAAAAGATAATTATCAACGGCTCCATCATACTGCTGAGCGTTGAGGTTTTATACTCCACTTCCTCGATATATTGATCGGCAATCCTGTCAAAAAAGTATTCCAGTTGATTAGTTTCTTCACCTACTTTTAATAGCTGGATCATTTTGGGGGGATAGATCTTGAATTTTTGCATACCCTCATGCAGTGAAAGCCCTCTCATAATATCGCCTTCCACGTTTGCCAATGATACTTCAATAGGATAATAGCTGATCATCTGCCTGATAAGGGCAATAGCCCGTAAAAGAGGGAGCCGGGCATCGATCAACAATCGCATAGAGTTGCAAAAGCGCGCCAGGTAAATTTTTTGTACCAAGTTGCCTGCAACGGGGATTCTTAACACCAGTTGCGAAACAATGCGCCGGTATTGTTCCGTTTTACGAACTGCCAATATAAAGACAATGACAAGAAACAATAGTATCATAAATACGGTAAAGCCGCTTTCCATGGCATTTGAGATATCGATGATCTTTTGAGTTATCCAGGGAAGCTGGCCGCCGAAACGTTTGAATACATCGCCAAACATCGGAACTACAAACTTCAGCATAAAGAAAACAGCGCCTAAAGATGTAGTGAGTACTACACAAGGATAACTAAGTGAAGAAATGATCTTACGGCGCTGCTTGATCTTGTTCTGATAAAATTTAGCCAGGTTTTCAAGTACCTCGGCAATCTTTCCGGTCTCTTCACCGATCTGCAGGCTGTAGACTTCGTATAGCGAAAATTTGCCGCTTTCCTGCAATGCAGTTGAGAATGAATCTCCCTTTAAAACAGAAGCTTGTATATCGCTAAATAGTGTTTTATCTTTTACGCCTTTTTGTCCGGAAGAAATGAGCTCCAAACTGCTTTTAAGATTGATGCCGGCTTGCAGCAATGAACTAAGCTCAAGATACAATGCTTCCTTTTTTTTATCGGGAAGCTGTTTGTTCCCAAAACTGATGTCTTTGTTTAACAGATCAAACAGGCTGCTCTTATCCTCCTTTTTGGTAACTGATTTTTTTTGTTCGTAACGGGTTAGGTCAATTGAAGGCATGTGCTTTTCTTTTAATCAGGCTTGCAGAACTATAATCCTTATGGTAATGATACGGAATTTTTTGCTTTTCGAATAAGACACTGAATGATAAATCGTCCATCCGGTCTGCTTCTTGCACCGGTGCAGTAAAGTTAACAGGCTGGCCTTCAAACGATATTGTCAGGTCTTGGATGGGCATCGTAAACGTATCAATACGGCCAAAGCTCCTGACGATCATATTACTATCTATGGTATAATGAATTACCAAACTATCCTTTTTTAACACTACTCCGCTATCTGTTTTGAATACGGTATCAGCTCTCGAAAAATCTTTTATTAGTAGCTCATTAACTTTAACAAGACTGGCAACTGTATCACTACGGCGGTGGAAATGACTGTATGAGTGGGCCGTTATGGTATAAGCCATATAAGTGAGACCAATCACCAAAACAGTCAGCAGCATGGCAATGGTTAATTCCATCAGCGTAAAGGCCTGTACTTTGTATTTACTCATCCTGCATAATTTTCACTTGTTTTAAAGTCGCCTGAAGCTGTTGATTGCTGTCGTAGGCATTGAGATCAACCTCGTTCAAGTTTTTGTCATCGCGATATGGCTTAACTGTTTGGTTGATAACCAGCCCGTCAAGTGTGAAGGAATCATTTTGCAATGCGGTTGCGGAGTTAGAGGCTCTTTCCATAATGTCTCTCAGGATTGCTTGCGCCCGAATTTTTTTTACTGAAACGGATGACCGTATCACATTACTGTAGATCATCATGGCAATACCGAAAACTATGACGATAGTTACCATAGCGATGATCACTTCGATCAGCGTAGAGGCATTAACCTTGGTCTTCATATTCAGTTTCCTTCTATCCATTCCAAAATTTTTCTCTTTGGTTTTGCTACAGGGAATAAGGCACTTGACAAATAATAAGGTGAAAGGGCATTTTCATCTAAAGTGACATTAACCAGGTAATTTTCATAGAGTGTGAAGGATGTCTGGTATAAAAACTTCTCTGCAAAAACCGACCCGTCAATCTCTGAATGGTCAAATAGTTTCAAAACGCCCTGTGCATATACCTGGCCCTTTACGACTACATTCGGGCCAATGCTTAAAAGTGGTTCAATTGCAGTTTTCTTTTCCTGATATGTAAAAATACACCCATTAACAATCGTGCGGTCGTTTAAGCTGACCTTGGCTTGGATGCCGTTCAATTGCCCTACTCCAAATCGTAATACGCCTAAACAAGAAGGGTATTCAAATGTGCAGCGTTTTCCAACGCTGACTGAATCTGTGGCGATCAGTTGACAACTTCCGTTAAAACCTGGTTTTACTATTATTACTTTGGCAAGAACAATTATATTATTTAGGATCACAGTGCTATCAATCGTAATAGTGGTATCCGAGTACAATGCAATGTTGCCCGACAACTTCTTGCTGGTAATCACTATGGGTTGATTTTTGAAATTGATAACTTTTGTTTCCTGGCGGAAGGATTGGTTAATCGTATCGTTGTAGGATGTTGTAAGATTTACGGTAGAGTCTTGCTTAAATAAAGTCTTAAATCGTAGTAAGGATATGGAATCGAGGCCTGGAAGTTCTTTTGCGCTGTCGTGCTTTTTGCCTGAAATTAGTTTCGGATCGCCAGTATAAGCTTCGTTATTCACATAAGCCTGGTTAACACCTGCAGGCGGTAGAAACACATCGCCTCGAATAATAGTTTTTCCACTCAAACCTAATGGCCGGCCGTTATCTGTTAAATATAAAGCACACCATTTTGACGAATCAATCACACGGGCTATAGAAAAAGTTTTATAAAGGCTGTCCCGATTAATAAATGCACAGGCAGCGCCTACATCATAGATGCCCCAAAAAGTTCGCTTAATTTTGACGGAATCCTGCTCAGCATCAAACAAGCTGAATGTTTTCTCCTGATAACTGGTATCCTGCCCGGCAATCAGAATATTAATAGCGGAAGAAATATTGGCTTGTAATTTTGCATATCGGTCTGCCTTCTGATACATGGCCCTATAATAATAAGCGGTAACTATGAGCGCGGAACAAATTATGCTAATCACCAGTGCGATAACGATCACCAGGTACAACGCAGATGCCCGGACCCTTATGCATTTCATCAGCTCCTACGCTTTTTAAAGATATTAATCCTTTGCCAGATCGTCCTTTTTTCGATCACCACCAACTGGTCATGTTTATAAACTCCGGATTCCCTCGGTTTTCCATTAGTGTCAAACAATTGATATTCACCATTTTTAAAACCATTTTTCCAGGTATATAGCTCCACCATGGTACCTTTGTTATCCCAACTTCGCCAAACCCCAGTTTTAAGCCCTGTGTTAAATTGTCCTTGTGTTTTTAAACTTTTGTCCGGAAAATAGGCTTCGTATGAGCCATTAAGCAACTTTCCGCTATAGCTTCCTTGCGTAATATGGATCGAGTTCGCGCTGAACCAATAAAACAACAGGTTTTCTCGCCTACGTGGTTGTTTTCGAATTGGTAAAAATTCTGCCTCAACGACACTATCCGGATTTGCGATCCTGGCTTTATATAAACCATAATCAGGCAGTTTTTGGGCTAGTGCTATGGAAGGGATTAACAGGAGCAAGAATATCAGTTTTCTCATAAAGTTTTGGCGTGCAAAGGGATATACTTGATTTTACCGTTAAAACTTACCTTTACAGAGTCATGCAGATTCTTCAATAACCGCACGTTGTCTATGGTTTCGCCTTCAGCCAACGCTACATCCTTGCCATTGACGGTTAGAAATGCGATCAGCTTTTTAGAAGTCGGATTTTTAAGATAACCTGAATATTTGATAAAATCCCAGTTGAACTGTGGCTGAGGAAGTTTTTTTATTTGGTTGACGATATGTTCTTTTGCTACCCGTACAGTATCTTTTTGAATTGTTAGCCCGAATGGATCTCTGTAATTGAGCTGCAGTTTCGCAGTGTCTTTCGGAAGGCTGTAATCATTAAAACTTTCCTTAGCAGAATTAACAGAACTTACCGGGGGGGTATCATCTCCACCTGCGGATATTGCGGAATAAACTCTATAGATAATCAGCCCCCAAACCAGCGCGACCGCTGTAACCAATACGTAAACTGTGGCTTTGTTTTTCATATTACTGCAAAACGAAACTTCTCAAAGCACTGGCCTGGCCTTCATTTCCAGCAGCATCAATCGCGCTAACCTTCCAGTATACGCGATCTCCAGAAGTGCCTTGATTAAAGGTATAGGTTGTCGACGTTATGGTAGTCGGGAACGTGTTGTTATATGTTGTAACCGAATCGCCCTTAAATACATATAATTTATATTTGACGGCCGAAGCAGGACTGTTCCATTGCAACGCAACAGGCAGACTAACTACCAGACCATCTGCGGGTGAAGTAAGCGTCACCTGAACAGGTGGTATATGATCATAAGTCATGGTACTTACGGTAGACCATTTTGCCTGGGCTGTATCGTTTTCAGCTTTTACACGCCATTCATAATTCTGGTCTTTAGGAAAGGTAAAATTCAATTGGGTACCGGGTATTGTCTCATTTAAGACTAATGAGTTTTCGTTTACGAAGTTGTTGGTATCGATTTCTATCTGGTATTTCGTCGCCCCGTATAAAGTTCCCCATTGTATTTGGATCGCCGACTGATTGGTGAGATAATTATTTGCGGGCGTGCCCAGCTGCACATTTTGTGTCGTGATTGATGAGGCCTCAACTGTAAAATCTCTTGGAGCGGTATACGGTGTTTGTGAACTGCCGTTTTCCGCAAGAACCCGCCATTGATAAATGCCCGGATTAAAGTTATAAGCGAATTTATTGCCGGTTACAATCGTGTCCAAGACTAAAGCGCCAGGTGACGTAAAATTTGGGGTTACTACCTGCAAATGGTAAGACAAGGCATGATTGACAGCATCCCACCAAAAATTAATAGTATAAGTGTTGCTCAAATAACTATTAGCAGGAGCTTCGGGAGTAACCTGGCTTTTACTTATTGAAGGTTCTATGATATCGTCGCATGATGCTATTGCAATGCAAAGAACGAAGAAAAACAAATAAAGAATAGGTTTGAAATTCATTATCACTAAAGTAAAAATTATCTACGAGAAAATCACAGTAATTTTTTTTGCAAAGTCATTTCAATCTTGGTAGTGATGTAAATGAATCCTATGAGGCTGTAATTTTTTACTATACGATATTCAAATAATTATAAAGGGGCTATATTCCAGAGAATTAATTACAAGATAATATTGTTCTCAACGATTTCTTCTCAAGCAACTTTTTAATTTTTTTTTTTTGTTTTTATGAATTGTAGCCTTATATTCGTTTTAAATAGCGGTTATAACATTGCCAACTGTTGGCCAAAGATGACCAAACCTTATCCACTTTATGCTTCAGATAGCTGAATTTTCTTTGGTATTATTGTTGATATTTTTATTAGCAGTGCGTGCGCAGCGTTCAACAATTGGTTTTGTCTCAGCCATCAACAAGTTACCTTCCGTGCCGTGGATTAAAAAGTTTGACACTCCAGCCGTAAGTCGCAACGCCGGAATACGAGGTGCTGCTATACCTGATCACCATATTAAAATAGGTAAGCTCCATATACCTATAATTATCAACTATTATTATAGTGGGTTCCGTGTTAATTATGCGCCCTCGACTTTCGGAATAAGTTGGGCATCAAACGCTAATGGCATAATCAGCAGAAATTTACCTGAATGGCCATCAGCCAATGAAAACAGTTAAACGATGAGAAAGATATTAGCAATAGCGAGAGGTGCAAGAATTAAAGAATCTGGTATTCCACAAAAATCAGGAAATTGTATTTAAACAAACACCTAATATAGAAACTGAAATTGTTGTAATTTATGATATCCGGATCATCAAAACCTCTTCAATTATTCAGCACCCTATTAATTGGGAATGATTTACAATATATAAAAATACATTATAGTCATTAAATAAAACAATGAGATCTATTTGCCTCACCATTATTGCCTTATTAGTGGGTATTTCATCATCTTTTGCGCAGCAGCCTTTTGATTTTAATAGTTATGTGCCCGTTAGTCCGAAATCTCCCGCTGCGGCATCACTGGGCCAATATGTGAATGTTCCTGTTTCATTATATACAGGACTGCCCGAAATTGAAATTCCAATTTATGAGATCAAGGTTGGAGAGGTAACTATACCTATTTCTTTGAGCTATCATGCAAGCGGAGTCAGGGTAAATGATTTTCCATCGTGGGCAGGTACAGGTTGGGCATTAAATGCAGGAGGGGTAATAAGCCGAAGCCAAAGAGGAATCATTGATGAAACTATGATTAGAAATTACAGTAGTTATCAATCCTATGCGTCAACTATTTTAAGCGGCCCTACGCCAACAAATTGGACTAATTCTACACAAAATTTGGATAATGCGTGTTCAGCTATGAATAGCGGCAGTGGAATAAATTATGATACCGAGTCGGATACCTATAGCTGCTCCATGCCCAATAATAACTTCAGCTTTTACATGGATGAGACTGGAAATGCCCATGCCATGCCCGCCAATAAAATTAATATACAGTCCCAATCTCCCACAGGGATGATTCAGGACCAGGACGCCTTTAATTATTTCCCTTCTGCTACACGTAACTATAACTTTCAAAAATGGGTTGTAACAGATAATAATGGCATTAAATATTTATTTGGCACATATACAAGTGGGACTGCTACGGCCTATGATTTTTCCGCATATCAGGCATATAATGGTGATCAAGCCGGAAATATCAATTCCTGGTATTTAACCGAGATAGATCTCCCCAATGGGCAACAGATACTTTTCAATTATGAAACCTATCATTATACACAACCTCTTTTGCCCGTTTATTCAAAAACGATCGCTTATGACGCTTCCTATCCGACTGTTGGGGATGCAATTGTAAATACTACAACAAATGGTTTTAATTTAATGGTATGTCAGCGGCTGACGAGCATCACTTTCCCAAATGGAAAAGTAGAATTTGTTGCGGGTGGTTATCGCGCCGACCTCCCTGCTGATAAGGCGCTTGACCACGTCAACATATACAATTATAATAATGCCAGCCAAGCTTATTCCTTACTCAAAAGCTATAAGATATTTACCAATAATCCCTCTGGTATAACTCAAACTGATCCGGACAATTCCAACACCTTCCGGTTAAACCTGGATTCGGTGACGATGTACGATGCGGCTAACAACCGTATAGGGGCTTATAGTATGAACTATATCAACAATATGCCGTTAGCGAGAACAGCGCTTGCTGATTACTGGGGCTATTATTCAAATAATGTTGGTCCGACTATATCTTCTGGAGCCGGCGCATTTTCACTTGCGGCTTCATGGGTTAATCCCGCCACGGCACAATTTGATCTCCTTTCCCAGATCAAATATCCTACAGGGGGATATTCTAATTTTACTTTCGAGAGCAACGATGCCATACCCAACGATCCCAATATGCTCAATACTCTAGAAGGCGCGATTTCTATTCCGGGCAATAAGGCAGGTACTTATGATCTGGAGAATACCATTGGCACCATGGCTTCAGGCTATGGCCAGGACTTCACCGTTGGTAATCTACTGCCTGGCGAGCAGGCCGGAACTACAGGGGCTGATGTTACAATGGTCACCGGACAAACCTGCGGCAATGCCCCTAATACCAACACACCCGAATGCTTTGACGCTGTTATATATCGAAAGAATGCAGACGGCACTTACACCTCTCTGACCGAACTGGCAAGTGGGGGAACAATATCTTTACAGTCAAATACAACTTACCGTATAGGGATAAAATGGAACACCCCAAATACAGCGGGGCATGCATACGCTTATGTGCATTGGAATGAATATGTGCCAATTGCCCCCGGCAGTTCACCTGTCATTAGCGTGGGAGGACAGCGTATCAAGAGTATTGACAGCTTTGACCCCGTCACTGCCAGCCATATCTACAGGTCTTATCAATACCTGAATGATGCGGGCGTTAGTTCGGGCAGCATTGCAGCTTTGCCTGTGTATATTTACAATATCCCAAGGGTAATGAACCAGACAGGCGGCGTTAATTATGTTTTTAATAATGTACCTACCTATTCTACAACCAATCAAACATCATCCTTTAATACACCTGGTACCAATGTTGGCTACTCCATGGTAACAGAATTTGTAGATAATAACGGAGTGTTAGGCAAAAATGTTTATAAATATACCTCTAACGACCCCACCATACCTGGTGGGTATCCGGATGCCAATATGGCCCAATCTATGCAATTCCCGTTCCCGCCTGCTGTCAGCTATGAATGGCGTAGAGGCAAATTACTGTCCAAGTATGCATATATAAGTAAAAACGGTGCTTATCTGACGGTTTCCAAAACGGACAATACCTACCAGTTTTCCGGCCCGACCGATATTAACTATCTTACCCGTACCAATATCAAGATTGTTCCAAATTGGTTTGTAATATATGGATCAAGTGCCCCTTATTATAATTCTGTTACACCATATTATTACAAATATCCTATAGCTACCGAGGCATTTTACACAAGCAGCACTACACAGCAAATATTTGACAGCCAGAGTTATTCATCAAGCACCACTCAGGAAACCGACAATACGCTTGATCCAGTTTCCCTGCAAAACAGCAATACGGCTTCGCCGGCGAGCAATGGTAATACTGATATAAAGCAGTTTCAGTATGCAGCAAATTATTCCATAACTAACACCGTTGATAATGCTTCATTAGGCATTAAAAATCTCATAACCGTAAACATGGTGAATGCTCCGGTAGAAGAACTGACCATCCTAAAGAATCCGGCAGGACAAAGTTTGGTAACCGGAGGATCGTTGCTTATTTACTACAAAGATAAACCGCTCGTTTATCAATACTATAAATTGAATCTTATTGCACCAGTTCTGTTATCTTCATTTACAGCAAGTTACATAAATAGTTCAGGT
>JABDAU010000096.1 GCA_013289045.1 Bacteroidota bacterium | reverse complement strand
GCCGCAAAGGTGACCCGCAAGGTACAAGCAGAACAAAAACGCAACAGCGAGCTGCGTTCATATATTATCTCTATGGCGGTTGTTGCTGTTATTATAGCCTGCATTTATGGCCTGCTTACTTTGGTGAAGAATCAGCAAAGCATAGGTATACTTTCGGTTATCATGGAGTACAAATGGGCGCTGATATTAAGTATTTTCAGTCTGCTTACTATTCAGTATTTGGATACGAAATTTATCAAATCAAACATTTTTAAACGGCATTAACACTTAACTGTTTTTTTCTTTTTGCCTATGCTACCCCTGTCGGCTATCTTCTGGATATAATCTTTTACTACAGGGACTTTGCAGGCCGTGCCATTCATATCCACTTCGACCTCGCCTATCCGTTGGGCTGTTGCAATGGCATCCTCCGTCAAAGCGGGTACATAAGCCCCGGCCGAGATCAGGAAGCCATTCATGGTATAACGCACCCTGTTCTGTGAAGATCTGATCGTTTCCTCCACCCTCTTCATTAGCGATTTCAAGGCAGGGATATCCAACTCGCTATCCGGCTTCAACGCCACCAAATTGCTTAGTGTAGACCATCCGGCAGCGGCCACATGCTCATGCGTATCGTTTATCCAGTTATTGGCCAGTTCCCACCCATGGTTCCCTTCTGCCGCAACCCATGGCACGGTATATTCGCTGATATTGTTTGACGTTGCGTGCTTTACCCACGTGTTCAGGTCATTTTGGGTCATCGCATTATCGTCGGCAATCAACCCTGCCAGGTACATCGCATCAGCATTGCCGGTTGCAAAAAGGCCTTTGGCCAGTTCATAATCTTTCTTTACCTTTTTCTGGATAGGTTTCAGGTCGGCTACCTTCACCCCAAAAAAGGGTTCTTTAATACCATGTTTTACCAGTATTTTTTTAATACTCTCGCTGCCCATGGCCTCCAGCTGCGACATGATCTCGGGTACGGTCATAATGGTCGGATATTTATAATAAATATAGGATTTAGTTCTTATTCACTTTACAAACCAAACCGATCAATTCATCAACAATCATCACACCCGACTGGTTGATCTGCACCAACGCTTCACATACACCATCAGTTCTCCCTAAAGCTAATTTGCAAAGTGCAGACTTGTAGCTGTTGGTTACATCTGTGGGCACATAGGATAACGATTGCTCATAATAATGCAGGGCAATATCAAATTTGCCCGCTTCAAGCGCACTGTTAGCTTCTTCAGTAAATCGCATAGAAGGTATTACCATATCCGAACCCCAATGATCAATTTTTACAGTAACTTTTACGTTAACCGGTTTGCCACCTAATAGTGCCGGTTTCCAGAAAGCCTGGTTTTTGGCGAAGATCTTCAGGAATAATTTATCGTGATCTGCACTTATGCCGTTTACAATCTTCAAACTATCGATCTTCCCGGTTTTATTAACAATAAAGGTTGCCATGAAATGGCCTTGCTCCTGGTTAATGGAGGCCTGTATCTGGCTCCTCACATAGTCTTGAAAATTATTGGCGGCGGTAAATTCAGCGTAAACGACAGGCGATTCATTGTATACCGTATCACCATTGGCTATTGTACTGAATTCCCAGGATTGAAATTTATGCGATCTTTGAAAAGCCCCCTGCGACACAAGATATATCTTCAACGCATCAGGTTGATCAAACCCTGCTTTGCCCCTTTGTTCCAAAACCAGTTCGTCGGTCGTCAGCTTTAAAATTTTGAGCCGGTTCATTTCAAACCCGCCTGGCGAACTGATCACAATTGCACTGTCGTTAATTAAAAAGGTATTATTCGCTGCATTTGATAAATAGCCGGTATTTATCCCGGCCTTGCCATCGCTTTTAAATATGTATTTGGCATAACTATACTTGAAGATATTCGAATAAACCAACGGCTTATCATCGTTATAAGTTACTTTAACTTTTACCCAGGTATTGTATAAAAGCTGGCTGTTGATCTGCGCCTTAAGACCCGATGTGAGTATTGAGAGGATGATACAAATTGTGATTCTTTTCATGAATGAAGTTCAGGGGGATTTCACCGTTAAGATACCGCATTTTAGCAAATTGCCAAAAAAGGGATTTTAGTTTTGTAGTGGATTATTTTGACAAGATTTGTCAAAGCAAATAGTTAAAACATGTTGAGTATCTTTATTTGTTGCCAAAATAACCCTGGCAGATAAAACTTTAACGGAAAAATTCATGACAGACGAACAAATACGCGCAGCCCTGGATGCGCACTGGCAAGCATCAGCAACCGGCGATGCGGATACAGAACATGCTATTTACGATGACGATGCCATCTGCGATTATCCCCAGTCGGGCGAGCGCATTCTCGGACGGCACAATTTGCAGGCTTTGCGAAGCCATCATCCCGGTAAACCCTCCGGCTTCAATGTCAGACGTATGCTTGGAAAGGGTAATCTCTGGGTTACGGAATATACTATTAACTATAAAGGGCAATCAGCATTTACCGTGAGCGTTATGGAGTTCCGCGACGGTAAGGTTGTGCACGAGACTCAGTACTTTGCAGACCCTTTTGAAGCGCCGGCATGGCGAAGCCAATGGGTTGAGCAGATTAGATAATTACTGTCATTTAATTTGCCTCGCTTGTCACAATAATCCACTGGAAATATTTAATTGGTAATTGCTCGACAATGAAAAAAGCCATTTTATAATATACTTAGTGACAACGAATTGTTTATATAGGACAAAACTTTTATTTTGTACTTATGATAACTAGAGAAGACCTCAGGGAACAATACTCAAAAATGTTAACTGACGATTTGTTAGAAATTGCTAAAGATAAAATAGGCTATACAGAGCTTGCTAACACAATAGCGCTTGAAGAATTAAAGCATAGAAAAATGCCCTCGCAAGAGATTGCCCAATATGAGCCTTTAGATCGTAAAATTAACGCGCATACAAAAGAAAACTGTCTTATCGACTTAGAATTTCCCAAAAAACTACTCTATTTTTTTGTGCTGTGGTTCCCGAAGGCAAGGCAGTTATACTCCCCAAATTTCATGCAGAATGGGTATATCTTAAAAAGCGACCAATCAAATTATTATAGTGTACTCGGGTTTATATCCATTGTAACTACATTAATAATTATTCATAATCTGTATTATAATTCAACAGTTGCATTTTTGGTAATGTGGATAGCCTTATTTTTGTTGTCGTATTTGTTTGATGTTTACTCCAACCGGCAAAGACAGATACGAAATATTCAAAAAGCGGTTGATAGCGACGAAATACCCTGGGGTTTTTAGTTTTAAACCTGTTTAGGCAATTTAAACAAAAAACCCAGCCAAATCTGACCGGGTTTAATATTTCACTATGCGGAACATGTGCATTCCTTAGAACACCTTGAGAGTATTTTATTGATTGTCAAAAACATACTTAACAAGTAAAACATAAGCGAAAAACCAAATTACTGGAGCGGAACTAACTTTGAGCAAAATCTCGCGGTGCTGTAACCTGCCTGGCCTTTTATTGGTCATAAATAAAAATTTACATCATGAACGCCAGACCCTTAGTTTACCTTTTGTTATTAAGCCTGTTTTCGGCGCCTCTAACTGGTAAATGCCAGCAAAAGGATAGCACTTATTACAAAAAAGAAAATGCACCGGGTGTTAAGAAAATTTTGATAGACGGCAAGTTTTGGGTGTGGACGCAAAAAATCGGTGACGGTAAAATTAATGTTTTATTGTTGCACGGCGGACCAGCTATCACTCACGAGAACTTTGAAATATTCGCAAAATACCTGCCCGAACATGGTATAACTATTTACTATTATGACCAGTTTGGTTCCTACTTTTCACAGGAGCCAACAAAAGAACAATTGAAGGATACATCTATCTGGAAAGTTACCCGCTATATAAACGAAATCGAACAGGTACGGAAAGGATTAGGGCTTGATAAGTTTTTTATATATGGCCATTCGTATGGCGCATTGTTGGCGTTGGCCTATACTTATAAATATCCCGGGAATGTGAAGGGAATGATATTTTCGGACATGAACCCATCCCAAAGAGATTTTGGTGAGCGATATACATTGGCAAGTAAACGAACTGATAGTTTATTAAATGAACTGAAGCAATATCATGGTATAATTCAAAATAAGGCTAAAGGCATAAACTACAACACCAACCTTTATCAAAAGGCATTTGACAGCACGTTCGAAAGAAATTTTGTAGTAAGATTAGATACGCTGCCAGACTATCTCATGAGGACAAAAGCGCATAAGAATTATGAAACAGCCCGAAAAATTGGGCCTTCAACCTTTTCCTTAGATTATATGGCAATGGTTCCACAGGTAGAAGTACCGGTATTACTTATTGCAGGGCAATACGATTTTATTATAAGCAGCGAACAGGTAAAGGCTTTAAGTGTAAAATTCCCCAACGCACAATGGTATATAGTACCCAATGCCGCACACATGTGTTTTTCCGATAATCCCGAAATGTATTTTCCTGGGTTAATAAAGTTTATAGAAAAAAATAGCAAAAGCATTAAATAGTTAAACAAATATCTAATTTGATTGAAAAGTATTTATAACCATGTAGGTTCATAGCATAATCACCAACAAGAATATACTGAACACTATTCTCCTGCAGCGCTTTCCAGAAGTTTAATATTTCCTCATCAAAAATATCCACGAATTATTTATCGATAAAAGGTTTGTGAGTTATGATGGCTTTATTCATGGTTTGTTGAATTTTATAAAGCCGGGTGGCCATTTCAAAGCGCTCTTTATAGCTTCTCTTAAGTCCATCTTTCAAAAGATCGAGCCCAGCTTTATCAAATGCCTGTTTTTCTTTGGTCCATCATATAAAATATCTAAAAAATGACGAATACTAAAGTTATTGCTGATGATATGGCATTGACTACCTTAAAACAAAAAACCCAGCCAAATCTGACCGGGCTTATTCGTTCACTATGCGGAAGAAAGGCCTCAAACCCGCCGTTACTAAATTCAGTTTACCACAGGAACAACGGCATTAGCCATACCGGCGAAACGTAATATGGGTCGTAGTAAGGCTCGTAGTATTCTACAGTTTCTTCTTCAACCACTTCTTCATCAACGGAAGTGTTATTGTCCTGCTCCTGGCTTTTTTCCTCCTCCATCAATTTGATCATCAGGTCGGAGCCCTGGCCTATCATGTCAAGCATAGCACTTTCGCCAACTTCTTCGGGCTTTATTGCAGTTTCGCAGATCTCCTCAATTTCTTTCCATGAATTATCCGAAATAAGGTCTATCTGCCAGCCGGCAGCAGTCGTGTCGAAACGGCTTTCGTTGATAAAGGACATGAACACGATCTCGGCAGGATCGAGCTTCTTAAAGATGGCTACCGCTATCCGCAAATCGTCGAAACGTTCGTTATTGGTAAAATCGAACCAGGCTTCGTCCGTCTCAAAATCATAATACCGCGCGAAAGCAAATTCGCCTTTTTCCAGGTCGATGAATGAAAAAATATCATACACTTTTAAATATTCGGTGTACCGTTTCATAAAAGTGTTAAACACATCCATTCCTTTGGTAGTAACCTGGTAGGCGCCGGCGGCTGTGCGTACATACTCTTTAGACATCAGCTCGATAAACAATGGCTCCAGCACGCTATCATCGCCGTTATCAACGGTTTTAAATTTATGTGTACCATTTATCATTTCATTTAAAATGATAATGGCCTTAAAGGTTTTTTTATTGTCTTCTGTGATGTACATGGTTTTCAAGATAGAAGAAATAATATCGAACAGCCAATCATGTATATCGAACGGCGAAGTTTACTTTTCCATTCAATAGTTTAATTAAGGGTTCGATATTAAATCCTAAAAAGTATTATTGAGATCAGTTAAGCAGCTTTGTCCTTTTGGCTTTAATAGCTTCCAATGCGTTTGTAGTGCTACCCTGGCCCAACGCTTTGTTTATTTCCTGCTCTGTGGACATGGTTGCGTCCTCTATCTGCGCATAAGCGGCAGCGCGAAACTCCTGTGCCGAAGCCTTTTGGTCCATCCTGTTTAAAGTAGCCATCAAGCCATCAGTATCAACGCTCGAAAGGGTTTTACTTATTTTCTCAGATACCTCGGCTGTTTTAGCGCGCGATTGAATGAGTTGCGCATGGCTTTCTGTTTGTGCTATCTGGTCTTTTATCTGTTTTATTTTAAGGTCCATTACTGCTATGGCGCTTTCCTCTTTCTCTGCCATTTTTCCAAACTGATCGGCGTTATTTAGTGCCTCCTGGTAGGCCTGGGCAGCTTTATTGGCCAGTTCGTTGCCTTTGGCTTCGTCCAGTTGTTTGGTCTCCACTCTGTCCAGCAATTCATTGGTCTTTTTTTCCCAATCACTGGCGGTATTGCGGTATTGCAATTCGCTGGCGCGGTGTTGTAATGCAAGCGCTTTAATTTCAGCTTCGCCCTGTATGGCCTGCTGGTAATTTGATCTTAGCTCACGGAGTATCTGGTCGGCCATTTTTGCCGGATCTTCTAAATGGTCAACTGCGGCATTAGCCTCAGCTTTACCTATGCGAAATAACCTGTCGAATATGCTCATCTGTATTAAATTTTAGATTAGAATTGAAATTTGTTAATTAATAAAATTAGTGCCTGCGGCCACGGCCAAAACCCGACCTGCCAAAGCTGCGTGACGAACCGCCGCGACTGCCAAAACCACCACTGCGTACGGGGCCGGAACTGCGGGTGCCAAATGACCTTTGCGACCTGGATGGTGAACTCAAGCTGTTACGATAACCCCTTGACGACATAGCCGAAGAAGTTGTTGGCCTGAATGTAGTTACCGTACGTACCCTGGTATAATAAGAAGGATAGTAACCGTAATGATAATAAGGCATATAATATGGATGCGGGCGCAAAAAATAACTCATTATCAGTAAATCGCCCAGCGAGAACGATGAGTGATAATAATTATCGTTTCCAACATAATCAGGATTCCCCTGGATATTGAGGTTAGCGGTTTGGTTATCCTGCGCCGGGGCTACCCTGATGCGGGCCACTGTTACCGAATCTGTCGCACTTACATCGTCCACTACATTAAGATGGTTTTGTTCCGGTTCCTCAACTTTCAGATAGTCAACATTCCCGTCCTTGTCCAGGTCGAGGTTGTTAATATGATTGTCGGGATTATTAATTGCTTTTTCGAGCGTTTGCGGATCGGTGCTGGTTTTTACAAACTGTGCAAGCTTATTTACGTCGAACCCTGGGGTTGGCGAGCTATCGATAGTAACATTGTTTTGCTGCGGAGGGGATTGGTTGCAACTTGCAGCAAGAAATATGATTGCGATGCCAAATAGTACTTTTTTCATGATATTTTTTGTATTGTAAAGTTATATGAACTTTTAATTATCAGAGAGCCGGCCGGCTATTTTTTATTTGTAGTTTTTTTGATATTTGGACGACAACGACAATCAAATGTTACAAAACTTACTCAACAATATAAATAACACTAAAACGGTGGATAATGTTACAATGGAAAGTAAAAGTGGTGAATGCTGCACAATAGCCAGGTATTCCGATCTGCTCCAAATTCATCCACTAAATTTCGATAGCTATTTTTCACTTTACTTTCCAGAAAGTTATTTAGATGATAGTTTATCATAAGTTAATTTATCTTTGGGCTCAAATTTTATAACTATATCTCCATGGCAAAAGCATCCGAAATTAAAGTAGGTAATATATTACGGTTCAACGGCGAACTGGTAACCGTAACAGAAGTACTGCATCGTACGCCGGGCAAAGGCGGGGCATTCTACCTGGATAAGTTTCGTAACATAAAAACCGGAAAGATTGTTGAAGCCCGTTTAGCTACCGACGAGCAGGTTGAAATTTGCCGTGTAGAAACAAACGATTTTCAATATCTGTATGAAGATGGCAACGCCATGGTAATTATGGATAACACCACTTTTGATCAGCACAATATTCCAAAAACACTTTTCGGGCCGGCTGTGAAATTCCTTAAGGAGGGAATGAACGTGATCGTTTCTTTTGAAAGTGAAGAACCCATTATGGCGCAGGCGCCCAACTTCGTAGAACTGGAAATTACTTATGCCGAACCCGCCGTTAAAGGCGATACCTCATCGGGTGCGCTTAAAACAGCCACTACAGAAAACGGCGTAGAAATTAAAGTCCCGCTCTTTGTAAATCAGGGCGATAGAATAAAAGTTGATACCCGCACCGGGGAGTACGTTGAGCGGGCTAAATAGGTAAACACTCATCAATTTACTATTAAAACAAAAAACCTCTTTAATTACTTAAAGAGGTTTTTATATTCTATGCGGAAGAAGGGACTCGCCCCCCCCACGCCTCGCGGCGCCAGATTTCATAATTTATATTAAAACTAAACTTTTATATGTAACTTTAATTATAGAAATATACTTGAATATGACAACGATGATACTTCAGGTTCCGGATGAACTTGAAAACGAGCATGACGAAACTGCACGCTTTATAGCCGCCAAATTATATGAAGCCGGCAAAATAACATTAGGAAAAGCTGCCGAAATGGTTGGAATGAAAAAATGGGATTTTGCAGAGATACTTATCAATTATGGCGTTCATATGCTTGATTCAAGTGCATTATCTGCTATAAATGACGCCGAAAAAATTTAATATACTCATTGCTGATACCACCTGCCTTATCGTACTGCAAAAGATCAATTTCCTTGATCTTTTAAAACAGCTTAGCCATACAGTGTTAGCCACTCCTGAAATTGCTGCAGAATTCGGAGCAGGTATGCCTGAATGGATTATTATTCAATCTGCCAGGTATATTGAATTGCAAAATGAAATTAACAAACATTTGGATTTAGGTGAATCGAGCGCTATTGCCCTTGCTTCTGAAATTAATTATGATTTTTTATTAATTGATGATGCCGAAGCCAGGAAGTTTGCAGAAAGAAATGGTTTGAAAGTAAAAGGAACTTTAGGTATGCTGCTATTAGCCAAGAATAATGGCGTTATTAAATTATTGAAACCATATTTTGATCGTATTCAGCAAACAAATTTCCGCATCTCACAAAAAATACTTGATAATATATTACACAAGGCGGGAGAGTGACCAATTTTTGAAATAAAAAAAGCAGCTCAAAAGCTGCTTTTTTTTGTGCGGAAGAAGGGACTCGAACCCCCACGCCTCGCGGCGCCAGATCCTAAGTCTGGTGCGGCTACCAATTACGCCACTTCCGCATTAGGATTTTTGTGAGGTGCAAAAATAGCCTAAAATATCGTATTATAAAATTTATTTGGCTTTTAAACCAATTGGTTTGACTATCAGTTGCTTAAAGATGGAATATGCTTAAAAAGCGTTTTCCTCGCCTTTTACAGCATTCCAAAAAGTAAGGAAGATGACCTTCATGTCCAACAGGAACGACCAGTTTTCCAGGTACCATACGTCGGCTTCTACCCTGTTCAGCATGCTTTCTGTAACGCGGGTTTCACCACGGAAACCCTTTATCTGTGCCCAGCCGGTAATGCCAGGTTTCAGGAAATGACGCACCATAAAGGTGTCTATCAGTTGTGAGTATTGTTCGGTATGGCTTAGCATATGCGGACGCGGGCCCACTACAGACATATTACCCATCAGTACGTTAAAGAATTGCGGCAGTTCGTCAATGCTTGTCTTACGCATAAACTTGCCGATTTTTGTGATGCGATTGTCATCACGGGTAGCCTGTTTCTTGTCAGAATCATTGTTCACCTTCATACTCCTGAACTTGAAACATTTAAAGGGCTTATTGTCGCGCCCTGAACGAAGCTGTACAAAAAATACCGGCCCGGGTGATTGTATTTTAATAATGATAGCCAGTATCGGAAATAACCAGCTAAAAAGGAACAGGATGATAAATATGGAGAAGACGATATCAAATAACCTTTTTATAGCCCGGTTAAGAATATTTTCCAGCGGTTCGGGCCGTACGGATATTACCGGGATATGCCCGAAGCTTTGTATATAAGTAGGCTTCTTGGCATAATCATAATATTCAGGGATAAATTTAAAACGGATAAGGTTTTTATCCGCATCAAGCATCAACTGCTCAATTTTGTGTGCCTGCGAGTTTGGCAGCGTACAAAATATCTCGTCGATCTTATTCGCTACAACAAAATCTATACAATCGGAAGTAGCACCCAGATAAAGGTCTTTTTCTTTTACCCTTTCCGGCTGATCATCAAAAAAACCGACTAAAGTATAACCGCGCTCCCTGTTCTGATCGAAAAAATGGTAAAGGTCATAGCCTATCCTGCCCCCGCCAACAATAACAACATTACGCGTATCGATGAGCGAAAGACGGTCGCTTTTACGTATGCCCAAAAATATCAGCTTCCATAACCCAAGGAAAAACCCAAAAAGCGCCAGCGAATAAAACAAATATTCCCTTGTTACGAAATATGGCTTAGTGCCAATAAGGATGATAATGGTAAAACAAATGAAGCTGACGAATATGAAGTACGTTTTAATAACCACACGGTAGGTCTTTACCGAGTCTTTATTCAGCACCCGTTCATACAAGCCTGATATATTGGCCGCAAGCAACCATATCAAGTTGAAAACCAATACAATAGGAAGGTAATTTTTATTGTTTAGCCAAAAATATTCAGATTTATCAGCAATAAAGTATGATATCACCATGCTGACATTTAAAATAATATAGTCAGTGGTAAGATTAACAGCCTTAATAAACGTAGCGTATCTGTGGATCATGTATTATTCTCTATCAGCGGAATACCGCTTGTTTGAGTACAGGCGATATTTTCCTGAACGGCGGTATCAATATTATAACTCATACCAACCGCATAGAGCAAATTTAGAAATAAATGCAGAATTTCTTAATAAAATGATAAATAAGTAAAAGAAGCACGGGGAAGGATCAACTATTATTTTCCTTTTCGTTGAATCATCACTTTAACAGTCTTAAATATGATATTAATATCAGCGTTAAGATTAAGATTTTGAAGGTAAAGCAGGTCATAATGCATGCGATGGCACATCTGGTCTACATTCTCAGCATAGCCGTAATGTACCTGCCCCATTGATGTTAAACCCGGCTTAATATTGAAAAGTTTTTTGTAGCTCGGTGTTTTGGCAATGATCTTTTCAACATAATACTGGCGCTCCGGCCTTGGGCCGACAACAGACATCTCCCCTTTTACCACATTCCAAAATTGCGGCAGCTCGTCAAGGCGTGTTTGCCTCATAATCTTTCCCCATTTGGTTATCCGGGCATCGTGTGTACTGGATAATTGCGGCCCGTTTTTCTCGGCGTCCACATACATGCTGCGGAACTTATAAATATAAAATGGTTTTCCGTTAAGGCCCACACGCTGTTGTTTAAAAAATGCCGGTCCTGCAGATGTAAATTTTGTGATGAGATACAAAGCGATGAATACCGGCGCGCCGAATATGATGATCGCTACCGAAAACACCATGTCGAAAACCCGTTTCAACAATCTTATTTTCACGCTGATCTCGGGATGTGTTGTTATCTGCAGCACTGGTACGCTGTGATAATTTACCAGCTGCGCATAGCTATTGTTCAATATAACATCTGAGACCACCTTTATCCTGATCAGGTTTTGATTGGCAAAAGCGAGCAGCCTGTTTAATAAGCTTTCTTCAATATTCTTATAACAAATGAATATCTCATCAGGATAATCAGCCAGCAGTTTTTGCTCCAGGGATGTATATGACATATTGCACATTTCATTTTCCGAAATGTAATCAACCAGGTCATAACCATATTCGGGATGTTGTGAAAATGAATCGATCAGTCGGGCAGCTATATTGCCGTCGCCCATTATTACGATTTGTCTATGATTGTATCCTCTTTTGCGGATATAATCAAGAAAAAAGAACAGCAACGACCGGCTTATGATCACGAAAAGAAAGAACATCGAATAGCAAAAAACAACCTCGGAACGCGAGGTAATATCCATCCTGAAAAAAAATATTATACTAAATAACAACAAC
>JABDAU010000095.1 GCA_013289045.1 Bacteroidota bacterium | reverse complement strand
ACCTGAATATCAAATTGCAAAAAAAACGGTGGGCATCTATAATGGACTTATCAACAAATTATCTTTCGCTCGCAGATGGTAAGTGGACAAAACTATTCGATTTCTGCAATAGCGCTTTTGCGACAGCTCATTACAGTTACAAGTTCTAAAAAGACAAAGCTAAGTACCAATAACTTTTTCATTCGATTCTTTATTTTATATCCCTGAAGGGCCTCTTACAAGGTTTAGAATTTTCCACCTACCCCGCCCAACCCTCTCTGTCCAAGCTCCTGAAATGTATCGCCTCTGCCAAATGTTCCAGCTTTATTTCTTCGCTGCCTGCCAGGTCGGCTATAGTGCGCGATACTTTTAGTATCCTGTCGTAAGCCCTTGCCGATAGGCCCAGCTTTTCCATCGCCTTTTTTAGCAGTGTTTGCCCGGCGGCATCTATCACGCATACTTCGCGTACCATTTGCGGGCTCATCTGGGCGTTGGCGTGCAGATCGGGGTTATTACCGAAACGCGCTATCTGTATCTCCCGTGCGGCGATAACGCGTTCGCGGATCACTTCACTTTTTTCCGAAGGGCGGTCGGAGGTGAGCTCGTTGAAATTTACCGGGGTAACTTCTACGTGCAAGTCGATACGGTCAAGCAGCGGACCGGAGATCTTGCTGAGGTATTTTTGCACGGCGCCCGGCGGACAGGTGCATTCCTTTTCAGGATGGTTGTAATAGCCGCAGGGACAGGGGTTCATGCTCGTGATCAGCATGATGGAGCAAGGGTATTCCACCGTCAGTCTTGCGCGGGAAATAGTTACGCGGCGTTCTTCCAGCGGCTGGCGCATTACTTCCAGTACGCTGCGTTTAAATTCGGGTAATTCGTCAAGAAACAATACACCGTTATGCGCCAGCGATATTTCGCCCGGCTGCGGGTTACCGCCACCGCCAACGAGGGCGACATCGGATATGGTATGATGCGGCGAACGGTAAGGCCTTATGGTCACCAATGCATCCTTGGTGGAAAGCTTCCCGGCAACGGAATGGATCTTGGTGGTTTCTAATGATTCGTGCAGGCTGAGCGGCGGTAGGATGGTTGGCAAGCGCTTGGCCAGCATGGTTTTACCCGCACCCGGCGGACCGATCAATATTACATTATGGCCGCCGGCCGCTGCAATTTCTAAAGCGCGTTTGATGTTTTCCTGTCCCTTTACGTCGCTGAAATCGCTGTCGTAATTGCTCAGGCTGTCGTAGAATTCTTCGCGGGTGTTTACAATTTCCCTTTCCAGCTGCGTGGCGCCGTTAAAGAAATCGGCCACTTCTTTAATGCTTTCTACACCGTATACTTCCAGGTCATTTACAATGGCCGCTTCGCGGGCGTTTTGTTTGGGCAGGATGAAGCCTTTAAAACCGTCCTTACGCGCCTGTATGGCAATGGGCAACGCTCCTTTTATGGGTTGCAGGCTGCCGTCAAGCGACAGCTCGCCCATGATCAGGTATTTCTCTAAACTTTCGGTTTCTATCTGGCCGGAAGAAGCCAGTATAGCTGTAGCGATGGTAAGATCGTAAGACGAGCCTTCTTTTTTAATGTCGGCAGGGGCGAGGTTTACCACAATACGCTGGCGGGGCATGCGGTAGCCGTTGGTTTGCAGCGCCGATTCTATTCGCGGCATGGATTCCCGCACTGCATTATCGGGCAATCCCACAAGAAAATAGGCCAGCTTACCGCCACTTATATTTACCTCAACCGTAATCGTTATGGCCTGTATCCCATAAACCGCGCTCCCGAAAGTTTTAACCAGCACTATGATAAAGTTTTATTAGCACGGGAAAGTTATGCAAAATTATTAATCGTGCGAAATGGGATGTTCATCCCGGTAAATATTAGTAACGATATCAAATAATAAACCCCCACTATCACTGATAATGGGGGTTGTTGCTATCTGTACAAAACTTATTCCTGGCAGCTAAGTATGATCGGGCCATCGTTATTGTAAGTGATCACCGGCCAGTTATTAATGTTGATTACCGCGCCGGTTTTCAGATGAATAGATACAGTAAGGTAGTATGTACCGGCTGAAGAGTTATAGGTATAACTTCCGGTACAGGTCTCGTTGGGCAGCGTAGTAGTGCCGTCGCAACCCATAACATAGTCGTTAACTGTTCCTGATGCTGGAGTGCCGTGCCCATGCAAGCAAAAAACATCACCGGTGGATGGATCCTGAATCTCGAAGAAATATTCAATCAAACGTTTGTGGTGTTTAGCATGCTTTACTGTTGTTTTTGATTTAACAGTTGATGCTGAAACGCTTAAAGTTGCAAAACACAACACAAGTGGCAGTAATACTGCCAAAATAATTTTGGAGGTTTTCATATTTGTTAAGATTTAATGTTTAGTGAAATAAATCTCGGCAAATATTTCTCTAAAAGCAAATATTTAGAATATTATATTAACTAAAATTAACGGGCATTAACCTATTATGCCATAAACCGCGCTCCCGAAAGTTTTAATCAGCACTATTGATAAAGTTTAATTGGCCGATGGGTAAATAATTTTACTTTCGAATAAAATATCGAATTCCCTGTTTAATTTTTTGATGCAAACCAGGAACAGCCATAATCACAGATTTAAAGAATTGGATGCCTTACGCGGAATGGCGGCTGTAATGGTTATGCTCTTTCATTTTTCGATAGGCAGGTCGCTGCCCTTTCATTTCGATTATATCCGTTTGGGCAATACCGGGGTCGACCTGTTTTTCATGATCAGCGGTTTTGTGATTTTCATGAGCTTTAATCATATCGTTAAAAGCTCGCAGTTTATTTTCAATCGTTTTATAAGGTTATATCCTACATACTGGACAGTTGTAACCTTTACTTTTTTACTTATTGCTACCGTTTCGTACTGCACTTATCATAATTGGTCGAATGTCCCCTTTAGCGTTTACCTTGCCAATATGACCATGTTTCAGGAGTACTTAAAAGTGCCCGATCTTGACGCTTCCTACTGGACAATGATAGTGGAGATGAACTTTTATATACTGATGCTGCTTTTATTCAGGTTCAGACTATTTAAGTTTATTACTGCAATTGGCTTTACTATATGTATTGCCATGCAAGCCATATTCTTTTTCGGCAATGCCGCTTTAATACAGGCTGTTATTAATGCAGCGCCTTTTTTTATTTACGCACCGCTGTTCTTTTCGGGCGTGTGTTTTTATCAAATTCATTCAGGCAGGGGTAATAAAATGGTGAATTATGCTGGGATAGCGCTTTTGTTAATCTGCCAGTTAAGCGCTTATAAATATATACACAACAGGATGTTCATGAGCCAGCCGGAGTATTTTGTTATGCTGGTTGTTTATTATTTACTGTTTATGGCATTTGTAAATCACAAACTCGGGTTTATTGTCTGCCGCGTTACATTGTTTTTTGGGAAGATATCGTATGCACTGTATCTTATCCACCAATATCTTTCCACAGTCTTTATTATTCCCAACCTGATGAGCCTTTTTCATTTCAGGTATATAGCGGCTGCAATTGTTGCTTTTGTGGTTTCTACCTTATTGGCCGCACTGATAACTTATTGTATTGAATTGCCTGTGAGAAGATGGGCATTTCGTAAATGATCATTTTGCGAAATTATGCGGCTAAATTGTGTTTTGATATCAGAGATCACGAATATAATATCGTTATAATTGCTCCTTTGTCGTAAACGTAGCAAACAAGTTCACATTGGGATCGGTTTCTATATTGGTTGGTTTGATAGATAACGGCACAGTCATATCGTTTTTCCCTGATAGTACAATTGCTGTATATAGTTTACCATCAACGCTAAATTCCAATGGAAAAATATAGGGCAATGTCTGTTTTTGTATGATGCTGATGTTTAAAGCTTTTTTATCTGCGTCATAATGCCATGTTATATCGAGATCAGGATGGCCAGCAGTGAAAAGCCATTGGGTGAAAAATTGCTTCAGATCCTGCCCGCTTACTTTTTCCATTTCCTGGCGCAGGTCGTCGGTGCTGGCGTTGGAACCATTATATTTTGCATAATAGGCGCGGATCCCCTGCCAAAATATCGTATCGCCCAATTTACGGCGAAGCATATGCAATACCCAGGCGCCTTTTTCGTAGCTGTTGGCATCTATCAGTGCCGGCAGGTCTGTTTGTGTGCTGTCAATAACAGGGGAGAGGCGCTGCCGTTCAAAACGAATGGCTTTTCTACGGTCGAAGGTTTCGCGTTTAACGAGTGTATCGTGTCCATATTTATGCTCCAGGTAGCAGTTGGTCATGTAAGTGGCAAAGCCCTCGCTCAGCCATATGTTTTTCCACGCCGTTTCACTGGCCTGGTCGCCAAACCATTGGTGCGCGATCTCGTGTGCTTCCAGCTCTTCCATCCGGTGGCCGGATAAAGGCGATCCCTCATAATAAAATATAGCGCTCGAATTTTCCATCCCGCCATAAATAGTTTTCGACTCCACGTTAGCCAGTTTCTTATAAGCATACGGACCGATCTTTTTCATATACCAGGCCAGTATATCGGGTGCGTAAGCATAGCTTTTAAACCCGGCATCCTTGTTCTCCGGGAAAACATAGGTATAAACCGGTACGCCATTCACCAGGCCGGATTGCTGTATGGCGAATTCAGCCACGCCGATCACCATTACTTTTGTGGGCAACAGTCCGCTTTCCTTCCAGTGGGTGAGTTTTTCATGATCGGCCAGTTGCTTTTCCTCCACTTTTAGGCCGTTGGATATTACCTGGTAATGATCCGGCGCGGTAACGATAAAATCCAGCGAGGCTTTGTCTGAGGGATAATCGGCACAAGGTATCCAGTTATGTGCACGGTTCGGCCAGTTGTCTCCAAAAAATGTACGGTGACCGAACCTGTTTTTAGCAATGATCAGCCCATCTGCCGGGATGCCTTCATAGCCGATAGTAAAAGTGCGTATGTTTTTAATTTTTTGCGGAGCGAGGATATGTACCACATCGCTATCCTGCTCAAACTTCAGCACTTTTCCATTTTCGCTGATGCTGCTTACCAGCATGCCTTTGCCCCTTGCATTTTTCTTTACCAGGTTCAGCTGTACCTCGGGTACATTGGCAGTAAATTTTATCGTCACTTCCGCTTTGCCTTTTATTACATCGCTTTCATCACTCAATTTTAAATTGAACGTGTAATGTTGCACATCCTCACCCTGAAACGGCGTTTGTGCATGGACGAAGAATGATAATGCCATTAACAGCAAAGAGGTCAGTAAAATTTTACGCATAGCGTGCGCAAGGTAGGAAGGATATAGCTAAAAAAGAAGGGGGCATTTTTCTGCAAATAAACAATATGCCATAACCATAAACTTATGGAGCCACCTTTAGTAAAGCATTTATAGCACCAGATTTAAATTTGGTATCCGCTCAAAATGTTTATTATTTAGCGTGGCAAGCGGCAAATTATTATTTATTGCAGTTGCTGCGATAAAAGATCAGCAGAATCAATGAGATTACTTTTTCTTTTTAAATGCTCGTTTAATGTAATTGCTGTTTGAATAATTTCCGAATCAAGAGAAATAATTGTGATCTTCTCAAGAAAAGCCTTCCAATAATCTTTTTGAGTTTTAGATGTAGCCCCTACATATATTTCATACTCTGTGATAACAGATATTGAAAATGAGTCAAATAAATCAGACAATTCGTAAAACCGGGAGTTTCTTTTATCAGTTTTCCGGAAAAATTCTATTAGTATGGATGTGTCGAGCAATGCTAATTGGTTCCCCATTTATTTATGCTTTTTCGTGCTTCTTCTATTTGGGCTATTTGCTCGTCGTTGAATACGGGGGCTTGTAACAGGAATTCCTTAAAATCTTCTCTGATTGTTTTTTCAGGAACTGTATTATTGATTTCCGTCTTTAGTTTCAAAAACTGTTTAGCAGGCAATTGTTTAATTGCTTGTATAAGCTGATCAAGACCAATTTCCATTTTCAATTCCATAATACAAAATTACATTTCTTTTCTAAATTTATATAAAATGTTGTCCAAGAGATACGTATTATAAGAGATGGTGACTATTACTGAGAAAATTGGTGACCCAGAATTAATTCAGATACATTTATCGTAATCACTTTTTCTTGTAATCACTTATACTTAGCCGTTCGCCGCAAAAGGCATATTCGTGCTCCTGGTTTGAGCAGATGATGGTGAGGCGATTTTTGGAATATTGCTCAACCAGACCAAGGTACCAGTCGACACCTTGCGTATCAAGATTACTGGTAGGTTCATCGAGCATCAGGATAGGGGTGTCGCTGCAAAAAGCCAGTGCCAGCTTGAGGCGCTGTTTCATACCCGATGAGAAGTATTTGATGAGCTTATTTTTATGCACGCCCATAGCCAGCAATTCTATTACGGCATCAATGTCCATTCCCGGTTTGTAAACCTTGAATTTAAAATGAAACCCGATCATTTCCCGCAGGGTAAGCTCTTCGATTAGCTCCATGTATGGCGCTGCGAGGCTCAGCTGCTGAAACACCGTTTCCACCGGAACTTCTTTCCCGTCAAAAGCATAGCTGATCTTCCCCTCTGACGGTGAAAGACTGCCA
Source organism: Bacteroidota bacterium (assembly GCA_013289045.1). Classification (GTDB taxonomy): domain Bacteria; phylum Bacteroidota; class Bacteroidia; order Sphingobacteriales; family Sphingobacteriaceae; genus Mucilaginibacter. Next base: position 5,477 of record JABDAU010000095.1, on the reverse strand, counting down.
TTCAAAACCTGAAATAATGTTGACTTGCCCGAACCGTTAGGCCCTAAAATGGCGTAGCTGTTGCCAATGGTGAATGTATGGTCTACCCCCCTGAATATCCAGTCGCGGTTAAAGCGGCGTCCTATATTGGTGAGGGAGATCATATTAGTTGGCAGTTTTTAGTTTGCAGTAGGCAGCAAACTGGTAACTGCCAACTGCCAACTTCTCTATAGCCCAAACCCTTTCATGATACCCCTTTGCGAATTCGATACGAAATCGATGATCAGGTCGCGCTCCACGGTTGGGGCAAATTCGGCATCGATGATGTCGAGGGCTTTGGTGATGTTATATTTTTTAAGGAAGATGATACGATATAATTCCTGTATTTCAGCTATGGTTTCGGCTTTAAAACCCCTGCGGCGCAAGCCTACCGAGTTGATGCCCACATATGAAAGCGGCTCGCGGCCGGCTTTGGTAAACGGAGGCACATCCTTACGCACCAGTGAACCGCCCGAGATCATGCTATGTGCGCCGATCTCCACAAACTGGTGTACTAACGACCCGCCGCCTATAAACGCGTAATCATAAACATTGATATGACCTGCCAGCTGGCATGAGTTGGCAATGATCACGTTATCGCCGATCACGCAATCATGTGCTACGTGGGTGTAGGCCATCAGCAGGCAGTTGCTGCCAATGGTGGTAGTGTTTTTGTCGAGCGCGGTGCCGCGGTTAAGGGTAACGCATTCGCGGATGACGGTGTTATCGCCAACGGTAACGGTGCTGGGCTCGCCTTTGTATTTTAGGTCCTGCGGCGGTGCCGAAACCACTGCACCGGGGAAAATACGGCAATTTTTACCGATACGGGCACCATCCATGATCACCGAATTGGAGCCTATCCAGGTTCCTTCGCCAACTTCCACATCCTTGTGGATGGTTACAAACGGTTCTATCACCACGTTATCCGCTATTTTGGCCTGCGGATGAATGTAGGCCAGGGGTTGTATCATGCTTCTGTTTCTTTCACTTTTACAATTTGTGCCATCAGCTCGGCTTCCACAACTACCCTGTCGCCAACCATGCCCACGCCCTTCATTTGCGCGATACCGCGACGGATAGGCGAGGTAAGGTCGCAATAGTAAACGATGGTATCGCCCGGCACAACCTTACTTTTAAACCTTGCATTTTCTATTTTCAAAAACAAGGTAAGATAATTTTCAGGATCAGGAACAGTTTTCAGTACCAGTATACCGCCTGTTTGCACCATCCCTTCAATCTGCAACACGCCCGGAAAGATCGGCGCGCCGGGGAAGTGGCCCATAAACAGGTCTTCGTTAATGGTAACGTTCTTTATGCCTACTACGTGGGTTTTTGAAAGCTCCATGATCTTATCGATCATCAGGAACGGCTGCCTGTGCGGCAGCAGCGCCATGATCTCGGTAGTATCATAAACCGGCTTGGCATTCGGATCGTAGGGTTTAACGCGTTTTTTGCCTTTATCTTTTTTAATGAGCGCTTTTATTTTTTTGGCAAAGGCAACATTTGCCGCATGGCCCGGCCTTGCAGCCATAATGTGGCCCTTCAGCGGAACGCCCACCAATGCCAAATCGCCGATCATGTCCAACAGCTTATGTCGGGCAGGTTCGTTCTGGTGGCGCAGCTCAATGTTGTTTAAAATACCCTGCGGCGCAACTTTTATATCCGGGCGGTTGAATATTTTGGCCAGATGCTTCAACTCTTCAGCATCCACCTTTTTGTCAACCACTACAATGGCGTTGTTCAGGTCCCCGCCTTTTATCAGGTCATGTTTCAATAGCATTTCCAGCTCGTGCAAAAAGCAGAAGGTACGCGATGAAGCGATTTCCTTTACAAATTCCGTAAGACTTGAAATACTTGCATGCTGGCTGCCTAAAACCTGCGAATTGTAGTCAACCATACAGGTAAAACGGTAATCATCGTCAAACGGCATGGCAACCATTTCTACCTTGCGGTCGGCTTCTGTATAGTGTATATTATAAGGGATGTGGTAATACTCGCGATCCGCATCCTGCTCAACAAACCCGGTATCGTTTATCGCGTCGATAAATTTTATCGAGCTGCCATCCATTATCGGCGTTTCCTGCGCATCCATGTCGATGAGCACATTGTCCACTTCCAAACCTACCAATGCGGCCAATACGTGCTCGATAGTGCTCACGCTTGCGCCATTTTGGGTGATGGTGGTACCGCGTGAGGTATCGGTAACATTATCGGCATCGGCATCAATAACCGGTTGACCGGGCATATCAACCCGCCTGAATTTATAACCGTGGTTCTCCGGCGCAGGGTTAAAGGTCATGGTTACTGCCTGGCCGGTATGCAGCCCAACACCCGATACTGATACCGGTGTTTTAATAGTTCTTTGTTTCACGTGCATATTATTATGTTGGTGAGTGGTTGATTGAGTTGATTAGGTGAATGGTTGGAAACTTAAATGTTTGAAAAAGTTGTCGCTTTCAGTTCCCCTCTTGAGAGGAGGTGTGAAAGACTTGTGTGGCTACAGGGGTGTGTTTATCGCTTTGTAATAATCGCTTAATTAACACACCCCTGCCTTTACACGCTTTCCAGCCGCACCCCCTCTCAAGAGGGGATCGTCATATTCATTTTCAAACCCAAAATTAATCAACCATTCACCGTTCTCTTGATCAACTACTCACCTTTATTTAATTCCTTAATTAACCTCTCCAACTCCGCAACCTTCTTTTCCAGCTCGGGCAAACGGAGCAGTGCCACTACCGAGCGCATATGTACCTGGTAGGTTGCCGCCGGGCTGCCGGCCCATTTCTGGCCCTCTTCTTTTATCGTGCGGCTTAAGCCTGTTTGCGCCTGCAGTTGCGTTCGGTTTGGTATATGTATATGCCCAACCACGCCTGCCTGCCCGCCGATCACTACATTTTCGCCGATCTTGGTGCTGCCGGAAATGCCCGCCTGCGCCGCGATCACGGTATTTTCGCCGATCTCCACGTTATGCGCTATCTGTATCAGGTTGTCCAGCTTCACACCCTTGCGGATGATGGTTGAACCCATAGTAGCGCGGTCGATAGTGGTATTCGAGCCGATCTCTACATTATCCTCAATCACCACATTGCCTATCTGGCTTATCTTTTTATAGCTGCCATCCTCGGTCGGCGCAAAGCCAAAACCATCGCTGCCGATGATGGCGCCCGAGTGGATGATCACATTATTTCCTATCTGGCATTCAAAATAAACTTTTACAGATGAAAATAACGTGACGTCGTTACCAATACTTACGTTATCTGCTATCCATGAGTTTGGATAGATCTTGCTGTTATTACCGATCTTCACATTCGGGCCGATGTAGGCAAATGCGCCGATATACACATTTTCGCCAATCTGCGCGGATGGATGGATAAAGCTTGGCTGCTCGATACCGGTTTTGTTCAGCTTGATCTGGTTGTAGATCTCCAGCAATACCGACATGGCAGTATAAGCATTTTCTACGCGGATCAGCGTGGCCTTCACCGGCTCGGCCAATTGCTGGTCGTTATTTACAATAACGATGGATGCATTTGTGGTGTACAAATACTGCTCGTACTTAGGATTTGCCAGGAAAGAAAGCGAGCCGGCTTCAGCCTCTTCTATCTTCGACAGCCTGTCAACCGCGGCGGATTCATCACCTTCAATACTTCCTTTGAGCAACGCTCCTATTTGTTGTGCAGTAAATTGCATCCGGCAAATTTATGTGTTAAAAATTAAGCGGCAAATTAATTGGTTGATTAGGTGAGCGGTTGATTAAGTGAGTAGTTAAAAACATTACAAATGGGTTACAACTACTCACCTGATCAACTCAATCAACCACTCACAAAACCAAAGCTTTATCGTAACAAAGTATATATTTCTTCACCGTCTTGGCCAGCGCTTCCAAATTGGAGTTATCGCTCGCCTGGGTAATGTCTTTTACGTTGCCATTTTTCATTTTTATCAGAATACTGCCGTCGCCGGGTTTGTAGGCATTGTTGCGCACTACATCGTCAAATACAAAATACGATGCGCCGTGAATATCCAGTCCGTATTTGCTAACGGCTTTTTCCTGTAATTCGTTTATAAAGGCTTCGCTCGGCACTTCGTTGGTAATGTCGGTATGATATAGATTACGCTGCACCAAATCACGGCAAAGTTTGGCCAGTACAAAATCTTTACTTCCGGCCCATATTTTTACCGCCGCCATAATATCGGTATCATCTAAACCGGCGAAGATCTCCAAATGCTCGTCGCTGTTCATAAACATTTCCTTTGTGATGTCTTTCGACAGGAAATGGTTTAACGACGGGGTGCATAAAAGCTCATTTCCCTGCAAGGTCATCTCGCGGGCACGCTGTAATATTTTGCAAAGCAACTGCTCGGCAGCGATAACGGTTTTATGGAGATAAACTTGCCAGTACATCAGCCTCCGCGCAACCAGGAATTTTTCTATGGAGTAAATCCCTTTTTCTTCCACTACGACATGGTCATCTACCACATTCAGCATTTTTATGATACGGTCGGAGCTAATGACGCCTTCCGATACGCCGGTGAAAAAGCTGTCGCGGTTAAGGTAATCCAGCCGGTCCATATCCAGCTGGCTCGAAACCAGTTGATGCAGGAATTTTTTGTGATAGCTGTTGTTGAAGATCTCGATAGCCATCGTCAGCTTGCCATCGAATTGCTTGTTGAGTTTATTCATCAACATGATAGAAATATCCTCGTGCGATATGCCCTGCACAATGGTTTGCTCCAGCGCGTGCGAGAATGGCCCATGACCGATATCATGCAAAAGGATAGCAATGGTTACGGCTTCTTCTTCGGCTTCGGTAATGATCTGCCCTTTGTAGCGCAGGGTTTCCACCGCCATATCCATCAGGTGCATAGCGCCGAGAGCATGATGAAAGCGGGTATGCAAAGCGCCGGGATAAACCAGGTGGGTCATGCCCAATTGTTTGATGTAACGCAGCCGCTGAAAGTAAGGGTGCTCGATGAGGTCGAAAACCAGGTCTGACGGGATACTAATGAAGCCGTAAACCGGGTCGTTAACTATTTTCTTCTTATTCAAGTGTTTCTCAATAAAATGCGGCGTAAAGGTACAACACTGTAGTATATTTGTTAAATTTTGTTAATCAGGCAAATTGATAACAACAAACACTAACCTTTGAGGTTATATAAGCCTGATTAAGTTTGAAAAACGCAATTTGTGCGCTGACAAAATTTGTCAAAACAAATTCAGTCAAAATATTTAATTCAAGATTATGCAAGATACCACCATATTGTGGGCCGATGACGAGATTGATCTCCTGAAACCCCACATTTTATTTCTGAACGAAAAAGGATATAAAGTTACTACCGTTACTAACGGCCACGATGCCGTCGATTCATTTAAGAACAATTATTTCGATGTTGTTTTCCTGGACGAGAACATGCCTGGATTGACAGGTTTGGAAACTTTGTCGCAGATAAAGAACATT
>JABDAU010000094.1 GCA_013289045.1 Bacteroidota bacterium | reverse complement strand
GGATCATGCGATACCATAATTACGGTAAGACCTGTTTCTTTTACGATCTGTCGGATGTCCTGCTGCAGGTCCTCGCGGAAAGCGGTGTCTACCTGGTTGAAAGGCTCGTCGAGCAGCAGCACTTCGGGGCGGGTGATGATGGCGCGGGCCAAAGCAACGCGTTGTTTTTCACCGCCGCTGAGGTCGACAATTCGTTTCCCGGCGAGATGCGACATGTTGAGCAACTCGAGCGCCTGGGCGGTTTTTTCTTCCTTGAGCTTAAGATTGGTATTTGGAAGAAGCACGGCTACATTGTCCCAAACTTTGGCGTACAGGTTGAGATCGTCGGTATGCTGGGTTACCATTTTCATGGCGTCATGACCGGGGATGAGCTTTTCATCGGGCCCCCAAAGGCGTTCGCCTTTGAAGTGTACGGTGCCAGTATCTGGCGTGAGTAATCCGTATAGTAACCGCAACAGCGTGCTTTTGCCGCTGCCGCTTTCGCCTATGATTGCTGTGATCTTGCTTTGCTGAATGGACAGGTTGGTTTTTGCTACTCCTGAAACCCGCTCGCCGGGATACAGCTTACTTATCCCTACCGCCTGTAAAAAATGTATCACTGCCATTTGGGGCTAAAGATACATAAAACGGCAACGGCTGCTATTGCCGGCAGCCGTTGAAAGGGTTATAACTTTTTAACATTCGAAGGCGAATGTTAAAAAGTTATTCGTGTAAAGTTAAATCATGATTTAAAACCCTAACATAATACCGAACGCGAAGTTATGCAAGCCATCCTGGGCGGGACTGTTCTCAAACATATCGTTCATGTAATATTTGGCATATATGCCCCATGCGCCGTAGCCTATGCGTACAAACGGGCCATAACGGAAGGTGGTGAAATGGTAACTGTCGTTAAATTTCTGTTTACCGTTTTCGTCGCTGATCTGTTTTACGCGGCCGTTGAGCAGGAAGCCGCCCTCGGGGCCGAATACAAAGTGGAAGTGATTACCGCGGGCATCGTCATTAGTGCGAAAGTCGAATGACAGTGGGATGCGCAGGTAGCTTGATGAAAAGCGGTTCTTGCTGTAGGTGATATCGTCTACGCGATAGGTTAATACGGGCTGGTGTTCGAGTATAGTGATATTATCGCGCAGGCGAATATTTGTCCAGTCGAAACCGGCAGACAGGTATAATTTGAAGTTGCTGTTAAAACGGTAGCCGAATTGCAGCACGTCAAAACCCACGTTGCTTGTTTTTGCCTGGCGATAGCTCAGGAACTGGTTTTGTGGCGACAAGGTAAAGCTGCCATGATCCATAATGGTGGTGAAGCCGAGGTCGAGTCGGGCCAGCGTAACGCCAAAGCTAAAGCCGGGGGCTTTGGAGTGATGATGGGTTGTTTCGACCGTATCGCCATGTTTGTTGATTCGAATGTAAGATGCATCCTCACCGGAGCCAAAGCGGATGGTGGTTCCTCTTCTCGTCCGGATGGTATCAGATTTTATTTTGGCGGTGTCGGTGCTTTGCGCGAACACAGCAGTAGCGGCCGCGCATATTATTGCGGTAAAAATTAAGCGTTTCATTTTCTATTGTGTATTAAGATCGATATTTCAATTTTGTTTTTTCACAGCGACAACTCCCAGGTTTACGCCGGTTATCATTGAGTCGTCATCATCATCGGTATCTGTAAATTCGATGAGCTTGTCTTTACGTTTATCCACGGCGGCAATTACAGTATTGAGCATATCTCCAAGACTGTGGATATGATGCTTTTTAACAGGCGGTAACGTTTTTGCAATGATCTGCTTATCCGGAACCATGGCCTGGGTTGGTTTTATATCGGGTGTGCCCGTAGTATTAGCAGCTAAAACAGCCGTATCAATTTGTTTCGGCTGGATGATCACATCGTGCTTCTGCGGTAATGCCGCAAGCACTTCCTGCGTTGGCTGTTTTACTGCCGGTTTTTGAAGCGCCACAGTATTACCTGTTTGTGGCTGTACTGTTACAGGCTGCTTTTTAACCGACTGTGAGGCTACCATTCGTTTAACAGGGCCTTGCTTTACAGTTGTGTTAACCTGAGCAATTTTATTTGAAGGAACCACAATAGGCGATTGTACAGTAGTATCCCTTTTTGCAACAGTAGTCTTAACAGAATGACCCTCAGTATTTTTTATATGATGTGGTATCAGCAGCACACCTGCAGTTACCAATACAATGATACTGGCAGCGGCACTCAGCAAAGGCACCATTATCCTTCTGCGGTTGCCGGTTCTTAATTCCGCATCGATGCCTTCCCATACATTTGCCGAAGGTTCGGTCTCAAAACCATCCAGTTTTGAGCGGAACAGGTTGTCGAATTCTTTATCCTGCATATCCATATTTTTTCCCTTCCAGTTTTGTTATTTGATCTCTTAAAATTGCCCTTGCCCTTGACAGCTGCGATTTGGAAGCGCCTTCCGTAATGCCCACTATCTCTCCTATTTCCTTATGCGAATAACCTTCTATCGCATATAAGTTAAACACTATTCTGTAGCCTGGCGCCAGTTGCTGTATCAATGCCATCAGGTCTTTTGCATCCAGTTTGGCTACAGCCAGCGGATTTACCGATGGTTCGTCGGCTTCAGTCATTTCCACCGCCTGCATCATCTTATGGTGCTTGCGGTAGTATTCGATGGAGCTATGCACCATGATGCGCCTCACCCAGCCTTCAAACGAACCATCCCCGCGGTAGTCGTTCATCTTCTGGAACACACGGATGAAACCGTTTTGCAGCATGTCCTCGGCCTCCATCCTGTCGGTAGCATAACGCATGCAAACGCCCATCATTTTCGAAGCCAATTGCTTATAGAGCAGTTCCTGCGACTTTCGTTCGCCGGCCCTGCATCTTTTTATCAATTCTTCTATTGTGTATTTATGCTCCAAAAACATCATTTATAAGTAAGATGGAGGACGGATTAAAATAGTTGCAAGCATGTTAAAATAATTATTGAAATTTGTTGTGACCGATCTATAAAAAGCTTGAAGATAGCATTTTCACCATTCCCGGAATTGAAAACTGAAAGGTTGCATTTGCGCAGGCTTACCCTGAATGACCGCTATGAGCTGATGTGGCTGCGCTCTGACGAGCGGGTTAATCAATACCTCGGCCGCAGCGGATCCGTGAATATTAATGAGGCCATGGACTTCATTGCAAAAATTGACAAAACCCTTGAAGAAGGCAAAGGCGGCTACTGGGTGATCAGCCTTGCCGAAAACCCTGCGCTTATCGGTACGATATGTCTCTGGAATTTCAAGCCGGAAAAAGACCTCGTTGAATTAGGCTACGAGCTTAGCCCTATGTACCAGGGAAAAGGCATTATGCATGAAGCGATGAAAAAGATCATTGAATATGCGTTTGATACAATGCAGGCAAAGATCCTAACTGCATTAATCGATCCGCATAATGTGCCATCAAGAAGGGTATTGGAGAAATGTGGTTTTAAGCTTGATGTTGGTCATCATTATGTTACAGCAAATGATGCTGAAGGACAGTCGGTGTATTTTCTTTTATCGGATACCTGGAACAATAAAACCTGACCTCACAAAGTTTTTACTTACTTTGCCTCATATTCAGCACTAATTATTGCAATTTTGGCCAATGTCATTAGCTAAGTTCCTTAAAAGCCTTTTCACTCAATTCGTAGAAAGCTATCAGCAACTCTTTGCAAAAACATTTGGCTATGCCATATTGTGGACCATCATTTGTTTTGCCATTGGTCAGGCGCTGGCGGCCTACAGTTATTACGATCCGACCTTAACCTTTCAGCCATTAAGCATCTTAAGCTATTTCAGCTTTGATGTAAGCCTTAACAACACCTACAGCTTTGTTGACGACTTTAAGATCATCTTCATATTTTTTGTAGCGGTATTTTCGGCAAACCTCATCAAAAAGATAACTTCCGGCGCCATCATCATCCTTGTACTTACGCTTGTGGTTTGTATTGTGATGGATTATGGAATATTCTATCTCAGCAATATCGTACATGCCGCTGTTTTGTCAACCCGCAATAGTTATTTGTATCGCTGGTCGCTCAGCATAATGGTTTTAATCAGACTGTTTGTCCCTTATATCTTGTTTGCTTTGGCTATACAGATCAGTTCGGCGAAGCTGAGGTTTAGCTTTCAAAAACTGCTATACCTGTTTATATCGATATGGCTTTTCTACCTCGTAAGTCATGGGGTACTGCAATTTTTAAGGGATAACGTGTTTGCGCTGATACTCGTGCCTTTTAAAACAAAGATCTATAGTTATGTAATGGAAAGTTTGCTGGGTTTGCCGGTTGTAGCATCGTTCTTTGTGGGGTACTTTTGCGCTATGACAAGGCCTTTTGCCATTTTGCAAGGGGAAGATTAAGCTTGCGAAGAAACATCGTGCATTAAGGCCTTTGCCCGCGTCCTTCGACAGGCTCAGGATGACAGCCGCACAAACATGTAGTTACAGTTAATTCTTATTCTTTGTGCGGAAGTATTTGTAGATTTTCACGCCTGCCATCAATAGAAAAACCAGCAGGACAAGCCCGATAATCGTATACGGCCAATTTACCTGGTCTTTTACCACCGCGCAGATCACGATCACAAACAGCAGCAGCGTAGCCAGTTCATTCCAGAGACGGAGTTGGGTCGACGACCATTTGAAGATGCCATTACGCATCTGTTTGATCTTATTCTGGCAAATAAAATGGTAAATAATGAGCAGTACTACAAATGTGAGCTTTACATGCAGCCAACCGTCCTGCAGCCAGCCCGGCACCATACAAAGCATAGTGATGCCTGCAGCAATTACGATGTACATAGATGGCACAGTGATCGCGTTCCACAGTCGGCGCTCCATGATCTCGAACTGGGCGGAAAGTATTTTGCGTTCTTCCTCAGGTTTTTCCCGGGCCTCGGTATGGTAAATAAACAGGCGTACGATATAAAACAGACCGGCCATCCAGCATACCACAAAAATGATATGCACTGCCAGTACGTATTTATATGCTACATCCATATTTAGTTACGCCATTCTTTAATAATATCTACCGCGTATTTTACATTGTCGAAAGGGATATCCGGCATAATGCCATGACCGAGGTTGAAGATAAACCCTTTTTCGTCCCGCATCCTGTCGAACAAACGATGGATCCGTTCCTTTATCACTTTCTTATCCGCATACAATATATGCGGATCTAGATTGCCCTGTACCGCTATGTTTGCCGGTAAACGTTTTTTAATATCTAATAGGTCTACGTTCCAATCTATTGAGATCACATCCGGTTTCGCCTCTGCCATCAGCGGTGCGAATACCGAGCTGCCTTTGCAGAATGATATCACCGGGATATCCTTCCTGTTCAGCTTGCTGATGATCTCCGAAATATATCTATGCGAAAACTCTTTGTAATCGTCCCACGCCAAAGCCTGCGCCCAACTATCAAATATCTGCACAGCATTTACACCGGCTGCAATTTGCAGGTTCAGGTAATCTGCTGTAACGGTTGCAATTTTTGATAACAACTGATGCGCCATTTCCGGTTCGTTATGCAGGAAGAGTTTAGTCAGTTTAAAGTCGCGGGATGAGCCCCCTTCAACCAGATAACTCATTACTGTAAAAGGCGCACCTGCAAAGCCGATGAGCGGAATGCTGCCATTCAGGCGTTGCTGTATCACTTTAATAGCATCAGCAACGTATTGCAGTTTGTGTACGACTTGTGTATCCAGCCTGTCGATATCCGCCTGAGAGCGTACCGGGTTAGCGAATTTCGGACCAACGCCTTGTGTAAAGCTAAGGTCGCCGCCCATAGCCTCGGCAGTGACCAGTATGTCTGAAAATAATATTGCGGCATCAATACCCAGCAGGTCTACCGGCAGCATGGTAACATCTGCGGCGATCTCGGGGGTTTTGCACATTTCCAGGAAAGAGTATTTGTTTTTGATGTCCCAATATTCCTTCATAAATCGGCCTGCCTGGCGCATCATCCAAACCGGCGGGCGCTCTGTAGCCTCTGAAAATGCAGCTTTTATAAATAACGAATCCTTCATATAACTGTAGAGACGCATACTTGCGTCTCTTTTAATAATATCGTTAAGAGACGCAATTATGCGTCTCTACGGGGTTAATATTGTTTTAATTCCTGTTCTATCTTCACAATTACTTCCTTCATTTTGGCTGTAATGTGATCTTTCAATTTTTCGGCAAGTTGCAAATATTCGCGTGCCTTGTCGTAATTACCTAAGCGTATGCTGATGTTAGCTACATGTACCAGCGCGGCCACATGGTCGTTTGCCGAGCGTAAGGGGTATCGTGCTGCCAGCTCATAGTGCTTTTCGGCAGCTTCATAATCCTGCTTTTGCAGGGCAACGCCGCCCATAATGAATTCATAAAAACCACGGCGCTTTTTGCTGAGCCATGTTGGGTGAGTGATCTGGTTCAGCAGCGATTCGGTCTTCGCATAATCCTTTTTATGGAAGCTTTTTGCAGCAAGGATGATCGTTCCTTCTTTAAAATAGCCCCAGATCAGCATCACAATAAACAGCAGCATCAGCCCCACCAACTGGTAAATATGATGATAGCTGAACAGCAGGCCGCAAGCCAGGAAGATGCCGGTTAATATGATGCGCGCGTTATTAGTAAACATTAATATTGGTTGATCAAGTTGATTAGGTTGATTAAGTAAATGTGATAACTACTCACTTAATCAACCATTCACTACTCACTTAAAAATCAATGGTGGTTATTATCGGTGAATTTATAACCCACGCCACGGATGGAATGGAAATAAACCGGGTTTTTGGGATCTGGTTCGAAATATTTGCGGAAAGTAAGTATAAAGTTGTCGATAGTACGGGTTGACGGGTAAACGTCATAGTTCCAAACGGTTTCCAATATCTGCTCGCGCGATACGGCTTCATTTCTGCGCTCTATCAAAAGCTTCAGCAGCATGGTTTCCTTTTTGGTAAGCGGGGTGATAGATCCATCGCCATTTACCAGCTCGAATGAGTTGAAATGGATGGTTTTGTCGCCGATCTTGTAGCTGGTGAACTCTTTCAGGTCGTCACCTTTCAAGGCGCGTTTTACAAGATTATTCACACGCAGGATCAGTTCTTCCAGGTTGAATGGTTTGGTAAGATAATCGTCCGCGCCTTTTTTTAGTCCTGAGATTTTATCCTCGTTAGTATTTTTGGCGGTGAGGAACATGATCGGCACCTCGTCATTTTCAAGGCGGATGGTTTCTGCAACCACAAAGCCGTCAATTTCGGGCATCATTACGTCCAGTATCACCAGGTTAAAGCGCTCTTCTTTAAAAAGCTGCAATGCCTTTTTGCCATTTTTGGCAGTTGAAACCTTGTAACCTTCAAGCTCAAGGTTTAGTTTTATAGCTTCCAGAAGATGCTCTTCATCTTCCGCTAATAGTATTCTTTTTCTGTTTGGCATGATAAAATTGATTGATCACTAATTGTACTAATTATATCGAATTTCACGAATTTATAATTTGGCTGATTAATTCGAGCAATTCGCTCTAATTCGTGCAATTCGTGACATTCTTATTGAAATGTTACTTCAAATACGCTGCCGGCAGGGTTGTTGTCTTTCACCCTTATGGTAGCCTCGTGCTTGTTCAGCACCTCTTTTACAATGTATAAACCAAGGCCTGTGCCTTTTGTATTACGGGTATCTTCGCTGCCCACGCGGTAGAACTTATCAAATATGCGGCCTTTTTCTGCATCTGCTATGCCAATACCATGATCGGCTACTTGCAGGTGGATCTTATCATCTTTCGAAAAAAGCTTCACCGCTACCGCTTCGCATGGACTTGAATATTTTATCGCATTCTCGATAAGGTTGGTTACTACAGAGGTAAGCGCAAACTTATCGCCTGTGATCTCGATCTTTGGCTCTATCTCCGCATCGATGATCTGTTGATTGCAATCACACTTGGTGATCTGCAGGCGATTAACAATATTATCCACCAAAACGGAAAGATTGAACTTGGCTTTGGGGAAGGTGTACGACCTGTTATCGATCTTCGAAGCCAGCAGCATGTTCTCTACCATGTCGTCCAAACGTTCGATATCCAGTAGCGATTTATCGATAAAGTTTAAAATTTGCGCTTTGTTCAGGTCGCGTTTCTGGATAGTTTGCAGTAATATTTTAATAGATGCAAGCGGCGACTTCAACTCATGCGTAACCGAAAGCAGGAAATTTCTTTTCTGCTCCTGGAGTTTTTGCTCCTGATTAATGGATTTGTGCATGTAATAAACGCCAAATGCCAATATGAAGATGAATATCGAGCCTTCGCCCAGCACCATGCCGAGCCTGCTGGCCTGCAGGCTTGCCAGTTCGTACCCCCACCAAATGAGCTGCGCCACAGCATAGATCACCACCGCGTAAAATATTACGAGTGAGCGCTTTATCAAATATCTATTTTCCATTGTAAACCATGTCTAAACTATCAAATATAGCACGTTTTGCTTTCTCCAGGTCAACTTTTGTATGGGCCGATGAGATAAATCCAACTTCGTAACCCGAAGGGCCTAAATAAATACCGCGGTTAAGCAATTCGCGATGCAGCTTTTTGAATTTATCCATGCTGGCCGGGTCGATATCTTCGGCTTTGCTGATCTTTTCCTGATCGGTAAATGCTATCCAGAATATCGAGCCTATTGTGAATACTTTCAGCTTATAGTTACGTGCAGTTGCAAATCGCTGGATGGATTCGGCAAACTCTTCCGTTTTATTGTTCAGGTCCTTATAAAATCCCATACGCAATAATTCGCTTAGCTGCGCTATACCAGCGGCCATAGCCACAGGGTTGCCCGATAGCGTACCTGCCTGGTAAACCGAGCCGTCAGGCGAGATACTGCCCATAATTTCGGCAGATGCGCCATAGCAGCCAACCGGCAAACCACCTCCAATGATCTTGCCATAGGTGATGATATCCGGTTTGATATTATAATAACCGGCTGCGCCTTCAAATCCTACACGGAAGCCGGAGATCACTTCGTCAAATATCAGCAATGCGCCATTCTGCGTACAGATCTCACGCAGGAATCGCAGGTATTCCTTGCTTTGCAGCAGCAGGCCATTATTGGCGGGGATCGGTTCGATGATCACTGCGGCGATCTGGTCTTTAAATTCCTCGAAGGCTTTTTTCAGCGCTTCGGTATCATCCAGCGAAACCACGATGGTTTCGTCAGCAAATGATTTGGGTACGCCTGCGGATGAGGTTTCGCCAAAAGTTACCAATCCGGAGCCTGCTTTAACCAGCAGCGAATCACTATGACCATGGTAGCAGCCTTCAAACTTTAATATTTTATCTCGTTTGGTATAACCACGGGCTAATCGGATAGCGGACATTACCGCTTCGGTGCCCGAGCTTACAAAGCGCAGTTTTTCGATGAATTTATTGTGTTTGAGAATAAGTTCGGCCAACTCGTTTTCCAAAGCGGTTGGTGCGCCAAACGACATCCCGTTCTGCATTACCTCAACCACTTTTTCGCGAACTTTTGGGTGATTATGGCCAAGGATGAGCGGCCCCCACGAGCAGCAGAAATCGATAAATTCATTGCCATCAGCATCCCATAAATGGCTGCCGTCGCCTTTTTCAATGAACAGCGGCGTACCATATACCGACTTAAACGCACGCACCGGCGAGTTTACCCCACCCGGGAAATACGTCTTTGCCTTCTCATACAGCCCGGCAGATTTCTCCCTGCTGATGTCGGACTTGCCCGTAGTGCTTACCGGTTCAATCTCGTTTGAAAATATTTTTTTTAATGAGTCTAACATTTGCCCCCCAACCCCCTAAAGGGGGAGTTTTTGAAATTCTTATTTGTTAATATCATTTATAAACCTTGAATGTTTAGAGAACTGCTGCCTATATGGTTCCCCTCTCGATAGGGGGAGTGTAAGGCAGTGCGGTTGCAGGGGTGTGTTGTGCGCCATATAAAAATCGCTTTATTAACACACCCCTGCCTTTGCGCTCTTTTCCACTCCACCCCCTCTCAAGAGGGGATCTTATCTCTTTCAAACACTTAAGATTATCAACCCTCCGTAATTACTCCCCCTTTAGGGGGCTGGGGGGCTTATAACCATTTTTTCTCCAACACCTCTTTCGCGTGATAGGTCAATATCGCCGTAGCGCCTGCCCTGCGAATACTCGTCAATACCTCCATTATTCCACGCCGTTCATCCAACCAGCCGCGTTGTATGGAGGCTTTTACCATGGCGTATTCGCCGCTTACATTATACGCCGCAACGGGCAGTTCGGTATTATCTTTTATTAATTTTATTACGTCGAGATACGGCAATGCCGGTTTTACCATCAAAAAGTCTGCCCCTTCTATTTCGTCGAGCCTTGCTTCGGTCAATGCTTCGCGTTGATTGGCAGGGTTCATCTGGTAAGTTTTCTTATCGCCGAATTTTGGTGCAGAGTTCAACGCATCCCTGAACGGGCCATAAAATGCACTGGCATATTTTGCGGAGTACGACATGATCGACACCCCGGTAAAGCCATTCTCATCCAGCACATTGCGGATGTAACCTACCCTGCCATCCATCATGTCCGACGGTGCAATAATATCCGCACCGCTGCGTGCATGCGCCAATGCCATCTTGCCTAATACTTCCAGCGTTTCGTCGTTAAGTATCTCGCCGTTCTCTACAATGCCATCATGACCATCGCTGCTGTATGGATCCATTGCCACATCCGTGATCACACAAGCCTCAGGGAAATTCTTTTTTACCGAACGTATCGCACGCAGGTATAAACTCTCGTCGCGATAGCTTTCGGTAGCGTATTTATCTTTTAGCGCTTCGTCGATGTTTGGGAACAGGTCGAAGGATTTCAATCCTAAATTCATACAGCTTTCCACTTCGCGCAGCAGGTTATCTATCGAATAACGGTAAATGCCCGGCATCGAAGCTACCTCTGTTTTCTGGTTCTCGCCGTCGATGATAAACAGCGGGAATATCAAATTAGCCGCGCTCACATGCGTCTCCTGCACCATCTGGCGGATCACTTCACTTTTCCTGTTTCTTCTTGGTCTCTGTAACATTTTTTTAGTCCATTGACCATAGTCCATAGACCATGGCTATTTTCACACTTTTTTGCCATGGTCTATGGACCATGGACTATCGACTTTACAGCCCAAACACCGCCTCAGCCAGCCCGACTTCATCGGGTGAATAAGGCATCGTGTATTTTACACCCATTTCATCAAATTTTTTGCCGGTTGATTTGCCTATCGCCACCACTTTCTGGTAGGGATCGAGCAGGTTTTCGGTAAAATAAGCATCTACGTTTGACGGGCTGGTAAATACCAGCACATCTGCGCCTGATGCTTCCACTTCTTCAACCAAAACGGTTTCATAAACCGGCAGGTCGATCACCTTGGTATCTGGTGATAAGCCTTTTTGTATGCTTTTCAGCGAACCTTCT
Source organism: Bacteroidota bacterium (assembly GCA_013289045.1). Lineage (GTDB taxonomy): Bacteria > Bacteroidota > Bacteroidia > Sphingobacteriales > Sphingobacteriaceae > Mucilaginibacter. The sequence goes on along the minus strand of JABDAU010000094.1, from coordinate 896 downwards.
GCACCGGGAAATAATACTGTCTCGCCTTTTACCATTTCGGCAAATTCTTCGGCTACTTCTGTCGTGTCGCCGCTTTCACCTACATAGCTGGTGAAATAGCCTTTTTTTCGCAGCATTTCTTCGGAGCCAGCGCCCATAACGCCAAATTTTACATTTTTCGGCAATATTGGGTCGAGGTGGAAGAAGTATTCAACAGCATTTTTACTGGAGAAAAAGATCCAATCCACATGCCTGAAAATAAATGAATCCAGCTTGGTGAATGTGGGCACCGTGCGGATCAGCGAACGCGCATCGATATTAATATTGTGCTTCTCCAGCGCCCTGCGGAAATAGCTTTGCTCGGAAAGCTCGCGGGTAATGAAAACACTTAGCGGCAGTTTGCGGTCTTTGGCAAATTTGGCCACTACTTTTTCGGGAATGCCTTCGGTTGAAGGCGCTTCCATAAAGATCCTGTCGGGGAATTCATCGCCTTCGTCAGCCTTCGAGGTGAATACCTGGAACTGGCCATCTTCCTTGCGGCAATAGCAGCCCAAAGGCATATGGCATCCGCCTCCGAAAAGTTTTAATATGGCACGCTCAACAGCAATTTCTTCCGCTACATCAGGATGGTTTAGCGGCTGTAGCACATCAAACAATTCCTGGTCGCTTTCGCGGATCTGTATAGCCAGCACACCCTGCGCAGGTGCGGGGATCAGCTCGTTTGGTGTCAATTCTTCTACATGGAATTCACTCAAATCCAAGCCCAGGCGGGAAACGCCGGCTTTGGCTATCATGATGGCATCGTAATTCTCCTTGTGCAGCTTACCGATGCGCGTAGGCACATTGCCGCGCAGGTCTTGTATTTCCAAATCAGGGCGATGGGCCAGCAATTGTGCCTTGCGGCGGTTAGATGATGT
>JABDAU010000093.1:11160-12898 GCA_013289045.1 Bacteroidota bacterium | reverse complement strand
CACAAAATGAGTACTACATTAACGCACTCAATTCGAATATAGCCGATTTTGAATACTGGAATGATTTCTATCCGATCATTTATAGCGCCAACGCCGCCATTGCCGGTTTGAACAGTGCCACTACACTAACACCCGCCGTCCGGCAGCAGCTGACCGGCGAAGCGGATTTTACACGTGCCTTCTCTTATTTTTACCTGGTAAATCTTTATGGCGACGTGCCACTGATCACCGCTACCAATTACAAGATCAATGCTTCCTTGCCCCGCACGCCACAGGCGGATGTGTGGAAGCAGATCATTGCCGACCTGAAGGATGCACAAAGCAAACTGAATGAAAATTACCTGGACGGTACCTTATTGCAAACCACGACGGAAAAAGTAAGGCCTACCAAATGGGCAGCTACAGCCATATTGGCACGGGCCTATTTATATATGGGTGATTATGCTGATGCTTATGCGCAGGCAAATACGCTGATCTCACAGGGGCCTTTTCAATTGAGCCCATTGTCGGGCAGTAACGAGGTGTTTACCAAAAACAGCAGCGAAGCGATCTGGCAGCTGCAGCCTATTAATACCGGACAGAATACGGAAGAAGCGCAAACATTTGTGCTTTCTTCAGCCGGGCCAAACCTTTATTCTAATACGGTCTGGCTAAGCAATTCATTAGTAAATAGTTTTGAACCGGGCGACCAGCGTTATGTGAACTGGGTAGGCAGCGTTACGGTTGGCAGTATCACTTATAACTATCCTTATAAATACAAAGTGAACGCCTACGGCTCACCTGTCACTGAATATGAGATGGTATTGCGCCTTGCCGAACAATATCTTATCCGTGCCGAAGCGCAAGCTAACGGGGCAGGCAACGGTATTACCGGGGCCTTGAGTGACCTCAATGTGATCCGTAACAGGGCCGGTTTATCCAATTACGGAGGCACGACCGATGCCGCGTCGCTGGAAACCGCTATCCTCCAGGAGCGAAAGATAGAATTTTTCACGGAGTGGGGGAATCGCTGGCTCGACCTGAAACGAACCAATCAACTTAACAGTGTCATGGCCGTGGTTACCCCGGAAAAAGGCGGTACATGGAATCCGGATTGGCAATTGTACCCGTTACCACTGGCCGATCTGAAAGCTGATCCATTATTGGTGCAAAACCCCGGCTATTGAAAACGATACGAAACAGGAACCTGCCGGATAGAATGTGCATATACTATCCGGTTCCGGTTTCAAATTCATTTTTCATTTAAAGACAAGAAATGCAACCAAAATTTTTTAAAATCATATGGTTTTCAGTGCTGCTTTTTGCGGGGACCCGGTCATATGGGCAAAAAAAGTCCCTGGACACGGCAGCTGTACAAAATTGGCCCGGCGTCGGCGGTAGTTTATCAATCACCAACGACGGGAAATATGCCGGTTACAGCATTTTTTCGGGTACAAAAACAACCTGGATCCTTCGTCAATCCGGCGGCTCATGGGAACGAAAGCTTCCAGGCTATTCGCCGGCAGGCTTTACGATGGACTCCCATTGGGCAATAGGGCAAAAGAACGATACCCTGGCATTGGCAAAATTGAATAGCTTAACTACCCGGTACATCACAAATGTTTCCCAATCAAACCTGCTTTCATTACAGGGAAAAACTTGGGTGCTATACAAAGAAAGTGGTTCAAATTTATTGTTTCTTTTTAATCCGGTGACCGGTGTGAAAAAATCATTGGGTAAGGTGAATAACTACACACTC
>JABDAU010000093.1:0-11150 GCA_013289045.1 Bacteroidota bacterium | reverse complement strand
GTTAAGTTGATTGGTTCGTTTCAGGTCGAGCCAGCGATTCCCCCACTCCGTGAAAAATCGATCAGGTATGGAAGGGGCAAGGCTTGAGTAGCTTCACTTTCAATGAAACCGGGGACTGTCTGGCTTTCGTGTCCACGCCTCATGCAGGCCAATCAAAGATCATCTTTTATGATAGTCGGGTTCACCCATTTCGGGTGTTTTCGGTAGATAGCCTACTCCTTTCGACCGGTTTTCGTTTTGAAAGAATCATGCAGCTGAGTGCTCATGGCCATATATTATACCTAAGCTGTAAGGACACGTCGGCTGCCCTAAAAATTAAAAAAGGCTCGGCAGTTGATATCTGGAATTATAAAGATGGCTTCCTTCAATCTGAACAATCAAATATCTTAAAGGACAACAGATGGCGCTATATTAATTTTTGTCTTGACCTTCAAACGGGAATCATACGAAAATTACGCCGAGATGATAGCGAAATTGTAGATGTAGTGGCGGGTTTATCAGACCGGCTTGTGATCATCAGAAAAAATGCCATTTTGGCACATTCGAATGCTGAAGATTATTGGAATAAAAAGCAAAAGTTGATAGACGAATTACAGGACCTCGTCACGGGAGAGCGAACAGTACTTCCAAAAATGATCGCCGATATTCCCGTAGACCAAGCCGAAAGTGATTATTTGGTGCTAAAAGACCCTGATGAACCCGATTTTTATAGCTATCAGCTTTCCACGCATACCTTAACGAACCTGACATCGGAATTAGGACTGCCGTTGGTGGATCAAAAATGGATCGATTTGGGACATGACCGCCCCAACCGTAATCTGCTATTATCTTGCCGAATTAATGATGACCATCATGTCCTGATCTACGATACTTATGACCCCTGGATCGTGGACCTCAGTGGCCGTGAAAAAGCGATTTGCCTGACCAATGAGTTTGGCCGTAAAAACAATATCCAGTTTACGCTGCTGCCCGGTACCCTCAAATCAAAAGCTGGGATCATTCGACTGCCGGAAAATTTTACGGTCGCCAACTTCAATTTTGATGATAAAAAGGAGGGATTTTACGAAATAGTGTTGAGCCGTATTGCTGAAGACCCGATACAGCTGTCTCAGGCGGCCGTTCACTGTAGAATTGATCATTTCTTTAATGGCAGCGGGCTGTCGTGCGCAGAAAATGGAAAAGGCTGTTTGGTTTCCGTTGAAACAGCGGAAAAATCTGCCAACATTTATTTTACGAAAGATTTTAAAGCATTTAAGCCGATCAGTGATTTTTATCCCGAAAAGCAATACAACTGGTTGACTGCCGAACTGATCAGTTTCCCTTCGCTGTCAGGCGCCCGTTTACAGGGGGTTCTTTACAAGCCAGAAAACTTTGATGCATCAAAAAAATACCCGGTAATTTTCTATTTCTATGAGGGGATGTCGGATAACCTGCATCATTTCTTAACACCGGGCCTGAGTCTGGGGGCGATCAATATCCCGTGGTTCGTCAGTCATGGTTACCTGGTATGTACGCCAGATATTCTATATACGATCGGAGAGCCTGGGGCAAGCGCCCTCAATTGTGTCGTCAGTGCAGCTAAATACCTGGCACAATTCCCTTGGGTGGATTCGGCCAGAATGGGGCTTAACGGGCATAGCTGGGGCGCATTCGAATGCAATTATATCGTAACACATTCACATTGCTTTGCTGCGGCTGTCTCGGGTTCGGGGGTTAGTGACATGATCAGCCACCAGGGCAGCCAAATGCTGGACGGCTCATCATTGATGTTCATGGATGAAAGAAGTCAAAACAGAATGGAAGCTTCCCTTTGGGAAAACCCGCAACGCTATATCGATAATTCGCCCATTTTCAACGCCAACAAGATTACTACCCCGTTATTGATGATGGCTAATAAAGGCGATGTGGTGGTCCCTTATCAACAGGGGCGGGAACTCTTTATTTCCATGCGACGTCTGCAAAAGAAAGCCTGGCTGCTGGAATATGATGATGAGGGACATGTCTTGTTTAAGCCTAAAAATCAAATGGATATGACGATAAGACTGGATCAGTTCTTTGGTTATTACCTGAAAGGCGAACCTGCCCCAAAATGGATGGTGGAAGGTATCCCGGCCAGGATGAAACAAATCGACGCCGGCTATGAGCCCGAACCGGGAATTGAACCCCAATAATACGAATCACTAAAAATAAAATAAAATGAAGATCAACTTGAAATATATCTTGCTTGTAGGGATTTGCCTGTCCGCTCTTGCAAAAACCTATGCACAGACGAACCCACAGGATAAAGTGATGCAGGCCATTAAGGATTCCTTGCGTGTGCTGGAATTAAAAAAAATTGATAATTTGGGAGGACTGTCCAAAGATAACTTAATCCTGATGGGCATGCATTCTTCTATGCTCGGTTCATCGGATAAGCTTTTCCAATGGTGCTTCAGCGAACCCGGCAAACTCGATTCAATCGCACATTACCCCGATTACTCCCAAATAGTCTCCAATCTGATTATTAATCATGAAGAGATTGAACCTGCTGTCAGTTATTGTAAACGTTCTGGGGGCGAACCACATTGGCGCCATATTCAACATAGCATCACTAAAAAATATGACAAAGATCGGGCACTGACCCTTGTCCTTAACGCCAGGCTGAAATGGTACAAATATAAAAAGGATGGGCGGCGTTATGCAAAATATCTCATCCCTCAAATTGAACTGATGATCGCGCAGCATACCATGCCAAATGACTGGAGAGGGGCCGCCGCCCTAAATGACAATGCCTGGGATGTTTTCCGCTTTGGTACCAATCGCCGGCAATTTCGTAAAGCGCTCACTTGGGTCGAAAAAGCGATAAAGATTGATCCACAACCTTCTAAGCTGGATACTAAAGCAAATCTGCTTTATCGGCTGGGCCGGAAAGCCGAAGCGTTAAAGTTTGAAGAACAAGCTTTAATGCTCTCAGCAAAGGAGAATAACGGGATTCAGGATAGCGGCATACAAGACAGTTATCACAAAATGCTGCGTAATGAAGTAACCTGGCCCGATCGTATGTAATTAAAAATACCGTACAATTCGAAAGATGAGTTGTGTATTAAACCCAATATTTATGATAAATCTACATTACAGAACCGTGTTCACTTTTATTTTGCTGATCCAAGCTGCCGTCCAACACACTAATGCTCAAAGTGCTTACCAAGTTGAGACTAAACAACCGTTAACGCCAATGCCTGCAACCCTATGGGGCCTGTTCTTCGAGGACATCAACCGTGCAGCGGACGGTGGCGTTTACGCTGAAATGGTGGAAAACCGGAGTTTTGATTTTCCAAAGCCAATGACGGCCTGGGAAACCTGGCCATCTAACCGTTTGCGCGATGGTGTTTTCCTGGTGATCAACCAAAGTGCGCAGAATGCGGCTGACCCGAAATACATGGAAATAACTACCGGGGCCAAAGACACGGTTGGCCTGGTTAATTCGGGCTTCGATGAAGGTATGGCCTTTAAAAAAGAGCTGACCTATAACCTGATCTTACGTTACCGTCAATTGAAGGCGGGTATCCATTGCAGGGCCTTTATTTTTGATCGCCGAAATCATATCATCGGCCATATCACCCTTCCGCTTTTAGCGCCGGCTGATCATGACTGGCATACCCAGCAAATGAATATTGTTCCGCAGGATACGGCAGCCGGTGGGAAACTGCTGGTGATTTTTGAAGGTGCTGGCAAGCTGGATGTGGACAGAATTAGCTTGTTTCCTACTGACACCTGGAAACAAAGGCCGGGCGGTTTACGCGCGGATTTGGTGCAAAAACTTTATGACCTGCACCCCGGCTTCCTGCGTTTCCCCGGCGGTTGTATCGTAGAGGGTAACCAGATCGTGCATCGCTATCAATGGAAACATACCATTGGTAATTTGGAAGACCGGCAAATGGTGCAGAGTATTTGGGCGGATGATGTGCCGGACAGGCAGACGCCGGATTATATGGAAAGCTTTGGGCTGGGCTTTTTTGAGTATTTCCAGTTGTGTGAAGATATTGGGGCGGAGCCTTTGCCGATCATCAATGTGGGGATGAGCTGCCAGTTTGATGCGGCGGAGGTGGTGCCGGTCAATGAGCTGGAACCGTATATCGGCGATGCTTTGGATTTGGTGGAATTTGCTAATGGCGATACCAGTACTTATTGGGGCAGGAAACGTGCGCAACTGGGCCATCCGGCGCCGTTTCATATGAAGCTGCTGGGTGTCGGCAATGAAAACTGGGGGCCGCAGTATGCCGAGCATTTGAAGTTGTTTACGGACAGGTTAAAGGCAAAATATCCTGATGTGAAACTGGTCAACGCGACGGGGTATAGCCGCAATATTCCTGTATTTACTTATATGGATAGCGTGTTGCGGGCGAGAAAAGCCGATATCATCGATGAGCATTTTTATGATACACCAAAATGGTTCATGGATAATAGTAACCGCTATGACAGTTATGACCGTAACGGGCCAAAGATTTTCGTGGGCGAATATGCCGCGCAGTCCGACCGGATCGGTTCGATGAAGAATAAAAATAATTTATTGACGGCCTTAGCCGAAGCATGTTTCATGACCGGCATCGAAAGGAATGCAGGCGTAGTGTCAATGGCTTCGTATGCGCCCTTGTTTGCGCATGTGACGGGCTGGCAATGGACGCCGAACCTGATCTGGTTTGATAATGCTTCGAGTTATGTGACACCAAATTACTGGGTTCAATATTTGTTCAGCAACAACAAGGGGACAGAGGTAGTGCCGATGACTGTAGGGGGTAAAGCGATACAGGGGCAGGACAGCACCTGGGCTTCGGCGGTGGTTGACAAGGAAAAGCACCAGCTGATCATTAAGCTGGTGAACATGAGCAGCAAGCCTTCGGCAAAAAGTATCAAACTTGATGCTGCCGTAAAAAGCGGTACCATCATCACATTAAGTAATACCCATACTACTATTGAAAACAGTATTGCTAACCCTGGTAACATCAAGCCGGAAACGGCTGCGTTCAAGGCAAAAGGCAAGAACGTTTCATTAACTGTAAAACCCAATTCATTAACCTTAATAAAACTTGACTTATGAAATTTATGATCATAACCGCCTGCTTATTTATGGCGGCTTTCGCTGCACAGGCGCAAACGACCAATACCGCTGTTACCGAACATGACACGGCTGTAAAAGCTAAGGACGACCAGGTGAAAACGGAGATCATTGATCCCGCCCGTCATGCCGCGTCCCCTGGCGACCCGGATTGGGACGCGATCCAAAAACAGGTAACTGCAAAATATGACGCAGTGACTGCGGACCGCACGGTAACCAAAGCGAAGATCTATTACTATTACGCTAAAGACAAAACCATCTTCTGCACCAACATCGTGCACTTTACCAACAACTTTGAACTGGCTAACGATTATAAGCTGCTGAACTTGAATGCCGGGATGATCCTGCAATCGGATGATAAACCAGCAGAACTGAAGGAGGCCTTGCGCTGGGCGAAAGCGGCTGCGGCGGGTGATCCGGGGAATCCGGCTTATGCGCAGACGGTGGACGCGCTGCAGCAGAAGCTGGGGCAGTAGGGGCGGGCGCTAAAAAAGCGGCCGAAAACCGGCGTAGGCAGCAAAGTGAACATGCGGCCGGGGAATCTGGCCGGGATTGACGATTTTTAAACAAACAAACAGACGATGTACCATTTTATACCGGATGAAACGGACCTGAAGATCATGCAGGTGCTGCAGGAAAATGCCTGGCTGTCGGCCGAGCAGGTGGGACGGAAGGTGAACAAGTCGAAGTCGGCCACGGCGGAGCGGATCCAGAAGCTGCTGGCGCATGGTTATATCCGGCAGGTGACGGCCCTGCTGAACCGGCAGCTGCTGGGCAAGCCGGTGATGATGATCGCGCTGGTGCGGCTGAAGGAGCACGGCTCCGGCATTGTCGCCGCCTTCGGCGAGGGGATGGCCATGCTGCCCGAAGTAAACGTATGCCTGCACCTGACCGGCAAATACGACTTTATGCTGCAGCTGACCATGCGCTCGGCCGAGGCCTATGAACGCTTCCTGGCCGAACGGCTGTTCCCGCTGCCCTTCGTCGACAAGGTCCATTCCTCGCTAGTGCTGAACGAAATGAAACTGAACATGACGCTGCAACTGGCCGACTAAGCATGGAGGTACGCAAAGCGACTTACCACGATGTGCCGTTCATCAAGCTGTACCTGGTTGCGCAGGGCTTTTCCACCAGCAACAGCCGCCTGGTCGAACAACTGACCGGCCCGTTTGCGCAGCCGGAACAGCAGGTGCTCATTTGCCTCGAACAGGAATCGGTGACCGGGCTTGCCGTCCTGCACTGGCTGCCGCAACTGGTCGGCGGCCCGCTGCTGGTGATCAGTTTCCAGGCCGGCGGCAGTGACAGTACCCTGCGCGCGCTCGACCTGGAGATCAGCCGCCTGGCCCGCGACCGGCCAGCCGACCGCATCCACCAGTTACGTTCTTGATCAAAGATAATTAACACCCCTCTCCACACAGGAAAAATCTGCAACAAACCCAACGGCAGGAGAGCACAACGACACCCCGAAACGGACCGGGGCGTGAACGTGCTACGCCTGCCCCGCAGAGGCAACCTGTGTAACCACGGCACCCCCCGCCGCAACGGGCCCACCGAAGCCCATGAACACACGACCTATACACCTTATCCAGGAACCTAAGACACAACACCACTGGCTCACTTCCCCAATGGACAGTAACTTACTCGCTTTGGCCTGGGCACCTGAACGCGCCCCTTTTTTACTAAACGGCAAATCCTACGAATGGCAGCCGGGAAGGGTTTTCTTGTTACAAGGACGGCAACGACTTCGCTTTGACCGAATACCCAAAGGCCTGCAGCTGGTCGTCTTTGAAGACTGGCTGCTGCGCGAGTTTCTGTCCACGCAGCCTGAAGCGGCGGCCTTACCCTTATTTCATCCACTGGGCGCTTACCGGTATACGGATGTTAGGGAGCAAAGCGCCATCGCCATGGAGGGCCTGGCCCAGCTGATGAAAACGCTGCATAGCTTTAAACTGCTAAATGACTATTTACAGTTGCTGCTGAAGCATATTGTTGAGGCCGCAACGCCATTAGCAGGCATATTGCCGCCGGGTCAGCTGGCAGAGCTGCTGACATTGATCGCGAAAAGCTATAAAAATGAACGGTCACTGGGCTTCTATGCCACCAAGCTGGGCCTGGATGCCGGCTACCTGAACCGGCTGGCCAAACGCCGTTTGGGGTTTACGGTCGAACAATTGGTTAGCAGGCAATTGCTCAGCGAGGCACAGCGGCTGTTGGGTTTTTCGGGCTTGCAGGTCAAACGGATCGCCTCGGATTTATGCTTTAACAGCACCGCAGCCTTCTCTGTATTTTTCAAACGAGGCACCGGCAGCAGCCCGCAAGCCTTCCGGCAACAATTAGGCGCAAAAATATTTTGACTTCCGGAATTAATTCTTTTATATTTATGGAGGTCAAGCAATTAGACCAAACCGCATACCTTATATACGATGAAACGATTCATTTCTATTCTTGCAGGCATTTGCCTTTTCGCTACGGCCTGTCAACAGCCGGCAGCGCGTAAACATATCTATCATATTGGCATCAGTCAGTTGGCGACGAACCCCGGTATCGATGCTATCCGGACGGGCTTCCTGGCCAGGATGCAGCAATTGGGATACAAGCCGGGCGTCAATATTCAATATGACCAGCAAAATGCGCAGGGGGACAATACAGTTGGCCAGGGTATTGCAAAAAAATTTGTTTCTGATTCGGTGGATATGGTTTTTGCCATTACCACCCCCACGGCAGAGCTGTGCGCCGGTGCGCTGCGCGGAACGAATATACCGATGGTATTTGGTGCGGTGACGGATCCGGTGGCGGCCAAATTGGTCAGCAGCATGGACAAACCAGGCGGTAACATTACCGGCACGAGTGATAAATGGCCGGTAGGTGCGCAGTTTGATTTACTGCTTAAGCTAAAACCAGGCGTCAAACGCATCGGCGTTGTGTACAATCCCGGTGAAACGAACTCCGACGCCAATATGAAGGAAGTGGCCGCGGTTTGTAAGGCAAAAGGGCTGACGCTGGTGGCAGTGACCGTAGCAGGTACAGGCGAGGTCTACGGCGCTGCGCAATCATTGATCGGCCGTATCGACGCTTTTTATGTGCCGGCGGATAATACGGTGATTACGGCGATGGCCAGCGTGGTAAAGGTATCGGAAGCAAACGGCATTCCTTTACTGCCGGGCGTCTCTTCCAATGTAGAGCAGGGGGGCTTTGGCACACTGGGGCCTGATTATAGCGATGTGGGTGCTGAATCGGCCGTATTGGCCGATAAAATCATTCATGGCGCTAAAGCCGGTGACTTGCCGGTGGCGACCGCGCAACGTTTCGAATATTTCTTCAACCTGCGGTCCGCACGCGCGACGCATATACAAATACCGGATAGCTTACTCAAAAAGGCAGCCAAAGTTTATGGGGACAGTCATCATTGATACCGCACTGCAGCAGGGTCTGCTGTACGCACCGGCGGTATTTGGCGTCGTCATTTCTTTCCGCTTGCTCAACTTCCCGGACCTGACGGTGGATGGCTCTTTTACGCTGGGCGGCGCGGTGAGCGCCAGGCTGCTGTCGGCAGGCCATGCACCGCTGGCGGCGCTCCTTTGGGGTGCAGCCGCAGGCGCGCTGGCAGGTATAGCCACCGCATTGCTCAACCGGAAACTCGGCATCAGCAAGATTCTTTCGGGTATCCTGGTCATGCTCATTCTTTATTCGCTCAACCTGCGGGTAATGGACCGTGCCAATATCTCGTTGCTCGGGACAACAACCTTGTTTTCATCGTTTTCAAGCAATAACGGCTTGAATGGCTTTTTGGCCATCGTCGATGGCGTTTTGTTATTGTTGCTTTGTTATGGGGCGATCACCCGGGCGGGGCTGTTCCTGCGCGCCACAGGCGACAATGAATTTATGGTACAAGGGCAGGGGGTGAATACGGATTGGGTTTGTTTAGCCGGATTGGGTTTGGCCAATGCGCTGGTGGCCTTGTCCGGCGGCCTGGTTGCCCAGGCGCAGGGCTTCGCCGATGTTAGCATGGGTACGGGCATCATCATTACGACACTGGCCGCCCTGATCATCGGCGAGAGCTTTGCCGACTTATTGCAGGCCATTGGGCGAAAATTGTGGGGGCGGGCAACGGGGGTATTACCCTGGCCGGTTTTTAATGAATTTTTTGCAGCCCTGTTGGGGGCATTTTTATATTTCCTGATTGTAGCGATTTGCCTGCAATTGGGTTTGGCGCAAACCGATCTGAAGCTGGCGACGGGCCTGATGGTGATCGCCGGCATTGCGCTGCGGTTTAAACGGGCCGCCAGCGAAACCTATCAACGCAGTAAGTTATGAGCGCGGCCATAGAAATCAAAGAGCTGACCGTAGTTTATAACGACCATAGCCCGGCGGCTATAACGGCGCTCGACCATGTGTCGCTCCGGGTGGAGAAGGGCGAAGCAGTAGTGATCAGCGGCGGTAATGGTACGGGAAAAACGACCCTGCTGCGGGCCATCGCGGGCACGATACCTATACGCTCCGGCGAAATCTGGCTGGATGGCGTGAACGTTACGCATTGGAGCGCACGCAAACGCACCCGGCTACTAGGCATGGTATACCAGGATACAATGCTGGGCACTTGCCCCGGTTTGAGTATACAGGAAAACTTTCAACTGACCGATAGCCAGCGCTGGTGGCTGCCGGTGCCTTATCAGCTGCATCTGTCTGAAGCGCAGATCGCACGTATGGCACAAGCAGGTCTGGGACTGGAAAATCGCCCCGCCACCCTAGTAGGCAGTTTATCCGGCGGCCAGCGGCAAGCCATGGCGCTATGCATGGCCTTTGAGCAACAAAAGCCATTACTGCTGCTGGATGAATTCACCTCGGCGCTGGACGAACATACCAAACATCGCTTATTACAATACACTTTTGAACAAGCAGGCAGGCAGGCCACGACCTTACTAATCGTGTCGCACCGGCCAGAAGAGCTAATAACCCTAAACACAAGAATAGTTAAGTTTTAAAATGGACGTCATCAAACAGGAAGCAACAACTCCAGTCGTAGAAGATAATAAACAGCCGGAAAGTAAAACAACAACAGGGAACGAAACTAATAACCAAGACCAACTCGGCGTTGGGGATTTACTTTACCGGAACAAACTAATTGCCGGAAATCAAATCAAATGGTGGCAGGAGCTTATAGAATGGTTGGTCATGTTTGCGCTGTTTTTTATTTTCGACGCGATTATTGCACTTTTTCGCCCGGTGGAAAAATACGCTTCCTACTGGAAAAGTTTCTGTGAATTCAGGGACAATTATGCGCCGCCATTCGAAGTGGCGGTAATTTTGGTCAAGGTATACTACAATATGTTCAGGGTATTGCAATACACGCTGCTGACAAAAGAAAAGGGTATGCTGGACAAGGTGGATGAACACCTTACGACAAAAGTGCAAACTATCAACAATAAAGTAGAGGATGTCTATGACCGAATGGATAAATATCTTAGCCAGGCCAAAATTGTCTTTGAAACCGGCATTAAAGAATATGACGATGAACATCTTGAAGCATTGAAGAAAATATTGAATAGCTTGGAGCATACCGATGCGATGAATATCTATGCGATTGATAATTCGGATCCTATACAATGGTGGTCAGACACCATGACCGGTTATATGGCTTTACTTGCCAACTGGAAATCGAAAAAAGAGGGCCGGCAGGTTCATCGTTTTTTTATATTTACCAATAATGAGTTACACAGTCCGGTGGTGTTTAAAACACTGAAGCTACATGCTTTAATGGGGTTTAAAACCTACGTATACGCCAAAGATAAATTTGACCACATTTTTAAAGCTCACAAGCAACGTCTGGGCACAGCATGCCGCATTTCCAAAAAAGAATTGCTGATTTGGGATAATCCCCTGAATAACCTTGCGGATTGTTTAGTTGGGGGCAATGGCCGATGGTCAGGTATTACTTGTTATGTCAGTTTTTGGAATCTGGATACGCCAAAACAGCAACGTTCCAGTTATATGAGTCAGAAAGATCATATTTGGCGGAGTTATGATGAACAGCACCCGATTCCAAGTGCTGATATCA
>JABDAU010000092.1 GCA_013289045.1 Bacteroidota bacterium | reverse complement strand
AACCTTCAAGATAAAAATCGACATTAGGCGCTGTTGGCGAAACGTCTATCACTGCTAAGTTAGCTGTGGGTGCTTGTGGTGTGTTATCGGCGTGCTTGGTACACGAAGAGAACATTAAAGCCAGCAAAGCTATACCCGCTATCATTCCTGGCCATCTTAATTTTTGCTGAACTGATTTCATTGTAGTAAAATAATTGTACATAAATAGGATGTTGTATTCGCGATAACACACTAACGCTGAATTGCATATAATGTTATCATCAGTTATTACGCACTAAAAACGCAAAAAGCTACAATACCAGCCACTTTTTTTCAAAAAAAAGCGAACGGTATTGTAGCTATGTCTTATTAAAATATGGTCCCGGCAGCTTTTTTGCCGTGTGGGTTTTACTCAGTGAGCTTAAAATCAGCCTCTTTTACATCGCGGGAATTGGTACCTACAAATACTTTAAAGTCGCCCGGCTCGTATACATATTTCATATCAATATTGTATAAACGCAGGTCGTTCGCGCTAAGGGTAAAGCTTACATCCTTGCTCTCACCTGCTTTCAGAAATATGCGTTTAAAGTTGCGCAGCACTTCAACCGGAGGATCTATTGTGCCGACCATTTGGCGGGTATACAATTGCACTACTTCATCACCATCATATTTACCGCTATTGGTAACTGTTACGCTTACTTCAAATGGCTGTCCCGGTTTCATAACATTCGTCTTCAACCTGATCGGGCTGTAGCTGAAGTTGGTATAGCTTAAGCCATAACCAAAAGGGAACAGCGGATCATTAGAGATATCCAGGTAACGTGATTTAAAGCGGTCGATAAAGTCGCCGGCGTAAGGGCGGCCTGTATTTTTATGGCTGTAATAGATCGGGATCTGGCCAACATCCTGCGGGAAAGTAATAGTAGTTTTGGCTGATGGATTATAATCGCCAAACAAAACATCGGCAAGGCCATTACCGGCTTCGGTACCGCCAAACCAGGTTTCCAGTATCGCGTCCGAATTATCATTCTCCCATTTCAAAGTCAGCGGGCGGCCGCTCATCACCACGATCACCAGTGGTTTGCCGGTAGCCCTTAATGCTTTCAGCAGGTCTTCCTGTGCAGAGAAAATACCAATTTCCGAACGGCTTGCAGCCTCGCCCGACATGGATGCGGATTCACCCACTACGGCAACCACTACATCCGATTTCTTTGCAGCTTCAACCGCTTCGTTTATCATATCCTGCGGTGCGCGTTTGTCTACCTGCAATTCATCAGCACCCAAACGCTCTACCAGCCATGGATCATTGGTAATATTGGAGCCTTTGGCATAATTGATCGTCACCGAATTACCTACAACGTTTTTCAAACCATCCATCACACTAACAGCTTTGTTCCCATCGCCTGCGCCAGCCCATGGGCCTATCATATCCCTGCGGTCGTCAGCCAACGGGCCAACCAGCGCTATCGAACCTGCTTTTTTCAACGGCAGCACATTGTTGCTGTTTTTTAACAGTATGATGCTTTTATCGGCCGCTTCCCGGGCTACCTTCAGGTTTTCGGGGTTAAGGATAGTGCGCTCTGCACGTGGTACGCTGCAATATTTATACGGATCGGCAAACAAGCCCAGTTTGTATTTAGCTTCAAGTATTCTGCGGCATGAGGCGTCAACCTCTGACACCGGCACTTTGCCTTCGTTAACCAGTTTTTTCAGATTATTCAAATAGATCTCAGCCACCATGTCCATGTCCGAACCGGCATCTATAGACTTCTTAGCCACTGTTGCGCTGTCGCCCATACCATGCGGAATCAGCTCCCACATTGCGGTATAGTCCGTCGCTACAAAACCTTTAAAGCCCCATTGTTTGCGCAGCAGGTCGGTCATCAGCCATTTGTTGGCTGTAGACGGCACGCCGTTGATCTCGTTAAATGACGACATGATACTGCCCGCACCGGCATCAATTGCAGCTTTATATGGCGGCAAATAATCCTGGTACATGCGGCGGTCGCTCATGTCAACGGTATTGTAATCGCGACCGGCTTCGGCAGCGCCGTAGAGTGCAAAGTGTTTTACGCAAGCCATTACGTGGGTGGTATCGTACTCATTTCCCTGGTAGCCTTCTACTATTGCACGGGCTATCTGCGAGCCCAGCCAGGTATCTTCACCGGCGCCTTCGGCAATACGGCCCCAACGCGGGTCGCGGGCGATATCAACCATTGGCGAGAAAACCCAGTTCAGGCCGTCAGCGCTGGCTTCGGTAGCGGCAATGTGTGCGGTCCTTTTGATCAGGTCAAGATCCCATGACGATGCCAAGCCCAACGGAATAGGGAAAATAGTTTTATGACCATGGATCACGTCATAACCAAATATCAGCGGAATGCCCAGGCGCGAACGTTTTACAGCTATCTCCTGCAGTTTGCGCACTGCATCAGGTGTGAAAGTATTAAATACACCGCCTACATTCCCTTTCTCAATATTCTCATTAACGTTTTTGCTTACAATAGGCCCGGTAACATCAAAGCCCACCGAAACCAGGTTTAGCTGACCTATCTTTTCGTCTAATGTCATCTTCGACATCAGGTTGTTGACAAAGTCGTCCATCTTTTTTTGCTGCGACGGTTTGCCCGTTTGCGCAAATGAAGATACAGCAGTAAGTAATACGAGCAGAAATGAAAGGGGTCGGCGTTTCATGTGTTATTCTAAATTTTTATGTGGTTATTCTGTTTTTAGTTGATCATAGGGCTTTCAAAACCCATTTTCTTTAAGCCTGCTTTCACTTCAGGGCAGCTCATAAATAATTCCCATAACAAGCCCGTGCGATAGTTCTCTATCATCACTACTATCGGGCCCTGGTCTATCGCAAGGTATGATTTTCCATACCAATTATGCGATTCGCTGAAAGCATCGGTAAAACCGTATTCACCCCAAATCTTATCGCCCATATCATAATAGAAATGACGCAATGCCTTCATCGAATATTCAGGCGTGTATGGAAATGCCGATAAAGCTGCTGTTGGCGATATTACCCCCAGATCATTTGTAGGTGAATGTGCATTGTAACCTTCGAAGTTATCGCTGGCAGTGAGTCCCCAGCAATCCGGGCCATAGCCTTTAAATTTGCCGGGATTGGCAACGCAATAGTCGTGATTGATCAACGTGTGGTTGGTATTCTGCTCCCAATAATCGGCATACTCGTCCTTCAACCCTTTTGGGTCGAGCCCCATAAATGAGTATTGCGAAAAGAACAGCGGGCCGCCATAATCAAAGCCAAGCGGCAATACGTGGCCGTAAAACGTCTTCCCATTTTTAAAGAAGTCACTCTGCGCCCAGCCTGCATGATAGATCTTTGGCGATACCGGGTAATGTGTACCGCATTCGGCCAGCACATAAGTGATCAGGCACTCGTTAAAGCCACGGATGGCAAAGTTCATTGCCCAGCCATTGTTTGGCGACCAGTGCCAGTACAGGTTATCCCTGCCGTCGCGGGTAAACCAGTCCCATTCAATATCATTCCACATCCAGCTGATCACGTCGCGGATATGTCTTTCTTTCGGATCGTCGTGATTGAAATATTGCCTTGCGCATAGCAGGCCTTCAAACAGGTAGGAGGTTTCAACCAGGTCGGCGCCATCATCTTTACGGCCAAAAGGAATTACTTTACCGGTAGTGCCATTCATCCAATGCGGAAAAACGCCATGGAAGGAATCAGCTTTGTCCAAAAACTCAACAATTTTCAGCATACGGTCGTCTGCCTGCTCGCGGGTGATCCATTTCCTGTCGGTAGCTACTACCAGGGCCATGATACCAAAGCCCGAGCCACCGATGGTTACCACCTCGTTGCCGTAATTGTAGGCAACATTGCTGCGCTCACGGGCAAGCCCGCTTACAGGGTGGCCAAAGTCCCAGAAATACCGGAACGTTTGCCGCTGAACCACATCAAGCAGCGCACTGTCAGACAGGCCCTTGATGATCCCCACAGGCTTTATGCCTACCGTATCCGACTGCCCGCGGTGCTTTTGTGCGATGCCGTACACCGACAAAAAGGTTAATATAATGAGTGTAAATATTTTTTTCATCAATAGTCATCATAAATTAGGGCCGGTAAAGCCCAGGTTCTTCATCCCGGTTTTTACTTCGGGGCAACTCATAAATAAGTTCCAGAGCAGGCCGCTGCGGTAGTTTTCTATCATGTCAATGATCGGTCCTTCATCAATTGCCAGGTCTGAGGTTGCAAACCAGTTATTATTTAAGTCGAATGAGTCATAAAAGCCATACGGCCCCCATAATTTGTCGCCAAGTTTATAATAAAAAAACCGTAAGGCCTGCATGGATTGTGTAGGCGTATATGGCAACGACGAAATAGCCGCTGTTGGCGCAATAACCCCGACATCGCTTGTTGGCGAGCTGGCATTGTAACCACCGCCATCAACATCGCTGGCAGTCAGGCCCCAGCAATCGGCACTGTAGCCAAGGTTCCCATTCGGGTTTGCTACGCAATAATTATAATTGATCATGCTGTGCGCCTTGTTCTGCACATCATAACTTGCATAAGCATCGGTTAAACTATTAGGGTTAATGCCCAGGAATGAATAATGTGCGAAAAACAATGGGCCACCTTCAGCAGGCCCCAGCGGCAGTGTTATGCCATAATACTGATTGCCGTTTTTCATACTGCCATTACCTGCCCAGCCATTTTGGTAAACAATTTTTGGCACGGAATGCGTGTTTGACGATGCAGCCATTACATAGGTGATCAGCGCCTCATCCCAACCATTAACCTGCTGATTGGTCGACCAATTATAATCCGGGCTCCAGTGCCAGTACAAGGTATTTTGTCCGCTCTGCCTGAACCAGTCCCACTCCACATTGTTCCATAACGTGTTAATGTCGGTGCGCAGGTTTGTCTCATCGGCGCCTGTACCATTAAAATATTGCCGGGCGGTAAGCAAGCCTTGCATCAAATATGATGTCTCCACCAGATCGGCGCCATCATCCTGTGTACTGAACGGAACTACCGCACCTGTTACACCATTCATCCAGTGCGGAAATGCGCCATGAAATGTTTGTGCAGTCTTTAAAAAAGCAACTATCTTTTGCATCCTTGCCAAACCATCCGCATGGCTGATGAACTGACGGTTTATGCCTACCACAATAGCCATAATTCCAAAGCCCGATCCACCGGTGGTCACCACATCTCCCGATGTATTACGTTCGCGTGCAAGGCCGCTGGTTGGATGGCCGAAGTCCCAGAAATATTTGAAGGTTTGTTGTTGTACCAACGTAAGTAAAGCATCGTCGCTGATGGTAGGAAATTTATTGGTTGAATCGAGCTGCGTGGTAAGCGTAAGGCTAACGGCCGAACCAAGATTTCCTTTTTGAGTAGAGGTAAGGCCTGTGGAAACCGTTACCGCATATTTTGTAAGGTATGACAGGTTGGACGATGGCGTAACTACTACCGTACTGTCGTGATTTTGAAAAGATGTGGTAAATGTAACGGCCGTACCCGAAGTTGTAGCAAAAGAGATACTGTTTGCAGCCGTTGTAGTGTTTAATGCAGCTGTAAAAGAAATAGTTATAACAGGTTTGGTATTTATGTTGGTGTAGATAGCCGCCCCATTATAAACGCCGTTCACCTTTAGCGTATTTAAACTAAAGGATGCAGGTGTAGTTACCGGTGGCGGTGTTACTTTAGTTGTTGTATCACCATTTTTAGAGCATGAAAACAAAACTGTTAACATTGCCAGTACCGAATATGTTCTTATATTTTTCATGCCTGCCTGTATACCGAATGGCCCAACTTATCCTAACAAAATGTGTGCAAAAAGGGCTGCCAGATTTAAGCCCGACAGCCCTATATCTAACCAACCTTTATTTTCCTCTGTATTGTAAAGCCACAAGTGAGCTTACTTCAGTACTTGTTAATACACGGTTATAAAAACGTACTTCATCCGTTTTACCGGTATTGCTCGCTGCCCAGCCTTGTGATGTTGCACCCGCTGTTAACGATGGATTAGCCTGGAATGGGAAGGTACCGAAGATCATTTTCTGTACGCCAGACCAGTTAAGCGGCGCAAAACCTCCTACTACTGTCGGGGTTGTCATTAATGCACTGCCATTATAGTAAACTACGAATGCCGACTTTGTATCGTCATAGGTTGCGGTAACATTCACCCAGCCACCAAACGGGTTATTAACCGTATAACCGCCAAACCAGGCATCGGTACCGGTTCCGCTTAGGCCATTGTTAAAGAAATGGACTTTCAATACGCCGGTAGTAGCGGTAGCGCCGTTATCATAGAAAATATCCATATCCGACCAAAAACCCTGTGGATTGGCTATACCTGCAATTTCCACAGCGCCGTTGGTATTTTCCGGCATGTTGTACCAAACACTTACGGTAAAGCTGTGCAAATTTTGGATAGCAGTAGGCACTGCTGATTCAACGTACCCGTTAGCTGCACCTTGCAGCGACTGCCCCATCAAACCCTGGTTAAAGCTTGTGCCGGTTGCAACACCAGTAGTGCTTGAAATAGAGTCTTTCAGGTCGCCGTTAAAGCCCCAGTGTGCTACCAGGTTTGAAGTAGCGATCTGGCTGGATGATGTATAGCCATTTATATTTAATGGCGGCGCATAGCTTGATGCCTCATACTTTTTCCAGCATGATGACAACCCCAGGCTAACCAGGGCTATCATTAAAACAAAACTGTTAATCTTTCTCATAATAATATTTTTAACTGTTAATAGCCCGGATTTTGTTTGACTATGCCACCGCTCAGCGTAATTTCATCTGTTGGTATAGGCTGTAATTCATTTTTGCCAGCTTTAAAGCCACGGTTTCCGAACAACTGCACACCGCGTCCCTGGCGAACAACGTCAAAAAAGCGGTCGCTTTCCATCGCAAGTTCCACCTGGCGTTCATGCCATATGGCCAATTGTAGCTGTGTTTTATCGGTTGTGGTTACGGGTGGCAATATGCTATTGTTACCTGCTCTTGCGCGGGCCCTTACTTTTTCAAGCGAAGCCAATGCGGCAGTGGTATTTCCCTGGTTGTTATTTGCTTCGGCATTCATCAGTAATACATCCGAATAACGGATCACACGAACGTCCTGATCGGCGCCGGGATTGTTGTACAGGATAGCATCGGCAAACGGAACGTATGACTTATAATTATACATCGTATCAACATGGCCGCTTCCAAGTGCAGGTATAGCATCGCCTTCGGCCGAAGTGCTGCCTGCAAATAATATTGTCGCGTTTAACCTTGGGTCACCTGTCTCAAATGCGTTAACAAGCGTTTGTGTAGGTACGTTAAAACCCCAGCCTGCTGCCGGTGCAACACCCTGTACCTGCGAATACTGGCTGTAAGTCGCATTCGTATTGGTGTAGCTGTTTACGTTTTGTATCTCAAATATTTCTTCCGAATTATTTTCGTTTGCTATGCGGAATGATTTCTCAAAATCAGGGAAAAGCGAATAAATACCTTCGCCGATCACATCATTTGTATACGTAAGCACATCGGCCCATTTACCTTCATACATAGCTACTTTAGCATGCAATGCCCAGGCAGCGCCTTTTGTAGCACGACCTAAGTCTGAAGCTGAATAGCTTTGAGGCAAAACAGATGCTGCATCGTTCAAATCCTGCTCTATTTGTGCCCAAACCTGTGCCTTTGGCGTACGCGGGATATTGAAATCGGCAGCAGTTTTAGGATAATGAAGCCTTAAAGGCACGTCGCCATAAGCCCTTACCAGCCTAAAATATTGGTAAGCGCGAACAAACTTTGCCTCTGCTACATAGCGCGCCCTAAGCGTAGCATCCATATTGATAAGCGGGATACTATCTACCGCCTGGCTACACAAACTGATCTCGGCATATATGCCATTCCAGAATGTATTGTCGAAACCATTTTCGGCGCCTGTTTGGGTGAAGGAATGGTAATAGCCAATAGCAGGTGAGTCGCCCGAGGTACTGCCTTTTTGCACTTCGTCGCCACCCATACTTTCAATGGCCAACGCCGGGAAAGCCGTTTCGGCCCAGGCACCCAATTGTGAATAAATGGCATTTATGCCTTGTGTTGCCCCGGTTTCATCCTTATAAAGCTGCACTGCCGGAAGCACGCCCTGAGGCTGAGGATCTAAAAAGCTTTTTTTACATCCCGAATCTATCATTATCGATACAGCAGCAGCTACTATACCTAATAATGTTAAAAAATTCTTTTTGTTTACTAACATGACTTTCAAATTTTTTATTATTTAAATGTAGCGTTCAAACCTATATTGAATATTGCATAAATAGGTACAACACCTGTATCAATACCTTGATTATCAGCACCAGAAGCAAGTACTTCAGGATTAAATCCTTTGTACTTTGTAAAGGTGGCTATGTTCTGACCTGAAACATATAACCGTAAGTTGCTCATACCCAGATTCGAGATCAGTGACGATGAGAAATTATAGCCCAGGTTAATGTTACGTATCCTTAAATAGCTTCCGTTTTCAACATAAAAGCTGTTAGGTGCTCCGTTGGCAGCATCGCTCAGGAAAGGAGACGGTGTGGTATTTGAAGTACCAGCACCATGCCAGCGGTTCTGATAAAAGTTTTCGGTCCAGTTTTCTTCGCCAAACCTGGTGTCTTCATTACCATTGTACAGGCTAACTTTGCCTACGCCTGAAATGTCTACGCGCAAATCGACATTTTTGTATTTGAACGTAGTATTAAAGCCATAGATGTATTTAGGATTAGGATTACCAATATCGGTTTTCTGGCCATTGTTTCCCCAAATTACGTCGCCCACCTGTGCGTTTGGCTCGTAGGATTTGGCAGCATTAACCTGGTCCTGATTTTGGAAGATGCCCACAACCTGGTAACCATAAAATTCGCCTATTGGCTGGCCAACTATGGTACGGTTGGTTAAGTTACCACCGGCAGCGCCGCCACCTCCATACAGTGGGATATTACCTGAAACTACTGATAGTACCTTATTATTATTTACGCTGAAGTTACCATCAACCGAGTAGCTGAAATCCTTCCCAATGTGATCTTGCCATCCTGCTGAAAACTCCCAGCCTTTGTTCTGGTAAGTTGCCTGGTTAGCATTAAGCGTACCGCCATTTGCCCCTAATGAACCTACGATAGGAACCGGGAATATAGCGTTCTCTGTTTTCTTGATATAGTAATCTATCTCAAATGTTAAGCGGCCTTTTAACAAACTGCCTTCCAGGCCGGCATCTGTACCTACGCTTTTTTCCCAATATAATTGGGGAGGAGCGATCTGCAGTAAGCCCTCGCCTATTTGCGTATTTGTGCCGCCTCCAAGGTTCGATACAAAGTTTGTAGCAACTGCGCGGCCTGTTGTAGCACCAACGGCGCCGTTACCGGCCTCACCCCAGCTTCCGCGCAGCTTCAGGTTATCAAACACTGTTTGATTTTTCATAAAATCTTCATTACTGATCACCCAGCCTGCACCAATTGACGGGAAAGTACCCCATTTGTTTGAGCCGGTGAAATCAGATGAACCGTCACGCCTTAAAGTAGCGTTTAACAGGTAAGTATCTTTATAGGAATAGCTTACCCTGCCGAAGTATGATTCACGGGTCTCAAGGTTACCGCCATCGCTTAAAGTTGGGTTATCGCCCAGGCTGAAGTAATCATCCCCTGTATTGTAATTAGGTACATCTTTTGCCTCAGCCGATTCTGAATATGATTTTAAGCGCTGCGATGAAAAACCAGCCAGCACGGTAACATGGTGTGCATGATCAAAGGTCTTATCAAATGTCAGCGTATTTTCCTGTATCCAGTTGCGGGTATCTTCATTGTCGCGCGATAATGTAGAAATGCTGTTGAACTGGCCTTTGGTAGCCTGGTAAACAGGATCGTAGTTCTGCACCTCCTGGTGAATGAACGTGCCGCCAAAGCTCGATCTGAAAGTTAAGAAGGGTGCAAGCTTTAACTCCGCGTATGCACTGCCATTAAAATCATAATTTTGAGTGGTTTGATTAAAATAGTCAAGTGTTGCCTGCGGGTTGCTTACAGCGTTACCTACCGGAAAATCGCCCGGATCGCCATATGTACCATCGGCATAACGTACCGGAACTATAGGTGGCGCTGTATAAGCTTTATACATAATACCACCCGGCAGGTCGCGTGAGTGGTCGCCAGAGAGGATAGATTTATAACCTATTTTCAGTATCTTACCAATCTGCACATCCTGGTTCATCTGTACAGTGATCCTGTCGTATTTATTATACTCTACGTTACCATTTTGCTGGAAATAGCCTGCAGAAAAATAATATGAGCTTTTATCACTACCGCCGCTAACCGATATATTATGGTTCTGTGTAAAGGCATCGTGCAAAAGCAAGTGAAGCCAATCAGTGCCTGTACCAAAACTCGATGGGTTTGCGAATGTTAAAGCTGCACCGTTCAATGAACCGTTAAGCTCATTCACCATAGTAGCATATTCGGTGCCGTTAGCCATTTTAGGCACATTGGTAGGATTTGAATAACCCACATATCCATCATAGTGTACTTTAGCCGCTCCGCTTCCTTTTTTGGTAGTGATGATCACTACGCCGTTTGCTGCTTGTAAACCATAAATAGCTTCACTGCTGGCGTCCTTTAACACACTCATGCTTTCGATATCGTTAGGATTAACGAAGCTGATATCATTATACCACACACCATCCACAACAAATAAAGGCGACTGGTTACCGAAGATGGTACCAACACCCCTGATAGTGATTTGCGGAGATGTGCCCGGTGTACCGGAGTTGGTGATCTGAACGCCGGCAACTTTGCCCTGCAACGCGCTTACCGCGTTATTATCAGGCTGAACCGCCAGGTCAGCGCCTTTTACGGTTGTAATAGATCCGGTAACGTCAACCTTTTTCTGTGTACCGTAACCAACAACCACAACCTCGTTTAAACCATTGGCTGCTTGCACCAATTTAACTGATATTGTAGTACCGGCATTTGCAACTACTTCCTGACTGGTGTAGCCAACGTAAGACACAACCAGTGTTGAGCCGGAAGGTGCTTGTAATGTAAATGCGCCATTTACATCGGTTTGGGTGCCTAATTGTGTTCCTTTTGCTATTACGCTTACGCCTATAAGGGTTTCGCCCGTGGCGGCATCAGTAACTTTACCGTGCAGGGTAACATTCTGTGCAAACGCAATATTTACAACAAACAAACACAATAAAACAAACCCTGAGATAGTAAAAATTCTCTTCATGAGGGTAAAAAATTAGGTTAATAAAAAATAATTGGTTTTGCTTGGTTCGAAGTTGTGGAGATAATACAATTTTAACAAGGAATGTGCCTCTACATTATTACACGCAACCGAAATTACTTTCTCAACTCAATCTCACTTAGTTTTTAACATACTGTAAATCAATAAATTAATTACCGGTTAGTGTAATATTTACGCTACAAAAACTTTTTAAAGTAAAAGCAAATATTTATGCGCTGTGAGAGGTAATGATGTAGTGTTAAAGCTCCATGAGAAACTCCACGAGATTCTTGTCATGTTCCAAATTGAGCTTTTTACGCAGCCTGTAGCGTCTTATCTCTACACCACGCAATGAAATGTTGAGCAAAGAAGCCATTTCCTTACTGTTCATATTCATACGCAGGTAGGCGCAAAGCTTAAGATCGTTAGGCACCAGGTCGGGGTGTTGTGTCTTGAGTTTTTTGAAGAAGCTCTCATGCGCCTCGTTAAAGCTGCTCTCAAATAAATTCCAGTCGCGCTCATCAGTCATGCCCTCGTCTATAACCTTCTGAATTTTACGCAGTTGGTCTTCGGGTAGTTTTTTGCCTGTGCTGTCTTTAATGTGCGAAAGCTCATCGCTTATTTTTTGCAGCAGCTCATTTTTGTAAACAATGTTCATTGCCGAATTGGCCAGCTCGCGGCTTTTGCCCGCCAGTTCAGACTGCAATTGCTCGTTTTTGATCTTTACTATCTGCTGTTCATTGGTGATGGCTTCCTGCTTCAGGAATTCTTCTTTCTCTTTTTGCAGTTTTTGATGGATATGCTCCTGGTGGCGCTTTAACTTCTGGCGATAGAAATACCGCACTACGTAATACGACAGGATAAGCAATAATAAATAAAAGAACATGGCAGGTTTACTGTAGTACCATGGCGGCAAAACCACAAATGTAAAGGTGGTTACAGGCGTTATGCTTTGGTCATTGATCTTGGCGCGGACTTTAAAATAATAGGTGCCCTGCCCAAGGTTGGTAAACTCTTTTTGCGATATGGGCGTCCAGTCCGACCATTGTTTGGAATAACCATCCAGGTAATACTGGTACCTCACCCTGGCCTGACGATACCATGGTAATGAAAAATAGATCCGCAGGTTATTTTGGGCAAAAGGTATTTCGATATCATCCCCGCCCCCATCGTCGCTCAATACCGAAACCCTGTCCGTTACGTTTTCAATCCTCCTTATCAATACCGGCGGGAGCGTGACGGTATAATTCTTGTTTCCCGGCTCATCATTATAGATCACAAAGCCATCGTCAACACTGATGAGGTATACGCGATTGTTTATTCGGTTGATATTTTCATAGTACTGCACCATTTGTCCGTTCAATACGGTAAAGCTGTTTGAATCTATACTGATGTTGCCGGGCACCGACAGATCAGCAAGCGAAACACGCCCATGGTTAATGAACCAGTACTTTTTACCATCGGCAGGGATGATCTTGTTTGATGACGAGAACGAGCCAAGCTTCCTGTTTAATTGCTGGTAGATGGAAAAGCGGTCGGATATATCATCGTAAACATAAAACCCTGAATCGGAGGAGAAAACGATTTTTCCATCAAGGCTGAACACATTAATATTATAACTGCCCGGCAAGCCCGAGGTCGCATCATAAAACTTTTTAGAAACCACGGTTTTCAAATCAGAACTAAGCTGCAGTTTATAAATGCCTTTATATGCATGGCTAACCCATATCTG
>JABDAU010000091.1 GCA_013289045.1 Bacteroidota bacterium | reverse complement strand
TGCTGCAGCAGGCCATACAAAAGTCGTTAACCAATAATTACAACTACATGTCGCTGGATATGATCAGCGACATTGGCGACCAATATGCAAGCACTGACACTGCAAGGGCGATCAACTACTACAAACAGGGTGTCAGGATCTCGGAAGATAAAAGCTATGGCTACTATGAACAGCTATTTACGCGCAAGCTGTACGATTTTTATATCACGCATTACGACGAAAAAAAGGCATTCTTTTACAGCAAAAAGCTTATAGCGCTGGATGATGAGGCGCAAAAGATGAATGCCAATTCGGGTATAGATTACATCGAATATGCTGTTAAAGATGAACAGCTGTCCTCGGCACAGTTGCAAGCTACAGACAGGCTTTGGCTTTTGGCATTAGCGCTTGCCGCTTTTGTTATGGCGATAGCGATCAGTATTATCCTTTGGCGCAACAGCAAAAAAATAAAGCATAACGAGCGATTGTTGCGCATGCAGATCAAGCAGGCCGAATCGGCTACGGATGAGCTGCATACCGTTAATAAAAACTACCTGAAACTGATCAAGATAGTAGCGCATGATCTGCGCAGCCCTATCGGCGCTATCAATAATATCGCCGGTATGATGATGGAGGAAAGCGACACGCATGACGAATTGGTCGACCTCATCAGTGCATCCAGCAAAAACTGCCTGGAACTGATCAATGGTTTGCTGGAAGCTGATTTCGATCAAAATAATAATCTAAAGAAAACAGATATCAACCTTGATGGGTTCTTACAGCAGTGTATCGGGTTGCTTAACTTCAGGGCGAAGGATAAGAACCAGCAATTGATATTGAAAAGCTATTTTAATGGTTCGATAAAAGCTGACTCGGAAAAGATACAGCGCGTGGTGAATAACCTGGTGGTAAATGCCATGAAGTTCAGTCCGAAAAACAGCAATATACTGATAGAAACGCTGCCCGAGCCGAAAGGTGTGATGATCATAGTGAAGGATAACGGCATAGGCATACCCGACGAGCTAAAGGACAATATCTTCGACCCGTTCACTATGTCGAAACGAGATGGCACACAGGGCGAAAAGCCGTTCGGTCTGGGTTTATACATCACTAAACAGATCGTCGAGGCGCACGAAGGTAAAATATGGTTTAAGAACGCAGATGGCGGCGGTACGGAATTTTATGTAGAATTGCCATTAAATTAGCTAATTGAATGATATCAGTACAGTCGTTAAGTAAGCACTTTGGCAAGGTTAAGGCTGTTGATGATATTTCCTTCGAGGTAGCGGAGCAGGAAACGCTCATCTTATTGGGCACCAGCGGCTGCGGGAAAACTACTACACTCAAAATGCTCAACCGCCTCATCGAACCAACAAGCGGCAGTATTTTTATCAATGATCAAAGTATTCTCGAACAAAAACCTGAAGACTTGCGCTTAGGCATCGGCTACGTTTTACAGAATAATGGCCTCTTTCCGCACTATACGGTTGAAGAAAATATCGCCATCGTACCGCAACTGCTTAAATGGGATAAGAAGCGCATAGCGCATCGCATTCACGAGCTGTTAGAGAAATTGCACCTTACCAAAGGCCAGTTATCTGCCTATCCAAATGAACTGAGCGGCGGCCAGCAACAGCGTGTCGGCCTGGCAAGGGCTTTGGCTGCAGATCCTCCTGTTTTATTGATGGATGAGCCTTTCGGCGCGCTGGACAATGTGACCAAGTCGAGCATTCATAAAGAGTTTAAGGAACTTGATGAGCTGAAAAGGAAAACCATCATAATGGTGACGCATGATGTGCAGGAAGCCTTTGAACTGGGCGACCGGATCTGCCTGATGGATGCCGGCAAAATAGTGCAGCAGGGCAAACCTGTCGATCTGCTTTTCAAACCTAAAAACAAATTTGTGCGCGATTTTTTGGACGAGCAGCGTTTGCAACTGGAGTTAAAATCGGTGCAGTTATGCGACGTACAACAGGAAATAAATGGGTTTAATTCTAATGAATCCATTTGGGCTGTAATGGATAAACTCAAAAGCAGCGGTAATCATGCAAAAGAATTTGAGCAATTAATGTCGGCATTCTATCAATATAAAAAACAGCAGGCGCATGAATGATCAGCAGCAAACCTTATGGGATTTTGTGTGCCAGCAAAGCGATAAGCTGGCCACTCAAACGCTGGAGCATATCGGCCTGACGTTCATTTCACTGTTCCTGGCTGTGTTGGTTGGTTTGCCGCTGGGTATCCTCATCGCACGTAAAAGAAAGCTCTCAGGCGGCGTATTAGGCGTTGCAGGCGTATTGCAAACCATTCCAAGCATCGCCTTGTTGGGTTTTATGATCCCGCTATTGGGCATCGGCCCAAAACCGGCCATCGTGGCTTTGCTCCTTTATGCTTTGCTGCCCATCATTCGTAATACTTACACGGGAATTACTGGCGTCGATCCGTCGGTAAAAGAGGCTGCTACCGCGATGGGTATGACCCAATGGCAGGTATTATTTAAGGTTGAATTGCCGCTGGCTATGCCGGTTATCCTCGCCGGAATCCGTACGGCGACAGTGATCAACGTAGGCGTTGCAACGCTGGCGTCCTACATTGCAGCCGGCGGTTTGGGTGAGTTTATTTTTGGCGGGATCTCGCTTAACAATACCAATATGATACTGGCCGGGGCGATCCCTGCAGCGTTGCTGGCTATAATATTCGACTTTTTGCTGTCGCGATTGCAGCATCTCAACCTAAAAAAAGTAAAAGTAGCTACTACTGCTTTGCCTGTACTGATATTTTTGTTTGCATCATTTTATTTTATTCCGTCAGCTTATGGTAGTAAACTGACAGCCGGATTTACACCTGAGTTTATGGGCCGGCAGGATGGCAATCTGGGTCTGCAAAGTAAATACGGCTTGAAGATCCACACCATAGTCATTAGTGATGCAGTAATGTATAAAGCGGCTTATGAGAAACAGTTGGATGTGATCAGCGGGTATTCTACCGATGGCCGCCTGAAGGCTTATCATCTGGTAGTATTAAATGACGACAAGCATATTTTCCCGCCCTATTTTGCTGCTCCGGTTGTGAGAGATGATGCTTTGCAGAAATTCCCGGAGCTGGAGAAAACGTTGAACCTGCTTTCAGGTAAAATTAATGATAGTATCATGACCGAATTAAATTACCGGACTGACTATCTTCACCAAAGTCCGGAGCACGTGGCGAAGGATTTCCTGGTTTCGAAAAACCTGTGGAAGCCTGAGCGTGGCGGCAATGCAGGCGAGGTGCGCATTGGCTCAAAAATATTTGGTGAGCAATATATTTTGGCAAATATGTACAGCATGCTGATAAAAGGTTATACAGATTACGATGTATCGACCAAAACAGGCCTTGGCGGTACAAAGATTTGTTTTGATGCATTAACAAATAACCAGATAGACTTGTACCCTGAGTATACCGGGACGGGCTTGCTGGTCATTTTGCAGCCATCGGCAACTATTGTAAATACGGTTGAAAACAGTAAGGAAGCTACCTATAATTACGTGAAACAGGAGTTTGAAAAGCGCTACCAGCTCAAATGGTTACAACCCATTGGTTTTAATAATGCCTATGCTTTAATGATGCGCCAAAAACAAGCGGCGGATTTGAATGTTAAATCTATCACAGATCTTAAAAAGTATCTCGATAAAAAATAAGCTATGGAAACAGCCGAAATTTATGCTGCACAACAGCTGAGCCTTGTTGAGCGGTATTTGAAAGTGCGCAAGCATACCGAAGCGATCTGTGCCCCGCTGCAAACGGAAGACTATGTGGTGCAGCCGGTTGTGGATGTAAGCCCGCCGAAATGGCATATCGGGCATACCACCTGGTTCTTCGAAACCTTTATCCTGAAACCATATTTTATGGGCTACCAGGAATTTAATCCTGATTACAACTTCGTTTTCAATAGTTATTATGAAACAGTGGGCAACCGTGTGATCCGTACCGACAGGGGCAATTTAAGCCGCCCGACTGTGATCGAGATCATGCGTTACCGCGAATATGTGGATGATGCGATGAGTCGTTTTTTGTGCGAGGAACCATCGGCTGAAGTAAAGGAATTGCTGATATTAGGCTTCAACCACGAAGAGCAGCACCAGGAGCTTTTATATACTGACATTAAATATATTTTAGGGCATAACCCATTGTTCCCAGCCTATTCGCATGACTATCATTCGCCTAAACTGAAGAAAACCGGCGAGCCATTTATTAAAATAGAGGAAGGTATTTATGAGATCGGCTACGAAGGCGATGGCTTTTGCTTTGACAATGAGCTGAGCCGCCATAAGGTGTATTTGAATGCTTACGAGATCAGCCCGGATATGGTGACCAATGCCGAATACCTTGAATTTATCAACAGCGGCGGTTACCAGGATTTTCGCCACTGGCATGCCGAGGGATGGGATTGGGTGAAGAATAACAAGATACAATCGCCGCTTTACTGGCATTTGATTAATGGCGAGTGGTACAATTACACCTATAACGGTTTGGAGCCGGTGGAGGAGAAACAGCCTGTTTGCCATATCAGTTATTTCGAAGCTTATGCTTATGCATCGTGGAAAGGCATGCGTTTGCCTACAGAATTTGAATGGGAGGCAGCAGCTCCGCAATTTAAATGGGGTAAAGCCTGGGAATGGACCGAAAGCTCCTACCTGCCCTACCCGGGATTTTCAAAAGCGCCGGGGGCAATTGGAGAATACAACGGCAAATTTATGGTGAACCAAAAAGTGCTGCGCGGCTCATCGGAAGTTACGCCTCCAGGACATGAACGCGTTACCTACCGTAATTTTTTCCAAACAAGCCTGCGATGGCAGTTTACCGGCATACGTTTGGCCCGATAGATCTACAACAACAAAAACCTATAAAACATTATGAGTATCGCGATCTTAAACAAACCATTAAACAAAAGCGAAGGTACTACAAAGCAGTTCTACCGTGATGTTGTGGAAGGACTACAATCTACCCCAAAAAAACTGAGCTCTAAATATTTTTATGACGCTACCGGCGATAAACTTTTCCAGGCGCTGATGAATTGCGACGAGTATTACCCTACCAAATGCGAGCTGGAAATATTCACCCGCCAGGCTGCCGAAATCTGCCAGGCCATGATAGCCGATGGCGATGCTTTCGACCTGATAGAGCTTGGCGCAGGCGATGCTACAAAGTCTACTTATTTGCTTAAATATTTACTGGACAACAATATAGATTTTAACTATTTGCCTATAGATATTTCTGATAACGTTATCTCTTACCTCAACGTTACACTTCCTGCAACACTTCCCGGCCTGAAGATGATCGGGCTGAACGGTGAATATTTCGACATGCTGAAAAAGGCCGCTTCTATTTCATCGCGGCGAAAGGTAGTAATGTTCTTAGGCTCAAACGTCGGCAATATGCCCATCAGTGACGCCGAAGATTTCTGCCGCCAATTACGCAGCCATCTTTCACCGGATGATATGCTGCTGATCGGCATCGACCTGAAAAAAAATCCTAAAACGGTACTGGCCGCGTATAATGATAAAGAAGGCATAACCCGCCGCTTCAATCTGAATTTGCTGGAGCGTATGAACAGGGAACTGCACGCAGATTTCGATCTTACAAAATTCGAGCATTATCCTATTTATGATCCCGAGACAGGTTCGTGCAAAAGCTACCTGATCAGTACGGAAGACCAGCAGGTGAAGATTAACAATAAGGAATGTATCAACTTCTCAAAGGATGAATACATCTATATGGAGATATCGCAGAAATACACGGTGATGCAAACCAACCAGATGGCGGAGAACACCGGCTTTAAAGCGGAGAACATATTTTTTGATAGTAAAAAATGGTTTATCGACGCCATTTGGGTGGCCGAGTAAATTATTTATTGTCTATTTAGGTTAAAATAATATTAGTCAAAACAGGCTTTTTAGGATAAATTTATTCCCATCCCAATTAGCCTGATTAATTGAAAAAAACAACTGCTTTAGCTATGCTTTTGCTCCTCCTGTTCAATACAGGAGGGTACCAGTTATTGTTTCAATATTTGATATACGAGGCCGACACCTCCGTCGACCGCCAAATAAATACTAATAGCTATAGGCCAAACGACCTGCAGCTGGTAAAAATACCGGTCCATTTAAATATTGTGGACTGGGACGATTTTAAACCGATAAGCGGCGAGATCAAAATAAACAACAATTACTACAACTACGCCCAGCTAAAAATGACGCGAGACACGCTTTACATGCTGTGCCTTCGTAATACCGATCATTCCCGTTTGCAAAATGCCGGTCGCGCCTATGCAAAGGATGTTAACGACAGCCCGCAAACGAAACATTCGCACAATTCATCCGGCAAAAAGGTCATTTCGTTAAGTGATTATAACTACCAATTCTTTACCTACAATTATGTATCACATAGTGTTATTGCGAAACAAAGAATACAAATTGTGATCATTCGATCAGACAATCCTTTCATCGAATCTCCCGGCAAACCGCCAAATGCAGCCTGTTAATTCTGATAAGGCCATAAAATTCGCTCAGAACAGGATAGGGTACAGATAATCGTAAAAGTTATTCTGTTAGTTCTTATCCCGCCTTGAGATCTTAAATCATTTGTGTGCCTCTATTTTATCGCATTGCGCTATCAGCATAGAAATATGACGAATAACGCTGCATTTATTCAACTCATTAACAGACATTAATAATGAAACCTTTAATAAAGTGCCTTTACAGGTGCTGCTTATTTATTTGCTGTTGCCTGGTCCTTGCACAAAAAGTACGGGCACAAACTGTGTCCGACGGGTTAATGATACAGAAGAATTTCTTCTGTATAGGAAGCATGTACAGCTACAATAGCTGGACGAATTATTGGGAAGGTACTTTTAAAAGAGACAACGGCAACATAGGCAGGCTCACCACTAACACTTATAACGTTTTTGGCAATTATGGTATCACTAACAGGCTTGACGTTTTGTTTTCTGTACCGTATGTTACTACTAATGCTTCCGCGGGTACGCTTAAAGGGCAAAGCGGTTTCCAGGACCTGATGATCTCACTGAAGTGGCTGCCTTATAAAGCAGGCCTGGGTGGGGGTATTTTTAGTACATATGTAATACTCTCGGGTACCACGCCGCTTAGTAATTATGAACCGGATTTTGAACCGATGTCAATCGGCATGCATTCCGAAACGGCTTCGCTCCGTGCCTTGCTTAATTATCAGTATGGACGCTTTTTTGTAGCGGCTGCCGGTCAATACATCCGACGAGACAATATTACGATTGACCGTACCTCGTACTTCACCACCGAATTAATTAACAGCAGCGAAGTAGATGTGCCCAACGCTAATAATTTATTATTCAGTGCGGGATACCGCAGTTCCCATTTTAATGCTGAAGCCCTTTTTGAACAGAACACCACCCTTGGCGGCTTTGACATACGCAAAAACGATATGCCTTTTGTAAGCAACACCATGAACGCTACCATGGCCGGCGCTTTGTTTAAATACAGCTTCAACAGGGTGGCCGGTCTTGAGCTTACAACGGGCGGAAACTATGTTTTAAAAGGGCGCAATGTTGGCCAGGCCACAACCGTATTCGGCGGCGTGCTTTACCTGTTCGATGTACGCAAAAGATAATATTAAACAGCTAAAATCATGAAAAGACATATACTTAAGATACAGATAGCAGCTATAACAGCAATGGTAATGCTGGCATCGTGCAACAAAACAATGTTAAAGCCCAATATCCAATATTCAACGCTTACGCCTTCAAACATCGACCTGAATGCAGATACCTGGAAGCCTGTTTTAATTACCAACGCAAGCGCTTTTACCGTGCCGGCGCCTGATGCATTAACATCGCCTGCCTACACAGCCGATCTGAATGAGATAAAAGCCTCCCAGGCCAATATCACAAGTGACCAACAAGCGATCATCAATTATTGGAGCGCAGGCGCCGTGCTGAGATGGAACGAGATATTGCGCGACCTTATTGCCAAGCACAATTTGCCGCCGTTCCAAAATCCGGATGGTACTTATCCTATACCCAGCTCTACCAATCCGTTTGCTTACCCGCAATTTCCGTTTGCAAATCCGCCTTATGCAGCAAGGGCCTATGCTTATGTAAGCGCCGCACAGTATGATGCGCTGATTGCAGCATATCATTTTAAAAAGCAATACAACAGGGCAGCGCCGTATGTAAATGACGCCGGTGTAAAGGCATTGATCCCAAAATCGGCTTTGCCATCATACCCGAGCGAGGACGCAGTTGTTGCAGGCGCAACGGTTGAGATCATGAAGTTACTGTTCCCAACAGAGATCGCTTACATAGAGCAAAAATCTGCAGAAGAAATGCAATACCGCATTATGGCAGGGGCCAATGTGCGCGGGGAACTTACCGCCGGGCAATCGTTAGGTGTACAAGTTGCAGATGTGTTTGCCGCGCGCGCGCGTAATGACATGGCAGGCAAAGCCGTTGGCAGCCCGGCTGAATGGCTGTCGCTGCAGAATAATGCCACCTCGCGTGGTGATCAATACTGGACAAGCCTTGAATTCCCGGCACGGCCACCAATGCTGCCATTGTTTGGTAAGGTTATTCCTTTTCTGTTCGATACGCTTACTGTTGTTGCAATGCGCCCGGGGCCGCCTAACCTGGCAGGATCGCCGGCCTTTCAGAAAGAAGTGGCCGAGGTGCTCTCATACAGTCAAAATCCTACTCACGAACATCAGCAACAGGTTGATTTTTGGGCAGATGGCATAGGCACCTACACACCGCCAGGGCATTGGAATGCCATTGCCGCAGCCGAATTTGTAAAAGAAAATTACAGCGAGGTGCATTGGGCTAGAAATTTTGCCTTGCTGAACATGGCCGAAATGGATGCTGCCATCTGTTGCTGGGACACGAAATACTTTTATTTCAATGAACGACCGACACAGGCAAATCCGAAGATAAAAACACTAACGGGAGTCCCTAATTTTCCTGCTTATACATCCGGACATTCCAATTTCAGCAACGCGGCAGCAGCTGTATTGACCTATTTATTGCCCGACAGGGGAACCAAGTTCACTGATCTGGCCAGCCAAGCGGGCATGTCAAGGTTGTATGGCGCAATACATTACCGCAGCGACGTTGAAGCAGGTGCACAAACAGGCGCCAAGGTAGGTGCTTATGCAGTACAGCGCGGGAAAACTGATGGCTCGGGATATTAAATCTAAAGACTGTAAAATTTACCAATCAATTATCTAACAACTAATCTAAAAACTCAACATGAAAACTTCTATAAAAACTCTTTTTGCACTATTCATATTATTTTCAATCGCTCAAAAAGCGGCGGCGCAGGGCTGCGTGGCTATCCGCAGCACCGGGGGCATCTGCGCAATGGCCGAACGCCCCGACAGCACTACTTCATCATCCGGCGGCTATTGGCTGTTTAACAATAACGACCGTTATTACAAATCCTTCCGTCACTTTATTGGTAAACAGGAACAGTACCAGCGTTTTGCTTTGCATAATAACGTGATCAATAAAGTGGTAACCACGGATGAAACATTGACCCGCGTATTTAACGACAGGTGGTCGTTATCAGTAGACCTGCCTTTTGCAGATAACAGCCGTTCGCAGCTGAGCGGTGGCTCAAGGTTTAGTACACATTCGGCGGGGCTTGGCGATATCAGCGCTACCGGCCTTTACTGGCTATTTAACCCGGCAAAAGCTACGCATGGGAATATACAAGTAGGCATGGGCCTCAAGTTTGCGACCGGCGCGTCTAACTACCAGGATTATTTTTATAATTCAGCAACCAACAGCCGCGCGCTCGGCCCGGTCGACCAGTCTATTCAATTGGGCGATGGCGGCACCGGCGTGATTGCCGATGTGAATGCTTACTACAATTTCACACACAAATTCGGCTTCTACGGCAACTTCTTTTACCTGGCAAACCCGAGGGATGTGAACGGAACGCTGCGTTCTTCTACCCCGGCATCAGCGACCACGATTGCTACAACCGGGGACGTGCTGAGCGTACCCGACCAATACCTGATCCGTTTTGGCGCAGACCTGGCAGTGAACCGCTTTAACTTCTCGGCCGGCTTACGCGATGATTGCCTCCCAGTGCACGACCTTTTTGGCAGCAGTGACGGCTTCAGGAGACCTGGAAAGATCTTATCGGCTGAACCGGGCGTAACTTATAGCATCAAAAACATTGCTTTTTATGCTTATGTGCCTATTGCGATCATCCGCGACCGTACACAAAGTGTTCCGGATATCCGTCAAACTGAGCTAACGGGCGTTTATACACATGGCGATGCGGCATTTGCCGATTATGTGGTGAATGTGGGTGTGACTGTTAAGTTCCAATAAGTTTAACCGAAACCTGATCACAAAAGATTGACCAAGGTCAATTAAAGGCTCTGTGAACTCTGTGTTTTTAATCTCTGTGTTCCCTGTGGTAAAATTAACCGCAGAGGCCGCTGAGAAAGGCACGGAGGACACGGAGTTTTTTATTGAGCCTGCCTATTTGAAAAGCTTACCGGGATCGATAATTCGCGTATTGCCTTTATTATCGGTGATGCTAATGGAGGCTATTGAATGATCAACCTTAATAAATCTCGATGACTGCGAGAGGAATGAATCACCATAATAGAATTCCTGCTTTGTTTTTCTGCCGTCTTTGCAAGTAATGATAGCGTACATGTCTGTTGGTTCAACTTTAAATTGGCGCGAATCGTCTTTTAGTTGAAATATCTTTAACGCTCCCCGATTTTGGCTGGCTGCCAGTAAATATTTGTGATCTGCGCCTGCCAGTTTAACGAGTGCCTTACCATTACCCGGGATGTAAATGCCACTTTGCATAATGCTTTGTGGTGTAAACCCGCCTTTGCCATCACCTTTCAATAATAAGCCATTGAATGCATCGTATCGGCCTGTTGTAACCTCAGTGCCGTAATCGTTGCCGCTCATCGCTATATCCAGGTTTCCATCGCCGTCATAGTCATCGACTGACATGCCGGAAAGCTGAGAAAATTGTGCTTCAACAGGCAACGGGATCATTGTGAATTTGCCATTACCATCATTACGCAGGTAAACAGATTGCAGCATGTTCGCTTTCAGCCGAACGGCGTTTTTGCGCATATCCGGCGTGATCACCTGGTCCATCGTTGCCGTGGCGAAGGATTTGTAATTCTGGAATTTTGCCCGCATGCTCAGCACCTGTTTCACAATGTCGTCGCGAGTGTTTGATGGAAACTCCTTTAACTTACCATCCTGGTCTTTCAGATAGACAGAGGTAAAAGCATCGTAACTGCCGTTCTTGTCAAAATCAGCAGCCGTAATATAAACCGGGTATTGATCGGATGCTTTATAGAAGCTATTCAAGCCTACATTTCCAACAATATAATCCATCCTGCCGGTGTGCCTGAAATCTCCTGCGGCAATGCTGTTCCACCAGCCTGATCTGTTGGATAAACCGGTACTTGCCGTAACATTTTTAAATTTCCCATGATCGTTCTTCAGGAAGGTAACCGGCATCCACTCACCTGCTAAAATCAGGTCCGGCCAGCCGTCGTTATCGTAATCACTAAAGATGGCGTCACTCACCAGGCCTATGTTTTTCAGATCAGGTGCAACCTGTGCGGTTACGTCGGTAAATTTCACGTGCCCGTTTTGGCTGTCGTTTCGCAATATAAAACTCGATACCGGTTTGGGATAATTCCATGGCTCTACCCTGCCAGAGATGAAAAGATCGGGCTTACCGTCCTTGTTATAATCAAACGCCCGTACGCAAAGCTTGCTGGTGTGGTTAATTGGCATCGCATCCGGCGGCGCTAAAGTAAAATTGCCTTTGCCATCATTAATATATAACCTGTCCTGGTAGGCAGCGCTGCCAGGTGCATCGGCATAACCACCGCTTGCGATGTACAGATCCGGCTTACCATCGCTATTGGCATCAAAAAGCAGCAGGCCTTCGTCCTTAACATTATGGTGCGCGTAGGTTTGGTCATTGGGCAGCAACGGTCGCTGAATAAATTTGCCGTCCTTCTGTTGCAAAAACACCTGCGCATGCTGGGTGCTATTGCCGCCGACCACAATATCATCCAATCCATTGCCATCAACATCGCCCACCGCTAATGCCGGCGAATACTCCGAAAGCTTATGCAGCAGCAAGGTTTGAATGTTGAAATCGATAAAATCATGGTCGTAATTGATGTAATTCACACCCAGCATTTTGGTTACCTCGCGGAAAAGCGATGCCTTATCCAGTTCCGGTTGTTGAAAGCTGTAAGTGCCTTTTGCGCTAGCAACGTCAACCTGCAAAGTTTGGTCAACCTTTACATTTTGCAGAACTTGTTTCTTGTTGCCCGGCCAGCGGATCACTACGGAATCGACAATCGCTACTCTACCCAGGCCAAAATGCGCAATGTTTTGTATGGTGGATAAGTATCCACGAAAAGGATTATTCTCATAAACTTGGTGCTTATCATGGTCGTAATAAATATCAGCCCAGGCGCCGATGCCATCCCGGTTAAGTGCGTTGCCCTTGAATTTAATGTGCAGGTAATGCGAATTATCCTTATTGATTTCGCGCAGGGTATTGCGGTAGATCATTGCCTCGTCGTTGATGTTGTTGATCACTACATCCATATCGCCGTCATTGTCCAGATCGGCATAGGCAGCGCCGTTTGAGAAGGTTGGCGAGGTAAATCCCCAGGCTGTCGTCACGTCATCAAACTGGAGTTTGCCATTATTCCGGAAAGCAAAATTGGCGATCTTCACTATCGGTATCTGCCCCAGCAATTGGTTTTTATTGGCTGTAAAATAAGATTCGGCCCGAAAGTTCATAAAATCATGATCTGTTACATCGCGCGGGTAACCGGTGGTTACGATCAGGTCGCGGTAGCCGTCATTATCAAAATCGGTAACCATCGGGCACCAGCTCCAATCGGTTTGCGAGATGTTTGCAAGGAAACCTATCTCGCTGAATGCCGGATCGCCAATCGCATCGTTCTCTCCTACCCTTGGCCCCTGGTTCAGTTGCAAAGTATTGCGGGGATATTGATATTGATGCCCGTAATTATCAAAATTCTGGAAAAGCTGGTAATTGTTGGTCCCCATGAACATCTTCTTGCGATAATTATCAGGCGGGTTCATGTCCAGCTCCACCACATCAGCAAGGCCGTCGTTATTGATGTCTTCAATGTCCTGCCCCATCGCGCTAAAGGAGGTGTGCTTGAAATATTCCTTCGACTTATCGGTAAACGTGCCGTTATGATTATTGATATAGAGGATATTATCCGGCAAAAAATCGTTGGTTACATAAATATCCTTCCAGCCATCACGGTTAATGTCCACTACC
>JABDAU010000090.1 GCA_013289045.1 Bacteroidota bacterium | reverse complement strand
CACTGAACCAAATTATCTTTAAAAGATATAAAGTCCGCATGCGGGCTTTTTTTATTTCATCACAATTTCAAGCGCAATCCTATCGTCGGGTAAGCCTGTAATACATCATCGCTAATATTCACGTGGTAATACAAATTCAGTTTGGTGCCTGCTGAAAACTTTTTACTGATATTGTACCAAAACTGTGGCTCGGCGAAGAAGAAAAAGCGCTTACCCGTCATGCCTTCGGTGGCGGCATCGCCATGATCTCTATTCTCCGTCCATAGTGAAAAATCACCCTGAAACTCGGCTTTATAGTTCCATAATCCTTTATAGAAATACAGCGTGTATAAGAAATCCCTGCTGGGTTTGTTATAGGCGACATATTTGAAATCGAGCACACTGCTCATATACGCGCTTCCCCATCTGAAGGGATAGCTTATACCCGCATCGTACGTATTGGCGATGTAGTAGCTGTATTGCGCCGGATTAGTTACGCCAAGGCCGCCGCTGTATTGGAGACTGAGGAATATCTTCGGCTGCCAGAAACGGAAATCCTGCGAAACCTGCATGTAATATTTGCCGATGTTGTCGTTAGTGCCCGTCAGATCGGCTTCTGATTTGAACAGGAATGAGCCGAACTTGATGAACGACTTGCCGGAGTCGGGCGTTTTAAAATATTCAAAATACAACGTAGGGAAGTTTTTGGAATTGCGGGACGGATCGACGGTATGGCGCAGATCATAATGCAATTGCAGTGATTGTGCGCCGGCGCATATGGGAAAGATCAGCGTTATAAATAAAACGAGGTATTTCATGACTTGGAAATTTTGTTCATCCAAAATTCCCTCAAGCCGCATAAAAAGCCCGGTAACCAAACGGAAACCTTGCGGAATTGTATATTTACGCTGAGAAAGCCAAATGGAAGAACCAGACCTGGGCATATTTTGCCAGCTATACCGCGATGCCGCCGAACGCTGTTTCAGCAAGCCGCTTAACCAGCCGCTCACCGAAACGGAAAGCAAGCTTTTTTACCAGCAGGTACTGGACATGACCGGCCTTACCGTTGGCTGGCGCAGTTTGAAGAACTATTCCTTTTTTGTTCTTGATCCTAAAAACCAGAAAGATGAAAACCCGTCGTTCGCCACTATGGATACGCTTGCGCGATATGTATTGAAAGCGCCCTACACCAACGAAATCGACCGGAAAAATGATGAGATACATCATCCATATTGGTTCATGTACCGGCAGCAAAAGCTGGAGAAGAAAACAAAAGCAGTAACGAAAACCAAGCATACCAACTGGTTCAACCTCGGGATCATGCTGGTTGCGATAGCCGCCGCGTTATTGATATACTACTGGCGCAGGCCAAAAAATATGGTGACCGTTATAGAAAACTTCCATAATCTAAGCGATCAGGCATTAGCCGCCAATGGCTGGATGGTATTGAATAAAGATGCCGCTTATTGGGCCAACAGAAATATGCAACCCGGCGCATTAACACTATATACACTGCCCGGCGATAACTGGCCGGACAGCACATCAAAACCATCTATCAAAAACCTGCTGATACGAAGCCTGCCCACCGGCTGCATGACGATGGAGCTGCAAATGAGCGGGTTTGTGCCCTCGGCGGAATGGCAGCAGGCCGGTTTATTGCTGATGCAGGATACCAGTCTCAATAGCCCGAGCATCCGTGTATCGCTGGCGTTTAACGATTTTTTCGGCGGCTACAAAAAGCCAAGGGAAGTGATCATACAGGCCATATCCTCAATGGGGAAGGGCAGCAAGCCGGAAGAGTTTGCGCACATGCCGGTACTTACGCCCGATAGCGTTACTGAAGTGCCTAGCCTGTTAAATAACCTTAAATATAGTGCGCTTCGTATTGAAAAACACAATAGTATCTATCGTTTCCTGTTTGCATCAGGTGCTAATGCAAATGGCGCTTTTAAGCAATTTGCTGCGGAGAAAGACCTGCCATTCGAACCGCATTATGTAGCC
Organism: Bacteroidota bacterium; assembly: GCA_013289045.1. Lineage (GTDB taxonomy): Bacteria > Bacteroidota > Bacteroidia > Sphingobacteriales > Sphingobacteriaceae > Mucilaginibacter. The sequence goes on along the minus strand of JABDAU010000090.1, from coordinate 11,607 downwards.
ATCTTTGCCATAAAAGGCAGGGTTGCCACAACGGCCGTAGTGCCGGTTAAGATCAATGCGTTTTTACTGCAGACGATGCCTTGTGAATGAGGCCATTAGTCCGAAATACAATTCCCTCCCTCGGGAGGGAATTAAACTTCTCGTTACTTCATCTTGCTACTTCGTCTTTATCAATTCATAATGCTCACCTTCATCATCCAAAACAGCTTTCACTATTTTACCGCTGGCATCCCTTACAAACTCAATATCGGTATCCATTATTTTCAGGAAAAAATGATGATCGTTTTGGGCATATAGATTTGTAGGCGGCAGGTTTACATCTGCGGATTGCACTTTCAGTTGCCCGTTAACTACTGTCATAACTGCTTTAAGTTTGCCGGTATATTCGCCTGCTATTTGCTGGAGCACGCTTACCGGCAGCTTTACGTTTTCACGATACGGCGTGTAGCCTTCCCAGTACCAGGGCATGGTTACACCGCTCAGCTTTTCAAGCAATTCCTTAAAAATACTTTCGCCGCTCGAGGCATTGCACAAAAACACGTAAGCGATCTTTTTATCCGGGAAACCGATAACGTAATGCACCCAGCCATCGTCATGCCCTTCTTTAAAGAATGCTTTTCCATACGGCGTATCGAACAGTCCCCAGCCTAAACCATAGGATAAATGTATCGCATCATTATCCTTAGTGGTAGCAGTATCCAGTGACGGGAATTGTCTTTTGGATTGAATAGCGATTTGGGGCGACAACATTTCATGCCATGCTTTTGGTGATAATCCCTTGCCTGCTACAACAGCCGTCATAAAACGGGTATAATCGGCAACAGTAGTTTCCATGGATCCCGCAGCCTGCGGTTTTGTGCGCCTGTATTTGTGTAGGGTGTCTTCGCTAAAATCATGGCCTACGGCATAGTCTGTTTCAAATGCGGGTTGCCAAACGTAGCTGGTGCGCGTCATACCAAGGGGTTTGAATACCCTTGCCTGTGCCAGTTGCTCCAGGTTTTGGCCGGTAGCCGTTTCAACTGCCAGTTGCAGCAATTGAATGCCCTCGCCTGAATAGGCATATCTCGATCCCGGAGTAAAAAATATCTCCAGCTTTTTGTTATCATGCGGGTTAAACTCCCGCCAGTTAGGGAACCCCGTGGTATGGCTCAGGCACATCCGCCCGGTGATCAGCTTCCAGCGGTCATCTCCGGCAAGGTCTTTATAGGCATCATATTCGGGCAATGGTTTGGGCAGGTATTGATATAACGGTTTATCCAGGTCGAATTTATGCTCATCCACCAGCTGCATCACGATATAGGCAAACAGCGCCTTCGCCAGCGAAGCGGCATAAAAGCAGGTATTGGTATCGTTCAGCTCATTTTTTGGTTTGTTTTTGTAGCCGTAACTGTTCACATAAGCAATTTTGCCATCGTTCACAATACCAACGCCCATACCGGTTACCTGCGCGGTATCCATTAGCTTTTTAACAATACGGTCAACCTGTGTGGTGGTTAAGTTTTGCCCATCGGGCTTGGTGATGGTTTGCTGGGCAAAAGCCGCATAACCAATAAGTAATAAGAATAAAAGCAGTGTTGTTTTTTTCATAGTAAGTTTATTTTTACCACAGAGGGCACAGAGAAAAAACACACAGAGCCCACAGAGATTTTTTACCCCAGTGTTCTCTGCGTAAAGCTCTGTGTCCTCTGCGGTTAATTCTCCCGAACAAAAATGGCTGTCATTTACTAGAAAATTAAACGCATCACCGCTCAAATCGCGATTTGACAACTGTTTAGCCGCCCTGCAAAGCCTGCGCCTTATATTCTGTTGGCGACAACCCGGTAAACTGACGGAAAGTCCGCTGAAATGTTGCTTGTGAATTGAACCCGCATTCGGCCGCAATGCCGGCTATAGTAAGATGGGCGTTGTTTGTATCCGCAAATCTTTCTTTGAAAGCGTCGATACGGTATTCGTTCACAAACTCATTAAAGGTTTTATCTAAATTACGGTTAAGTGCTGCGGAGATTGTTTTGGATGTGATGCCCGTATGTTGCGAAAAGATATCGAGGTTAAGATCAGGATTCAGGTAAAGTTTGTCCTGCTCCATCGCAGCTTGCAAGGCCTGTATGGTTTGCATAAATACATCCTCAGGTAAAGGCTGGCTTACCTTTTTCGGCTGGATCCTGGTGACGAGATAACCATTGATGCCCAGCCAATAGATAAGGATAGACATAGGCACATATATCGGGTACCAATCCACCCAGTTCAAAAGCCGCTGTCCATAAGCCGGGGTCACATATGGGACAAGATACAGCAACCAAATAAACTGGAATACGGCCAATACTGTAGTGCAGCGCCTGAGCCATTTTAACTGATGGGCTTTTTGAGCGGCGTCATCCCGGTGCTGGTACCGGGCAATATACCTCATGGATAATATCACGTACATCGTAAGCGATGCCCAGCGCGGGATATCTGCATAAACATTATACGTATCAATAAAAGCCCCAACGCTAACACTACGAAGGTTAACCAGCCGCGTAAGCGCAAGTATAACGAACAGAATTGCTGCGAAATATGGCACGAGATCGACCACGACTGACAGAAAATGGCGCTTATCCTTTTTGGTGAGTGTAAGCTCGGGTTGCAGCAGCGTTTTGGTATAGAAATACAGCAACGGGCCTAAGGGCATTACGATTACCATTGGCAAAATGGCGTCTATAAGTAGCAGCGGCTGGCTTTTACCAAACCATGGCTGCCCGGTGAGGTAAAGGTTAAAGCAGGCTAAAGCGATAAAAAAGATGAGATAGGCAAGTAATCGGCTGGACAATCGTTTGGGTTTGGCCCATAACAACAGGCAGCTGGTTATAAAACCTTGTATGGCGCCCAGGAGGATGATAATGTTTAAAAACCCGGATAGCATTGGCGATGATTATACCGCTAAGTTAGGATAACTATAGCTGATTCACCAAGGCTTCGTACAGCTTATCTATCTGGATGGGTTTGTGCAGGAAGCCGTTGAAATACGGCGTGTATTCGTCGATATATTCGGCGGTGATATCGGCAGTGATGGCGAAGATAGGGGTGTTGATGTTGCCATGCTTCTGCCCGCGGATATTTTTGGTAGCTTCAAAACCGTCCATTTCCGGCATGTGGATGTCCATCAGGATAAAATCGTATTCTTTGTCCTTGGATTTTGCCACCGCTTCCAAACCGTTTTTTGCATGCTCGGTGGTCATCTTCCAGTTGGATAGCAGCTTGCTGATAAGCATGGCGTTGATCATGTTATCCTCGGCCAGCAGTACAGTTTTATCTTTTAACTGATCGGTATAAGTTGCCGCCGTTTTAACCGGGCTTCCGCATTTCTTAAAGTCGAGATCGAAATAAAATACCGAGCCTTCGCCAATCTTGCTGGTCACCTGTACTGTATTACCATGCAGCATAACCAGCTTTTTTACAATGGCCAGCCCAAGGCCCGAGCCACCCTGCTTACGCGTGGTAATGGACTTAGGCTGCGAGAAGCTATCGAAAATATCTTCCAAAAATTTCTCATCTATGCCTGTCCCTGTATCTATCACCTTAAAGCTTAGCCTGTCAATTTCACCTTCGCCGCCAATTTTTTCAACCGTCACATCAACGCGACCATGCTCGGTAAATTTAATGGCGTTGGTAATGAGATTGCCCAATATCTGCGACATCTTGGTTTCATCCAGCTCATAAAAGTTGTTTACCTTATTATCAACCTTTAGGCTTAGGCTGATGCCTTTTTCAATTGCGAGATTTGCGTAAGTCTCCTTAATATTATGCAGCAGCGTATGAAAATTCGATGGCTTTGGCTCGATACGCATCTTACCGGCTTCGAGCTTGGAGAAATCGAGGATGTCGTTAATGATCAGCAGCAAATTATTAGCTGCGAACTTGAGCGAATCAACCAGTTTTTTCTCTTCCCCGTTCGACCTGTCGCCTAATAACGATGCTACTGTGATCACCGCGTTCAACGGGGTACGGATCTCGTGACTCATTGTCGAAAGGAATTCCTGCTTTACAATGGCGGCCTGCTCTGCACGGTTTTTTTTCTCTATGATCTCGGCTTTCTCCCGCTGCAACTCGGCTTCTTTCTCCAGCATATCCATTTTGGTGATGAGCTCATAATTCTCTATCACCTTAAGGGTTTGCGTATTGATCACAGATTCGCGTTGTTTCAGGTGTAGCTCCAGGTATTCAAGCGCCTTTACATGGTCACCTTCCTGTTTATATACCTCATATAGCAGGTAATTACACTTAAATAATATAATGGCGATATTATATTCTTCACTCAGCTCAAGTGCGATCCGGAGCATCTTTTTCGCCTTTTCAAACTGCCCCATCTGCACATACATGCGGCTTAGCTTATGATAAGCCATGCCCAGACCAAGTCGCTCGCCCATATCCTGGTGTATGCGTATGGCATCTGCAAAATCCTTCTCGGCTTTATCATATTCGCCGGCGGCAGCATAAACCTTGGCGCGGCCATAAATGGAAAATGCCAGTCCACGGGTATCGCCGGTTTGCTTTTTCATTACGATGGCCCTTTCAACCATCTGCCCGGCCTTTTCGGCTTTACCTTGTTTTAGGTAGATGCTGGAAAGCGGGTTATATGCATTGGATTCAAGATTGAGATCGCCGGCTTTTTTTGCACATTCAATAGCGCTCTCATATGCCTGTATGGCTTTTTTCTGGTCGCCGAAATATTCGTAAATAGTGCCCAGTGATTTTTGGGTACGCGCCTGGTTATGGTAATCGTTAAACTTGCGGTAAATGGTAAGGCAATCCACCAGGTAAACCAGGCCTAAATGAAAGTTGTCGGTTTTGTAGTAAATGCCGGCTATATTGTATTTGGCATTTGCGATGCCTTGCTCATCATTCAGCTCCTCGAAATATTTGATTGCTTCTTCCGACATATTGGTGGAAGCGGTATGCTCGCCTTTGATCATGGCGAACAGGGCGAGCTCATTCAAACTTTTACCTATGAGTGCTTTGTCGCCCATTTCGCGACTAATGGTAAGGGCCTTTTTGGCAAGGCGGTTGCTTTTGGCAAGATCACTGGTGCGGCAAGCGTAAGCCTCATCCAATAAGGATATGGCCATCTCTTTATTTTCGGTGTGCACCAATGACATATTACAGCTCCTTGCCTTTAATTGTGTTTTGACTGTCAGGTTGTTACCAAATGTAACAAAAATTTTATAAAGCTATAATAACTTATACGCTGCCAGATAAAAATGGTTGCCTCACGCTAATTATTAAGCAATGATCGAAGGGGTCAATTATACCAACTATCGGTACGGAAAGGCGCTGCAGGCAGCCCGGCAGAATTTTGCAGATTGGTAACAGGCTCGTTGGTAAAGGCATATCTCACTGCAGCTATAGGTGTGGTAAGTGATGCCGGCGCCGTAACAATTACCTGGTTGCCTTGTATGGTTGCGGTGGCCTGCACAAATTTTTGATCACTCCCTGCAACAAAGAAATATTGGTTTAATGGGTAATTGTTAGCAGTGCTAAGCCCATTGGCAGTACCGGTAACAAAATTAATAATAGCTGTATTGCCGCTTATGCTGTACGATGAAAAGGTAGGGCCATAACATTGAACATTTTGGTTATATACATTTTTTAGCGCCAGTAATGCCAGTCTGTCGCCCACCGGTTTTTTATTGCGGGGGTGCTGATTTGCTGGTTCGCCAACATCCATGGTTACGGACATCCCTGTGCCGGGTACGGATAATATATTTGCCTGCGCCTCGCGGAACATCGCATAATCATCCAGTGTAGGGTCGCCGCCTATCGGGTTGCTCGTAAAATAATCAACCGCAAATGGCGGCATCTGCACAAAATAAAAGGGCAGCTGCCCCTGGTTGAATACATTCCGCCAGCCGGCTATCATAGCCGAATTCAGATTTGTATAATTGCTTGGCGGATCGTTATGCCGGTTGTTTTCGCCCTGGTACCAGGTAAATCCGCTTATTTGCAGATTGATAAAAGGGTTGATCATACCGTTGTACAATTGCGTTGCGCTATTGATGCCGGAATAATTTGCAAGGTTTGGATTTGCCTGGAAAGTCGCTTTACTTGTCCATGCCTCGCATGAGGTGCCGTCAACTGCCGAAACGATGATGCCGATAGGCACATTAAGCGTGGTATTCAGTTTTTGTGCAAAATAATAGGCTACGCCGCTCCAGTTGCCCACGGTAGTTGGCGAACAAACCTGCCAGTTTGCAGGTTGTTTGAGGCTATCAGCGGGATTGGTTTCATAGTCAGGCTGAAGGGTTATTGCGCGGATAGAGGGATAATCGGCAGCAGCGATCTCCGACTGGTAATCCAGCACACCACGAAAAGGCGCTATCGAATCCACCTCGAAAACCATATTCGATTGCCCGGAGCAGATCCATACATCGCCTATCAGTATATTATTAAGTGTGATAGCAGTTTTACTATCGGTGACCCCGATGGTTTGCGGGGTAGCATTGGCGGTGGCCGCAGGGACGGTTACAGTCCAGTTGCCGTTAGCATCGGCAGTAGCGGTAAGTTGTGATGGATTCCAGCTGGCGTTTACAGTAATAGTTACGCCTTTAGCTGATTGCCCCCATATTTTAAAAGGCTTGTTGCGCTGAACAACCATGTTGCTTTGCAGCACGTTATTTATGGAAAGTTTAGAGGTGTTTGTCGATCCGTTACCGTTATTTCCGGAATTATTGTTGAGGTTGGGCTGATAATGATCCTTCCTACAGCTTTGCAGGATAAAAAGCAGGCATAACGGAATTAGCAGCCACTTTAGTTTCATTAACCGGGGAAGGGAGTAAATTTATAATCAATAAATTCAGTAAAGTTTTTTATAGGGGAAAACACTCCTGTAATTATACAGGAAAAAATAGCGGCATAGTAAAACCAAACGCCGGAAAAATACCATCCGGCGTTTGGTCAATTATATTAAATCCTTTGGATTAGTAGCGATTGCCGCCACCGCCGCCGCCTCTGCTGTCTCTTGAATAGCCGCCACCGCCGCCGCCACGATTACCGCCGCCGCCGTAGCCGCCACCACCGCCACGGTTACCACCGCCGCCGTAGCCGCCACCGCCGCGATTACCACCGCCGCCGCTTGGCTTTCTTTCTTCTGCCTGGCTTACTGCAATGTTCCTGCCTGCAACTTCAGAGCCGTTTAAGGCTTCAATTGCTTGCTGGGCGCTCTCGTCATCTGGCATTTCTACAAATCCGAAACCTTTGCTCCTGCCGGTTTCTCTGTCACTGATTAACTTAACGGAGCTTACTTCACCATAGGCTTCAAAAAGTTGTTTTAAATCGGCTTCCTGTAACTTGAAAGGAAGACTTCCTACAAATATGTTCATCAAAAAAAATTTAAAAAGACGGAAATTAGGATCCGCCATATGTACACCTCAAATATATAAAAACAAGTCTATTAATTTCACAACATTCAAATATTGTGCGTTTTATTTTAATTCTTATTAGCTATAACCATTAAGCATGCGGTTTTTACTGGTCATTTGGCTGCTGCATCTCCTTTTCGCGTTCTTTTTCGGCTTTTTTAAGCGCACGTTTTTCCTGCCGCACCTGCTTAGGCGTTTTGCCGGTGGTATCAATGGTGAACTGCTTGCCGTTAACATTTACCGTTACCGTTTTATTGTCAGGGGTTACCTCTTTTTTATGCGTGGTATCCTTTTTACCGAATAACCGCTGGAAGAAATTCGGTTTCTTTTCCGGCTCCGCAACAGGTACTACGCCGGTGTCATCGTCGTCGTCAGGATTATTGTTGTTAAGGATCTTATCCACCTTAGCAGTATCAACCGAGCTTGCCTCGTGGCGCAGACTTGTTTTCAGGCGCACATCGTAGAAACCGTACGCGTTGCTATCGCGCTGGGCCTTGCCGTGACCAACCATCAGGTTGCCGATCAGGTTGAAATAACCATGCAAGCCCTGGCGAAGCGTACCGTCAGGCTGGAATGCATACAAGCCTGCTTTCGGATGCGGCAGAATACTCGCCAGGAAAATACTTTCGCCCAGCGTAAGCTCAGCCGGTGTTTTTCCGAAATAGTAACGCGAAGCCGCGCCGATGCCATAAACGTGATAACCCCATTCTACAATGTTGAAATACACTTCCAGCATGCGGTCTTTGGTCATTAAATGGTCGTTTTGAATGAGCCATACGATCAGTATCTCTTCTACTTTACGCGAAAGGTTCTTATCCCTGTCGAGGAAGGTATTGCGGATCAGCTGCATGGAAATGGTACTGCCGCCGCGTGAGAATTTCTTTTTCTTAAAATCGGTAGCGATGGATTTACGGATAGATTCCTCCACAAAACCATTGTTTGAATAGAAGGTCGGGTCTTCCGAAGTCATTACCGCGTTACGGGTATCCGCAGCGATACTCTCCAGCGGCGTATAATCCGGATTCGACGGTCCAACTGTGAACGACGGCGCCGGATCTTTGGGTTCATAAGGCGTTTGCACGAATGAACTGTTCAGTTTCTTCAGATCGGTTTTGCCGAACTGCGTTATATGGAACCCTTGCTTATTCAACTGTGAGTTGAATTGCACACTATCGGGATTGGCTGTATTGAGGAAGAAGTTGAGACTGTAATTCAGCTTGCCCTCAACCTTTATTCCCTGCAGCGATTCAAACATCCCGCCAGGGAAGGAATCGAACATATCCTGTGCATTTACCCAGCCGGTGTTCAGCTTCAGCTCATAAATTTTAACCGGGCTCAGGGTGTATTTGACGTATGGATGGCCAACAAGCTTTCTCAGGTGGATAGTGGATGTGCTGTCGAGCGATATATAATTATCGCCAACAAATACATTTGCATCAATAGAGGCGTAAGGCACCGTAATATCGCCTTCGGCAAACTTGCGGTTGTTGATCAATAGGTTCCTTACCGACCATGAGCCGTAGATCCGGGTTTCGCCATTCTCATGCTCCACCTTTTCCAGCCGCGTGCCAATGGTATCGAAACTGAGCATGGTATGGAACTTTTGCTGGATGAACGGCAGTTGTACCTTTTTACCTTCAGCATATAGTTTTACATCGATGTTTTTATCCGACGGATGCATCTTACCTTCAAAATGCCAGGTCGATTCATTGTCATTAACCTTAATGGTAGAGGTAAGCTGACCGTCCTTTATAGTAGCTGTTGTGGTAAGCAGCTTTAAAGTGGTGCTGTCTTTTTTAAAGGTGAAGAGGAAGTTTTTGAGATCGAGGTTATCCGGGATTTTATAAAGGAACTCGTTGATCAGGTTATTGGCCAGCGTGGCCAGGCTCGATTTACGCTTCTCGGTAGAATCCCTTTTCTTTTTGAACAGGAAATCGAAATTTTTTACATGGTTGGTATCAACCAGGTTAAGGTGACCGTCTTCCAGTACCACATCCGCCAGTTTTACCTCGCCATAAATGAGTGGCAGCAGTTTTACACTGATGGACAGCTTTTTAATGCTCAGCAGGCTATCGCGGTTTTGCGGCACGATGCTGATGTCCGAAAAAGCCACCGTATTCAACCCTACAAAGTTTGCCGAACCGATCTTGATATCGAGGTTGTATTTTTCTTTAGCGCTGGTTTCGGCTTTGGCCAGCTCGTGTTCAAGCAGCGCCTCGCGTTTGGTATAGGCAATGTAACCGCCTATTATAAGCAGTATGAAAAGTACTCCGATGATAACCCCGGCAATGCGGAGGTATTTTTTATGCTTAGGCTGAAGACGGCGCATCTAATATTATTTCTCCAAAACTAAATAACTTTATGCGATACAAACGCCGGGAGTAGTAAAATGTTTCCTGTTTGGTGGGTTAAGCGGTTGATTTAGTTGATTGGGTGAGTGGTGAGTAGTTGATTGGATGGGTAGTTACGTACTATCTGCAATTTCATTTACTATGCTTAAAAATGGTGCAAAATTACCATAAAATGCACCTTTTCTGCCTGTTTTTTACCCAAAAAGTGTAGCATTACACTTGTGCGAATTAGCATAACAAACATTTACTATATATCTGTATATCAATAGTTTAATTTTTTTATTTACTGTAGCAAAGTGTAGCATTCCGTAGCGTTTTTCTGTGTGTTTTGTAGCATTTTGTTGCTTTAATGCTACACCTGCTACACCTTCCTTCCTGCCGGCGACACTGGCAAAATAGTTTCTTCGCTCCCGCATGCTCAATGTCATTAAGTTAAAAAAATGTGCTTGCCCTCCCTGTGCGAAGCAAAGGGAGGGCCGACAAGCGGCTTAGCGTCGTCGGGGTGGGTAAACGGAGCGCGATAGATTGGAAAGCGAAATTTCAGCCGTTTTGTTAATCTGCAGTTTTCAACTGCAAACTGCCCACCACAAACTGCAAACTCCCCACTACTTCACCGCCGTCACCACCCTAAACTTATTATGATAAACAACCCGTCCGTCACCCTTTACAAACGGATCTATCGATGCGCTGATGGCTTCGGTAACTTTGTCTATCCCGCTGTAGGCAATGGCGTTGGCTATCGGCCCGGCGGAGATCAGTCCTTTCAGTGCGGTTTCTTTATCCGGGTAATCCCATATGGAAGTGATGTCGTTGCTGTCAATTATCTGCATGCCTATCTCTTCCAAAATACTTTCCAGTAAATGGTTCTCGGTCAAGGCAAACGGACCGGGTGCGCCGGGCGGTGGTGGCGGCATCAATGCGCCGGCAGCTTTTAAAAAACTGGCCGCCTCGCAATCCTCGCGGTTGCCCCATATCATGGCGGTAAGCTTGCCGCCGGGTTTTAGTACACGTTTGGCTTCGGTAAGCGCGTTTTTGGTGTTTTCGGCATACTGAAACGAGTTGAAGCCCGTCACCACGTCGAAATTGTTATCCCCGAAAGGTAATTGCTCCATCTCACCAGTCACAAATGGGATGGCAGGCACGCGTTTTTTTGCACGTTCAATCAGCTCGGCGGTGGCGTCAATGCCTGCCACTTTGGCGCCGGTTTCCCAGGCCAGGTGGCAAAATAAGCCTGTGCCGCAGCCCACGTCCAGCAATATATCCTTGCCGGTCAGTTTCAGTATATCAAGCGCGTATTCGTAACCCGCATTCCCGGTTTGTTCCTGTATGGCTGCCCAATCGTCGGGCCGCTGGCCCCATAATGATGCTTGTTTTGCTTGTGATCCCATAGGTGGAGAGATGTGTTTTGGTTTGCAAAAATTTTTACTTTTAGCTTTACAATACTATATTGCCATCAAAAAGAATATTATTTTACAATATAGTTCAATAGATTGTATTTCATTACTACATTAAACTTACTCATTAAAAGTAGTAAATAAAGTATATTTACACATGATTATATAATGGCAATTTTAGATGTCAATGGTGTAGAAATTGTTTGGTTAAGGAATTTCCCAAATGATAATAATGTAGAGAGTATTGAATTTGGTTCAAGTAAAAGCTGTTTTGGTAAAAAATATTTCCCTCTTTGTTATCTTACCGATGTTACTGATAATAATTTACCGCATTTTTTTGGAATAGATAATTATGAACTAAAGAACTGCCATTATCTTGATCATATTTGTGATTTTAATGAAATAAATTTTGATGGCAGAGTTTTTAATAAATTGATTTTTTGCAATCCTTATAACATAGGATTTTATGGT
>JABDAU010000089.1 GCA_013289045.1 Bacteroidota bacterium | reverse complement strand
AACTTTAGCATCGCCGCTGCCTAAATCTTTTTTGTCACCTAACATGGCAACTTTAGCATCACCGCTGCCCAGGTCTTTTTTGTCGCCTAACATGGCAACTTTAGCATCACCGCTGCCCAGGTCTTTTTTATCGCCTAACATGGCAACTTTCACATCGCCGCTGCCTAAGTCTTTTTTGTCGCCTAACATGGCAACTTTAGCGTCGCCGCTACCTAAGTCTTTTTTGTCGCCCAGCATTGCAACTTTCACATCGCCGCTGCCTAAGTCTTTTTTGTCACCTAACATAGCAACTTTAGCATCACCGCTGCCTAAATCTTTTTTATCACCTAACATGGCCACTTTAGCATCACCGCTGCCTAAATCTTTTTTATCACCTAACATGGCCACTTTAGCATCACCGCTACCTAAATCTTTTTTGTCGCCTAACATGGCCACTTTAGCATCACCGCTGCCTAAATCTTTTTTATCACCTAACATGGCCACTTTGTGTTTTGCAGTTGATACAGGTAATACGCTTGCCTGAGCTATGAAGCTTGAACCTAAAACTAATGCTGTTGCTATAAATAAATTTTTCATGATTATATCCGTTTAATGTTTTTATTAATGTTGTTTATTCGTTGTGTTGTTGTTAGTATATGCTGAATGAATTAATCCGCACTGCCCAGATCTTTTTTATCGCCCGTTAGTATCATTTGAGATTTATGCTCCGCTATGCCGTTTTCACTGCCCGGTTTTGAGCATGACGAAATAATGCCTGTAGTAAAAATTAATACTGCTGCAATGAGAATCTTTTTCATGTTTTTCTTCTTTTTAATGTGAATGATCAGTCGCCGCTGCTTAGCTCTTTTTGGTAATCGTAAAAAGTTACTTTGATGTCGTTAACGGCGGGTTTTAAATTGCCTACTTGTGTGGATAGCACCACAGTTCCGCTTACAAATACTATTGCTAATGCGATGATGATCTTTTTCATATTCTTTCAGGGTCTTGTTTAATGTTGTTCAATCAATTTTTTAGGGTAATTAGTCAGCGCTGCCCAGATCCTTACGATCAGCTGATACTACTTTTTGTACTGTGATGGTTTGTACGGTTTGTGCAGGGGTTACTTTTACCTGTGATGAGAGCACGCCTGCTGATAATAGCAGTGCTGCTGCGATGATGATGGTCTTTTTCATGTTTTGTTTTTTAATGTTGTTGTTAATTAGTCGGCTGATGCCAGGTCTTTTTTATCTAAAGAAATATCTTTTTGAATGGATACTGTTTGTACAGCAGGAGCGTTGTGAACTTTTACCTGTGATGATAAAACGCCGGCCGATAGCAATAATGCACCGGCAATGATGATTGTCTTTTTCATGATCTTATGATTTTGATGCTTTTATTTTAATTGAGAATTATTCCTATTTTGTTTTTTAAGTTAAAGCGTTTAGGCAACTTTATTAGGTTCCTTACGTATAAAAATACTTTTTTTACTATAAATGCCAAATGGTATTGCGCATTTTCCTATTGAAAAGAGTAAATTTTTATGCATGGTTAAATCCAAATAAGGTAAATAAAGACCGTTAAAAATTTGATTATCAGTTTCTTAAACAGAACAAAGATAGTTATGTTTTTGGATATTTTATTATAAAATAAAATAGCAGGGAGGCCTTTTTTCTTTATCTTCATAGAAAATTAGTGATATATTGCTATGATTTTTTAATTTTCGTCGCAATTAATCTTAAATGTAATTGATGAAATTTTACTGGGTAGCTATTTTATTAATGCTTTTTTCCGTTGCCGCCTTTGCCGACGATACTACTGGTATTGATGCAGACAAGCAGGATACCTCCACAGTAATAAAACTTAATAAACATGCTTACGACGCCAGGCTTACCAATGCTGAAGAAACGATAGATTTGTCAGGAAAAGCACTCGCGCTGGCCATGAAATTAGGCTATACGCGCGGGATAGCCGAATCTTATCGCGTTCAGGGTATTGGGCAGTACTATCAGAATGCGCCAGAGGATGCCATTAACAGTTACTTACAGGCATTAAGCTATTTTGCCAAATGCGGGGATAAGGTAGGTGAGGCCAGGATCGATTACAACATCGGTAACCTGTACCGGGATAATGATCACGATAAATCATTAGAGTATTTCCAAAAAGGCAGGGACATAGGTGAGCGGCTGCATAATGAATCACTCATCGCCACTTCGTTTTTGGATTTTGGTAACGTTTATGCCCGTAAAAAAGAGTATAATAAGGCATTGAATTACTATAATCAGAGCCAGGCTATATTTAGCCGTTTGAAAGATTCAACCAACCTGATATTGTGCGAGCAAAACAGCGGTGTTGCATATTATAGACTTAACCAGTTTGATACCGCAGAGAAACTCCTTACAGATGCCACCACTAAGGCTAAAGAAAAGGACCTGAATGAAACTGTCGCCAGTACCGACCTTACACTGGCAGAGTTGTACATTAACCAAAGCAAATTTGACGATGCCACGCGCGTTGTTGCTGAAGGACAGGCTTATGCTACTATTATAAAAGACGAAAAGATACAGCACGATCTTGTATACACCAGCTATGAACTGGAGTTTAAACGTAAAAACTACGAAAAAGCACTTTCCTATCTTACACAGGTTTACCGGGCCGACAGTTTAATAGGTAAAACAAGCCTCTATTCGCAAATTCACATATTTGAGGTGGAGCACCTTAGGAAAGAGCAGCAAATTGAAAGTGAACGCATTGACCAGCAGAATCAGTACGAGCGTGTGCGTTTTTGGATGGCAACTGCTGTAGTAGGGCTTTTGATAGTGGTAATAGCATTGTTAGTAAGTAACGTTAAGCGTAAAGCTAAAACGAACTTGCAACTAACTGAATTGAATGGTGAGGTATCAAGACAAAAAGATAACCTCGACCGTGTAAATCATCATCTCGAAGAAATTATTGACGAGAGGACAAAAGACCTGCAAATTAAAAACAGGAAACTTTCGGAGTACTCATCGTATCTTTCGCATCAGATCCGTGGGCCTATTGCCACACTAAAAGGCCTGATGAACCTGGAGAAGGAAGGTTTGGTTGATAAACAGGAATGTATCAGTATGATGGACAAATGCGTTTCTGAAATAGACGAGAAGATAATTGAGATGAGCGATATGATGCATGATACCAGCAAACCGGTATAAAAAATTACCACGAATACAAACACCACCTAAAATCTGATACAATAAAAAGGGAGCTTTAAAGGCTCCTTTTTTATTGTATAAATATTTATGAATAATAAGTTGTTCTCATTTACAACGGTAAGGTTGAATGTATCTGTGCTTCCAAAAGCCCCGAATACATACAATACCAAGCGATCATCTGCAAAATAAGCAGTTGGCGGTGCCTTTGGTAACCCATGGTCTCAAAAGCCATAGTCTTTTTACCGGCTGTAACAAAATACTGTACTTCGCCTTTTTTAGGGGTGAAGGTAGACTTTATCCTGCTGAAAACTTTAACCTTCAGCTTTGTCTCCGGATCGTGAATAATGCCTCCCTTTGTAGCACTACCTGGCATGGATAACAAATAATTCTGCATAGCGTAGTTCAATTTAGTTGAGTACTGAAATACAAAACCTAAACCAAATTGGCACATTATGCCCTAAAATCCAGAAAATAGCTTAGATTACAGAAAAAGAAAGACTTATTTACCCTATTTGAACATTTGTTAATTATCATTTAATAAATTAAACGATAGTAAAACAAGCCAATTAGTGGTAAGCCTGAATAAATAAACAGATTGTTGTGAAAACTGAACAGCTAATTAAACAGCCATTGAAGTTTTATTGCGCAGTTCTTCATAAAGAAGGATCACTTTGCGTTGTAAGGTTGCGATCTCGGCCTCACGATCGATCAGTTTCTTCTGAGCAATGCTTAAATGAGAGGGTTCATGCTCAACGTCACTTGCATCCATTGAAAGTAAATAAACCACGCTAACTTCAAACACATTTGCGATCTGCTCCAGGCGCGATAAATTAATATCAGTTACACCGGTTTCAATTTTAGAAAACGCAGGGATAGAAATACCTAAACGGTTTGCAACATCCTCCTGGCTCCATCCATGCTGATGGCGCATGGTCCTGATGTTCATTCCAACAGATTTGTTAGTCTTTTTTTTGAGCTCGTTCATATCAATTTTTAAATAATTAGGGGAAAGGGATATTCTTCTTAACCAAAACGCATGCCAAAATTAATTACGGCGAAATTTCCACAAAAAAGCAATTTTGTAATATTAAAGTTACATAACTGTGGAAATATTTACACAAAAAGTGTGGAATGGGATATCATTTGGGGAGAATACTCAACTTCGCAAACTTTAAAAGGAGCTGTTTTTGCCCTATTTCCTTAAAGAAAATTGTCGCCTTTACATCAGGTTTATTTCCTTCTAAGCTAATTACTTTCCCAAAGCCAAAACGCTCATGTTCTACTTCCATGCCTACCTGCAGGTTTGAGGTATCAGATGGCGCAAAGTTTGGCGACGGTATGTGGGCCTTTGCCAGCATGGCCGTAGTTTTAACGGGCTGTGGTTTAGGTTTTGAAAAGGTCTCGCTGTTTTTGCTTCTTGTGCTCCAGGCTTCGCGCTCATCGCTGAAGAATGAGCTTTGAGCGGCTTGCGGCTTGGCAGAAAAATCAAGTTCCAGGTATTGGGCGTCAATTTCATCCAAAAACCGGCTTGGCTCGCAATTGATCAGCGTACCGAACTTAAACCGGGACGTTGCATAGCTTAAAGTAAGTTTGCTTTCGGCGCGTGTAGTGGCTACATAAAACAAACGGCGTTCTTCTTCCAGGTCGGTACGCGAATTGAGCGACATTTGTGAAGGGAACAGGTTCTCTTCCAAACCCACCACATATACCTGTGGAAACTCAAGACCTTTGGATGAGTGAATGGTCATCAACGATACGGTATCGGCATCCTTATTCTTGTCGTTATCGTCATTGGTCAACAAGGCAACGTCTTGCATAAACACATCAAGGCCTTTTTCCTCAATATCCTCACGCTCCGAAAACTCTTTGATACCATTGAGTAATTCCTGTATGTTCTCGTAACGGTTAAGCCCCTCGACAGATTTATCCTCGTACAGGTCCTTTAAAAGACCTGAGTGCTGTGCGATATGCTGTGCAGCCTCATAAGCAGGCATTGTTTTGGTGATCACCTGGAAGCTTTGGATCATGGTGGCAAATACGCCTACCGCGCCGGATGTGCGGCCGTCGAAGAATTTGGATGGATTGATCACCACTTCCCACGGTGTAACGCCATTTTGGTCGGCAGCAACAATAATGCGGTCGACCGTCGTATCGCCTATGCCACGGCGCGGATAATTGATCACGCGTTTCATCGCCTCCTCATCGTTCGGATTAAAAGTAAGCCTGAAATAAGCGATCAGATCCTTTATTTCCTTACGCTGGTAGAAGGATAAACCGCCATATATTTTATAAGGAATATTCAGCTTACGTAACGCTTCCTCCATGGAGCGGGATTGCGCATTGGTACGGTACAGGATGGCAAAATCATGCCATTTCATGCCCTTGGTGCTGCGCTGCTGCATAATCTCTTCCGATACCATCTTGCCTTCCTCGTTATCGCTGAAGGCGCGCATAACTTTTATTTTGTCGCCTGTCTCTTTTTCTGAGAAAACATGTTTTTTGAGTTGTTCTTTATTATTAGCAATAATGCTGTTGGCAACATTTACAATATTTTGGGTGGAGCGATAATTCTGCTCCAGCTTAAATACTTTCAGATCAGGGTAATCCTTTTCAAAGTTGAGGATGTTCTGGATATTGGCGCCGCGGAAGGCATAGATGCTCTGTGCATCATCACCTACCACACAGATGTTTTCATTGATGGCAGCCAGCTTTTTAACGATCAGGTATTGCGAGAAGTTGGTATCCTGGTACTCATCCACCATCAGGAACTTAAACTTGTTCTGATATTTATATAATACGTCCGGGAAGTTTTTCAGCAACTCGTTTGTTTTGAATAAAAGGTCGTCAAAATCCATAGCTCCTGCACGGTAGCAGCGCTTTACATAAGTCTCATATATCAACCCCAACTGACCGCGGCCGGTTGAAGAATCGTCGATTTGTATCTGTTCGTTACCTTGGTATTCCTGCCAGCCGATGAGATTGTTCTTGGCGGCAGAGATACGGTTATAAACGAAATTGGCGCTATACAACTTGTCGTCAAGATTTAACTCTTTCAGAATGGCCCGCAGAACGCTTTTGCTGTCATCGGTATCGTAAATGGTGAAATTGTTGGGGTAGCCCAGCTTGTCAGCCTCAACCCGTAATATTTTAGCGAAAACGGAGTGGAAGGTGCCCATCCAGATATTCTTTGCCTCGGCGCCAACCAGCTTGTTGATACGCTCACGCATTTCCTTGGCGGCCTTATTGGTAAAGGTGAGCACCAGGATATTAAATGAATCGACACCATGGCGAATGAGATGCGCCACGCGATAGGTGATAACACGCGTTTTGCCCGAACCTGCACCGGCAATGATCATTACCGGGCCCCGTAATTGCTGCACAGCCGCCCTTTGCTCGGGGTTTAGGCCACTTAAATAATCCTGATCTTTTTCCACTTTGCTAAAGTGCGAAATTACTGTTTTGGGCTGAAAGGGAGAAGCAGTGTTTGTAAGTTAGTGGTTAGTGATTGGAGATTAGAGATTAGTGGCATGATGCAGAGATCATTACCCAATCAGAAAGTGACTTACGAAGTTTTTAAAACTTCGTAAGTCTGTTATTCACACTGTTATTTCGATGAACTACTGTTCGGGCGTTGCCTGCGGCCCGTGCTATCCGCTCATACTTCACCGGCCTTAGCCACAGGCCGGTATCCGCTACTATCACTAACGCAATTTGTCGGAAAACCAAACTTACGAAGTTCTGAAAACTTCGTAAGTTAATAGCAAGTTTCCCACTAATCACTGATCTATTCCCCTTCCGGAAAATCTGCGCTCAGCGAAAGATCTTCCCATGCTTTATAATTTTCGCGCTGCATGTCAAGCTTTTCATTGGCCATGTTATACGCCATTCTACCTAACAGCAGTCGTAAATGCGGCGTGCCTGCTTCCACAGCTTCAATAATTGCGTTGCAGCCGCGTACCGGGTCGCCTGCCTGTTTGCCGCTTCCTTGTTTACTTCCATCCATGCGTTTGCCAACAGTATCTTTGTAATCATCTATCTTCACCGGCGTTTCGATACGCGAACGGCCTGCCCAATCCGTACGGAACGGCCCCGGCTCCACGATCAGTACTTTAATGCCCAATGGCGCAACTTCCTGTGATAATGATTCGGATAATCCTTCGAGCGCAAATTTTGTCGCGTGATAATATCCCGTTGAAGTAAACGCGCGTAAGCCGCCTATAGATGAAAAGTTGACTATCGTGCCTTTCTTCTGCTTACGCATCCCCGGCAGCACCTCTTGTATCAGGTGCACTAATCCAAAAAAGTTAGTCTCAAATTGCGCCCTGATCTTGTCGTCTTCACCTTCTTCAATGCTGGTAAAGTAGCCATAGCCTGCGTTATTTACCAGTACATCTATCTTGCCGAACTTTTCTTCGGCCTTTTGTACCGCGGTTTTTACCAGGTGTTTGTCGGTAACATCAAGCTTTACAATGAGTGCGTTGTCTTCGTGTCCTTCAGCCAGGTCTTTTAACTGGTCAGTATGTCTTGCGGTAATTACCGGATTCCAGCCTTTGCTCAAAATCAGTTTTACCAGTTCGCGGCCAAAGCCTGTAGAGCAACCCGTTATGAACCATACGGGCTGGGTTGTTTTTGCTGTCATATTGTAGTATGTATTTGTAGATATAAACTTAAAGTATTTACGATGGTTTGCGTTCGTTTTTAATTGAATTTCATTTTTAACCATATTTGTATATTTCCATGACATTAAAAAAGGCCTGTCATTCTGAGCGATAGCGAAGAACCTTTCGCGATGCATAACAGACTATTCATATCGGTCAAGCATAGTTCAAATGTTCTTCGCTATCGCTCAGAATGACATATTATTTTACACCTATGAAGAAGATACATTGGCTCATACCCGTTCTTATCCTACTTGCCGGCATCGCATCGGCCCAAACCAAAACTTTCACTAACCCAATATTAGCTACCGGGCCAGACCCATGGGTTATTTATAAAGATGGCTATTACTATTATACCAACAGTACCGGCCGCAACCTGGTGATATGGAAAACCAAAAGCGTGGTGGATATGAAGAATGCCATACGTAAAGTGGTTTGGACACCGCCCGCAGGCACATCTTACTCAAAAGAGTTATGGGCGCCTGAGCTGCATTATTTGCAGCATAAATGGTATATGTATTTTGCTGCGGACGATGGCGATAATAATCATCACCGCTTATATGTAATAGAAAACGCATCGCAAGACCCTACGCAGGGCGAATGGGTGTTTAAAGGACAAATAGGCGATAAAACCAATAAATGGGCAATAGATGCTTCGGTATTTGAGAATAAGGGAAAGTTATACCTGTTATGGGCAGGATGGGAAGGTGATGCCAATGGCGAGCAGGATATTTTTATTGCGCAATTAAAAGATCCTGTAACAGTTAGCAGCGAAAGGGTAAAAATATCAAGCCCGGTATACGATTGGGAGCGCAATGGCGACCTCGGTCCAAATTCCAATCCACCGCATGTGAGCGTGAACGAAGGCCCGGAGATGCTCAAGCATGGCAATAAACTGTTCCTTATTTATTCTGCAAGCGGTTGCTGGACGGATAATTATGCATTAGGTATGCTCACGGCCAATGCGAACAGTAATTTGTTGGATACCGCTTCGTGGAAGAAATCGCCGGTGCCCGTTTTTAAGCAATCGCCGGAGAACGGCGTTTTTGCAACGGGTCATAATTCATTTTTTAAATCGCCGGATGGCAAGCAGGATTGGATCTTGTATCATGCCAATTCAATGCCTAACGAAGGCTGCGGTAATAAGCGTTCGCCGCGGGCGCAGCCATTTACATGGAATAAGGACGGCAGCCCCGATTTCGGTATCCCGGTAAAAACGGATATGCCTTTGCCGGTACCATCGGGCACGGAGTAAGTGAAATGTAGCAGGACTTCAGATTGACAGGGAGAATTTTTTTAATTTTTTCCTGTCAATTTTTCACTTTTCCAATACGATAGGTCGGAGAGGTATAATATTATTGCCCTGAAGTTCTTTTCTTAAGCATTTTGGTTAATGTGTCTTTGTCCTTTGTAAGTCCGCTTATAACCATTTTTAGTTCATTTATCTCCTTGTCTTTTAAAGCAATTATCTTTTCGATCAAATCTTTTTGAAAAGCAAAAAAGCTTTCTTCCCGGTCGACATTTTGAGAGTTTCTGCCAGGGGAGAAATTCACCAGTGTAGGCTCAGTGCTTAAAATATCTGCTGTTGTTACCCCAAGTTCTTTCGCCAATTTTGACAGCAGCGATGTATCAAGTTTCGATTGATTACTTTCAATGCGCGAATAGGTTGTTTGGGTAATTCCAAGCCTTTGCGCAATATTCTCCTGCGAGAAGCCACGGAGTTCTCTGATCATTCTGATCTTCGAGCCATTCATTGTGATAAGATTTATACAATGATATTGAAAGTGAATAAATTATGCAAATAATGCATAAACTATATTATTGGTGCATAGGATAAAATAAGCCGGCTGTGCATCTTTAAGCACCAAATCACAATTATATGTACAAAGCTTTATTTTCCAATCATGGAGTCAACAACTCCAGGCAAAACGCCACTTTTTTAAAACAGTCACTTTACACATCTTTAATCGTTTTATTAGCCTGGCTGGTCTTTCCTTCAGCATCCTTCGCCCAGGAAACAGTTAATAATCAAACAATAATCGATCTGCAAAAGGCAGGCATGAGCAAAACCATCATTACATCTAAGATCAACGGCTCAAATTGCACTTTTGATATTTCAACCAACGGACTCATCGCCCTGAAAAAGGGAGGGGTGCCCGATGATATTATTTCCCTGATCATGGATAAAGCAAATACGCCACCGCCGGCCTCAAATGATCAAAACAATAACTCCAATAATAACAACAATTCTCAGGGTGGTGAAACATCTTTAGCGCCTGGTTTATATTATTTTGATGCCAGCCAGAACCAATACCTGGAAATAGATGCTGCCGCGCTTTCGAATAATAAATCGGGCGGCCTTGGCGAATCGGCCTTACGCAGTGTAAGCCCGTTGTTTAATGCCAAGATAAAAGAATCGATAAGTGGTACAGAGGCTAATTTAAAGGTGAAAAATACAAAGCCCTTATTTGTATTTGTAATTGACGTTGACAATGGTAAAAGTGGCCCCAATGTTAGAAGCCCTAACGAATTTATGCTGGTAAAAATGAAACAGGGTAAAAATGACAGGGAACTGGTAGTTGGAAAAGCTAACTCTATCGGTTCTGATCAGGGAATTGACGATAAACAAAAGGTACAGTTTACTTATAGTAAAGTGCAAAGAGGGCTTTATGAAGTATCACCTAACGCCACGCTACTTGTCGGCGAATATTGCTTTATCTATATAACACCATCAGATCAGGGCCCGTCATACAATGCCTATGACTTTAGTATTCGTTAATAAGTACCCATCTATAGCCAATAACGAAATGGATTACTTGATTATTAACCGATAATGATTCGCTATAAATTCTAATCAAAAAAGAGAACATGAAAAAAATTACCACAATTCTATTAATATCACTTATAGTAGTTTTTGCCGCATCCAAATCCCATGCCCAGGCAGTAGTAGTTATTTCTGTAAAAATTGCCCCGCCTGAACTACCTGATTATGATCAGCCTGAATGCCCCGCTGATGGCTATTTATGGGTGCCTGGATATTGGGCTTATGATGAAACCAATGGTTATTATTGGGTGCCGGGAGTATGGACCGCCCCGCCTAATCCCGGCTTGTTATGGACACCGGCATATTGGGGTTACGACGGAGGCCTCTATGGTTTTCATGCAGGTTATTGGGGGGCTACGGTTGGATTTTATGGTGGGGTAGATTATGGCTACGGCTATTCGGGTGACGGTTTTTATGGCGGCGCCTGGAATGGCGGGGTATTCCGCTATAATACAGCTGTTGTTAGGGTAAACACCGTAGTAGTTCATAACACTTATGAAGATCGCACTGTAATTCGTGAAGATAATCATATGCGTACAAGCTTTAACGGCCCGGGCGGGATTGACAGGCACCCAAATACGCGGGAAATGGATGCGATGAGAGACCGGCATTTTGATGCTACCGCCGAGCAGCGTTCGCATGCAGATCTGGCCAGCCATGACCGTAATCAACTAGCACGTGTTAACGGCGGGCATCCCAGTCATGTTGCAATGGACAGGCCGGGCGGACATGCAGTTAGCGAGCGCCTCCGCGATAATGGAAACATGAACCATGCAAATGATAATCGCATGGGTAATAATAACAACGCAAATAATCGAGGTTTAAACAACAATAACCGGAATAGTAACAATGCTAACGGCAACGACCGGAATAATAACAACGCTGCCAATAATAACCGGAATAACAATAACAGCAACGATCGTAACGGAAATAATAACCCGAATGATAGAAACAACAACAACGCTGCCAATAATAGCCGGAATAACAACAACAGCAACGATCGTAACGGAAATAATAACCCGAATGATAGAAACAACAGCAACGCTGCCAATAATAACCGGAACAATAACAACAGCAACGAACGTAACGGAAGTAATGATGCCAAAGTAAATGGTAATAATGAAAACGGAAATAACGCCGCTAACAATCGCACAGGTAATGCTTCAGGTAACCGGACGGCTTCAGGTACAAACCGTACAAGCGGTGCACCAACCGGTGGCCGCACCCAGGGCATGGGTAGCCGCCCAGGGGCCACGGCTGCAGCTAAACCCGCCCCAAAAGCGGCTGCACCTACTACTAAGAAAAAATAGTTTAATAAATATTCAAGATTCTTTATCAGGGACTTTAGTAAATTTTTTATAACTCACGTATCCCCGCGCTGCCGTAAACCTCCTGGTTTGCGGCAGCGTTTGTGCTTTTAAATTGATGCGGATATCAAACACTTATTAGTCCGCAAAATATTTTCTCACTCCGTGCAACGTAATCCATTACGTTATGGTCTTATAGACATAAACCATAAGCACCATGAAAGGAATTTTAACATTATTATTTGCTGCAGGCTTCGGCGCAGCGGCATTGGCACAGGATGGCAATAAAACGCCATATCTAACCAAATCATTAGCCAACGATGCTATTAACAGCGTAGTTGTGGAAACATCTGCAGGTGGGATCTTTGTAACCGGCAGAAGCGGTGAAGCACCGAGGATAGAGGTATATGTTCAGGATAACCATGGCCATGAGCTATCTCACGAGGAAGCGCAAAAACGACTGGAAAAGAATTTTGATATGACGATCAATGTGAGTGGCCATGAGCTGAACGCTACTGTGAGAAATATACATGAGCACATGGATTGGAACAATGACGGTTTGAGCATTTCTTTCAGGATTTATGTACCGAAAGAAGTTTCAACCAATCTGAAAACCAGTGGTGGCGGCATTGACCTTTCAGACCTTAGCGGTAATGAGGATTTTTCGACCAGCGGCGGTGGCTTACATGTGAAAAACCTGAGTGGTAAGATACATGGCAAAACCTCCGGCGGTGGTATTGACGTAGAGAGCTCATCAGACGAGATTGAGCTAAAAACCAGTGGTGGCGGCATTCATGCCAAAGATTGCAGCGGCAATATCTCTTTACTAACCAGCGGCGGCGGCCTTGAACTGATCAACCTGAAAGGTACTATCACGGCACACACCAGTGGTGGCGGCGTACGCTGCCACCATATTGAAGGAGAATTAACGACCACTACAAGCGGCGGCGGCATGGATCTGACGGATATGAACTGCAGCCTGGATGCACATACCAGCGCCGGAAGTTTGAACGTGCAAATGAAACACGTAGGTAAATATTTAAAAGTTGGTTCAAGTGCGGGTAATGTAAGGCTGCAATTGCCTTCACAGCAAGGCTTTGACCTGGATATGAGCGGTGAAAGGATATCAGATCATATCATCAGCGGTTTTAAAGGCGACTGGAGCGAAAAACGCGTTAACGGCAGCATTAATGGCGGCGGTATCCCGGTTGAAGTACACTCAAATAACAACATTGATCTGAAAATAGATTGATAGCAGCATAGTTTAAGCGTGATTTAATAATACAGGGCTTCCGGTAAGGAGGCCCTGTTTTTTGTTGAGATTTTTAAGTGCTTGAGCTGTATAGGTTACTGCAACACGAAATTGTTATCTTTGCACCGCGATGAAGATACCCAAGTTTGCCGACCTGATATTATTTGAAGACGACGATATAATAGTGGTGAACAAACCACCATTTGTGAGCTCATTGGATGAGCGCGAAGGCGGAGAGGTCAATATGCTTCGCCTGGCTAAACAATATTCATCAGATGCGCAGATCTGCCACAGGCTGGATAAAGAAACGTCAGGGGCGCTTATCGTGGCTAAAAACCCGGAAGCTTATCGTCATGTTTCCATGCAATTTGAAAAACGTCAGGTAAAAAAAGTATATCATGCC
>JABDAU010000088.1 GCA_013289045.1 Bacteroidota bacterium | reverse complement strand
TGCTACCTATTCGGGCGTGTTTACGCTATACCCGTTAATATCCGGAAAAGGAAGGGCACATCACGGTGAGATATTGGCCGAAGCCACGAAGCTGATTGAAGCCGGTAAAGTTTTTCCATTAGTGGACGATGTGGAATATAGCCTGGAAACCGTTGAAAAGGCCTACCAGGCACAGGAACAAAGAACAGCAAACGGGAAAATTATTGTTAACGTTGGATAAGCACCTCACCATTTATTTTAAGTAAAAAACCTATGCAAGTTAGATCAAAAAGGACATCCAGATTTTATTTCTTCGTGTTTGTTATAACAGGAGCACTTGCTTTTGCTGCTTTGCAAATTAAACGGCCTGTTATCACCAACCCGCCGGTAACCGGTGATATTGAACTTCCGGCGAAGGTAAAAGTTATATTGCGGCGCGCCTGTTATGATTGCCATTCCAATGAAACAAACCTGCGCTGGTACGATAAAATAGCGCCGGTATCATGGCAAGTTGCCGCCCATATAAAAAAGGGTCGTGAACTCATGAATTTTTCCGAATGGAATAAATTAGCACCAGCCGATCAAAAAGCGAAGTTATGGGAGTGTTTAAACCAAATTAACGAAGGGGCCATGCCGGTAAAAGATTACGAGATGGTGCATCCCTCGGCAAAAGTGTCTGAACAAGACTTAAATGCGCTGAAAAATTATTTGAACGCCATGACCGGCAATAAGCCAATGGATACGGCAAAACTGAACGCAAGGGATAAGCAATACAAATTGCTCAAAAACCAGGCGCCCGCAGTTATGTCATTGCCAAGAGCACTGAACGGTGTTGAGTTTATACCCGATTACAAAAACTGGCAGCCGATCAGTACTACCGAACGGTTTGACAATGGTACGATGCGCGTGATATTTGGGAATCCGGTTGCCATTAAGGCCATAAAAGATCACCAGATCAACCCATGGCCTAAAGGTGTCATTTTTGCCAAAGTTGCCTGGGACCAGGCGGAGGATGATAAAGGCAATATCACCACCGGGGCATTTAAACAGGTAGAATTTATGATCAAGGATCAGGAAAAATTTGCTGCTACCCATGGCTGGGGATTCGCACGTTTTAAAACTCCGAAACTTGTGCCCTATGGTAAAACGGTTATGTTCGCCAATGAATGTATTAACTGCCACCGTCCGCTTAGCGATAATGATTTTGTATTTACCCAACCAATCAAACATTAAAATTTATGAAAAGAGCATCGTTAACACTACTAATTGCGGCTTTTGTAGTATCTGGCTGCGCCGACCATAATAACACCCCTGAAGCCGGGCAACTTAACGAAAAGGCATCACTTCCTGCTGACTTTAACTTTAGTAAAATGGCGTTCAAAGTAATCGCATCAACGGTTAACAAAAAATCGGGCACTATGGCTACTTTATACGGCAATGATTCGGCTAAAGCTACTGCCCTGGCTGGAAATGGGAAATACAAAAGCACAGCTGTATTTGCATTGGTAACGTGGAAACAGCAGGCAGACAAACGCTGGATCGGTGGAAACATTCCCGGCGATCTGTTGTCGGTTGAAATGCTGAAAACAGGTTCAGATAAAAATACCGGCATATACAGTCGTTTTAAAGGCCCCGATTTAAAAGCAGATCCCGATACATCAGGACAAAACGCACGGGCCAAATACATACTTAGTTTGAAGCCGTCTATCCTATTTTAGCACATTTAAACAAAAATTGATCATGAAAAAATTATTTATAGTAGTAGCGGGTCTATCTGCCTTACTGTTATCCTTCAAAACTATCACCCCATCCGTTTGGACCGCTGATAAAGCGCACTCCAGGATAACTTTCACTATCACGCACAATATGCTGAGTGATGTGGAAGGTTCCTTCAAATCATTTGATGCTGTTATTACTGCCCCGGGCGATGATTTCACAGGTGCATCTATCGTGTTCACTGCCGATGCTGCAAGCATCTCAACGGACAACGACTATCGCGATAAAGAGGTAAAGAGTGCGGAACTATTAGACGTTGGAAAATTCCCTAAAATAATATTCAAAAGCACGTTGGTAACTAAAACCTCCGCATCAACCTACAAGATCACCGGCGACCTCACTTTACACGGCGTTACCAAACCGGTTATTTTGGAGGCTTCCGTTCGTAATGGCATGGGCATGCATAACAAACCTGCTGCAGGCTTTAAAATTTCCGGCAACATCAACCGCAGGGATTTTGGCATTACCAAATATCCGGCTGCTATGTTAGGCGATGAGATCACTTTGAACGCCAACGGAGAATTTGACAAGGACTAATCTTTTAGTTAATAGATACTTCTGTTAATCAGAGGGTCGCTGGTTCGAGCCCAGCCTCAGGGGAGCAAAAAGCCTCACAGAAATGCGAGGCTTTTTTATGCCTTAGCCTTTTATGATATTTATTATATAATGAGATCGCTATCAACAAGTCAAAGGTATTTACCTACAAAAACTCGCCAAGGTTCAATCTTGATCTCAGGCGCATTTCGGCTACTATGTCTTTAATTGCTGCGCGGCCACTCTTCCAGCGTTTTAACCTGTTGGCCTCCTGAATGCATTGCCTGCCTTTAATTTCGTGGTTGTATTGGTAGTAATCCGGCATCAGGCCTTTCATCGCGTTATGGATCTCGTCTGCGCTGCCGTCCAGCATAAATTCCGGATTGGCATTCACCAGGTCGGCCAATGCGTCTGCCATGCTGGCTGCATAATATGGGCAGTCCCAATCATGCCGGTACGGGTTATCGCCTTTAATATTTACTTTTTGAAGCGGGTGCGATAGGTCTTCCAGCAACTCTGCCACTGCATCGCCAAATACGTTCGAATATTCGGCTACAAAATGGTTCCACCAGCGCGGGTGGTGCGGTAATTCCTTTAATAAAGTATCACAAACTAAAACCCGCCTCGGGAAATCGGGATTTGAAGGATCCATGATCACCAGCGATACCCCAAAATGACCTTCCTGCAACGAATGCCTGCTGCAGATAACAAAGTATTGCAACCGGGTTTCACCGTTCGCGTGCATTGCCGCGGTTTGTTCTTTTATATCGTGTAGCCGTTCCTCTAAAAATCCCCGCTTATATAATATATGCAGGTCGTTCCCAGATTTGGCCGTGCAGTGTTTACTATGCTCATCAAAAACATTTCCACTTGCCGGGCGGCTGCAAAAATGATTGCCGCTGTTGTAACGAAGCTCTTCCGATCCGTCGGGATAAGTGCTGATATCTGCTGTGCCGCCTGCCGGTGTTTGCTTGTTGGGATGAACGGAGCGGAAAGGGATATGCATACTTTCGATATCCATCCGGCGGGCAAGGTTGTATATGCGCTGCTCTGTGGGCGCCAATAACGGGTCTCCGTTTACCGGGTCAAAATAAACGCTTTCGACACGCCGGCCCAAATGGCAAGTAATTAACCTGTCTTTTAACAGCTTTTGCACCGGGTGCTCCGTATTGAGGAAAAAATCCCGTAAGGCATCATTCGCCAGGTACTCATCCAACGACTGGTCAAACCGGAGCAGCGTTTCATCGTCATGATCGTTAACCCACGAACGTAAAAACTTGTACATGATCCGTTCAAAAAACAGGTTATTCGCTTCCGCGAATTCTTTAGTACAAGTGTATTGCTCCATAAATTTTTACCGGGAAATTTTTTATCGTGTGAGTTACCAAATATAACATTTGTAATGAATTTAGCTATCGAAATCAGTACGCTATATGCTTTTTTTTATAACTATATTTTCAAACATTTATTAATAATTTCAGCACACCATTTTTCCTTTAAAACCTGTCATAAATAATACTGTCAACAACCACCCGATACTTAGCCCGATCAACCGTACACTAATCCTGTTAACAACTTTGGCCCTTGTTTAAAACTATCGCATACAGGTAAATCTACCTGCCCCTATCTTTACAGTTACAAAGTTCTTTACTATAGCTATAAAGGTTGCCGGTGATACTGCCGGCATTAAAAGGGAACCATGTTTAACTCATGGGCTGACGTGCAACTGTGAAGTGTAAACCCGCAACTGCTTCTGCCACTGCAACTTATACACCCAAGCCAGATACCTGCCCGCATAGCTTGTCAAAACTTTCACGCATAAGGTTTTGGCAAAGGCCAGTACTTCGCGCCACCCGGCGTGCGGCTTGCTTGTCCCTTTGCCTGTCCTGCAAACAATAAAAACTGACGAAGTATGAAACAGGAAGAAGAAGTATTATTAAAGGAAAATAAGGACAGGTTTGTCATCCTGCCTATCAATTATCCCCGCATCTGGGAGATGTACAAAAAGCATGAAGCCAGTTTTTGGACCGCCGAGGAAATAGACCTGCACGACGACCTGAAGCACTGGGAAAACCTTAACAGCGGCGAAAAACATTTCATATCGCACGTGCTGGCATTTTTTGCCGCCAGCGACGGCATTGTAAATGAAAACCTGGCCGTAAACTTTATGAGCGAAGTACAGATCCCCGAGGCGCGATGCTTCTACGGCTTCCAGATCATGATGGAGAACATCCACTCCGAAACTTATGCGCTGCTTATTGATACTTACATAAAAGATCCTGTCGAAAAAGACCGGCTGTTTCATGCCATCGACACCGTGCCTGCCGTAAAAAAGAAAGCCGAATGGGCGCTGCGCTGGATAGAGAACGGCAATTTTGCCGAGCGGCTGGTTGCGTTCGCAGCAGTTGAAGGTATATTCTTCTCCGGCAGTTTCTGCTCCATCTTCTGGCTTAAAAAACGCGGACTGATGCCTGGCCTTACTTTCAGCAACGAGCTCATCTCGCGCGATGAAGGTTTGCATTGCGAATTCGCCTGCCAGTTATATGGCATGCTTAAAAACAAGCTAAGCAAAGCAGATGCTACCGCGATAATTACCGATGCGGTTGAAATTGAAAAGGAATTCATTACCGAAGCATTACCGGTAAACCTCATCGGCATGAATTCAAAGCTGATGAGCCAATATATCGAGTTCGTGGCCGACAGGTGGCTGGATGAGCTTGGGTACGATAAAGTGTACAACGCCTCTAATCCATTCGATTTTATGGAGATGATCTCCCTGCAGGGCAAGACAAACTTCTTTGAAAAACGTGTAGGCGATTACCAGAAAAGCGGCGTGCTGAATGCAACAGCCGATAGCAAAAACTTTTCATTGGATGATGATTTTTGAGGTTAGGGGTTAGAGACTGGATTAGAGGTTAGGGATTAGAATAATTGGGATTCAATCAAAAAAGGATAAGACAACATTAAATATATAAAATAAAGGAGGCAGTAGTATGTACGTAATTAAACGAGACGGAAAAAAGGAAACGGTAAAATTCGACAAAATAACAGCCAGGATTGAGAAGCTTTGTTACGGCTTTAACCCGGCATTGGTAGACCCTATAGATGTAGCGAAAAAAGTAATTGAGGGTTTATATGATGGCGTTACCACATCCGAGCTGGATAACCTTGCTGCCGAAACTGCCGCCTCGCTTACCACCAAGCACCCGGATTATGCGCTGCTTGCTTCGCGTATCGCGGTATCAAACCTGCACAAAAACACCACCAAGTCGTTTTCGGAAACCATGCGCAAGCTGTATGAATATGTGGACGAAAAGACCGGCAAAAATGCATCCCTCATTGCGGATGATGTTTGGGAAGTGATAAGAGATAATGCTGAAGTATTAGACAGCACCATTATTTACGACCGCGACTTCGGTTTCGATTATTTCGGTTTCAAAACTCTCGAAAAATCATACCTGCTGAAAATAGAAGGCCGGATAGCCGAGCGCCCGCAGCATTTGTTTATGCGCGTGTCTGTTGGTATCCATAAAGAAGACATCGACAGCGCCATCAAAACATACAACCTGATGAGCGAGCGGTGGTTTACACATGCAACCCCTACCCTTTTCAACGCAGGTACACCGAAACCGCAAATGTCGTCATGCTTCCTGCTGGCCATGAAAGATGACAGCATCGACGGTATTTATGATACCTTAAAACAAACTGCTAAAATTTCGCAAAGTGCAGGCGGTATTGGTTTAAGCATCCATAATGTGCGTGCAACCGGCTCATACATCAGCGGCACCAATGGTACCAGCAATGGCATTATCCCGATGCTGCGGGTGTTTAACGATACTGCCCGTTATGTTGACCAGGGCGGCGGCAAGCGCAAAGGCGCTTTTGCGATATACCTGGAGCCATGGCATGCGGATGTTTTCGAATTCCTCGACTTGCGCAAAAACCACGGTAAGGAAGAAATGCGTGCCCGCGACCTGTTCTACGCCCTTTGGGTAAGCGACCTGTTTATGAAACGTGTGGAAGCCAATGAAGACTGGAGCCTGTTCTGTCCGCATGAGGCGCCAGGCTTGGCCGATTGCTGGGGTGCAGAATTTGAAGCGCTATACGAGCGCTACGAACGCGAAGGCCGTGCCCGCAAAGTTGTAAAAGCGCAGGAGCTATGGTTCGCAGTGTTGGATGCCCAGGTGGAGACCGGTACGCCATACCTGCTTTATAAAGATGCCGCCAATGGTAAATCAAACCAGCAAAACCTGGGTACCATTAAAAGCTCGAACTTGTGTACCGAAATAATGGAATACACTGATGCG
The DNA here is from genome assembly GCA_013289045.1 of Bacteroidota bacterium. Classification (GTDB taxonomy): domain Bacteria; phylum Bacteroidota; class Bacteroidia; order Sphingobacteriales; family Sphingobacteriaceae; genus Mucilaginibacter. The sequence continues at coordinate 7,110 of JABDAU010000088.1, read as the reverse complement.
AACGAAATTGCGGTTTGTAACCTCGCTTCGCTGGCATTGCCGAGGTACATCCAGAATGGAATTTTCGACCATCAGAAATTATACGAGGTAACTTACCAGGTAACCCTCAACCTGAATAAGATCATCGACCATAACTATTACCCGGTTGAAGAAGCGCGCTATTCAAACCTGCGCCACCGCCCTATCGGCTTAGGCGTACAGGGTTTGGCGGATACTTTCATCCAACTGCGTATGCCGTTTGAAAGCGATGAAGCTAAGCAATTGAACAAAGAGATCTTCGAAACCATTTACTTTGCAGCCATGACGGCTTCAAAAGACCTGGCGATAAAAGACGGCGCTTACGAAACCTTCAAAGGTTCGCCGCTATCAAAAGGCAAATTCCAGTTCGATCTGTGGAACGTTCAGCCTGACAGCGGTCGTTGGGATTGGGAAAACCTTCGTTTGGATGTAATGAACAGCGGCGTACGTAACTCTTTATTGGTTGCACCGATGCCTACTGCTTCTACTTCGCAGATATTGGGTAACAACGAATGCTTTGAGCCCTATACCTCGAACATCTACACCCGTCGTGTATTAAGCGGTGAGTTCATCGTCGTGAACAAACACCTGTTGCGTGATTTGGTGAACCTTGGTTTGTGGGATAATACCATGAAGGACAAGATCATCACCGCAAACGGCTCGATACAGGATATTGCTGAAATACCTGACAGTGTTAAGGCGCTTTACAAAACCGTTTGGGAGATCAAGATGCGTAACATCATCGATATGGCTGCTGATCGTGGCGCGTATGTTTGCCAGTCGCAGTCGCTTAACCTGTTCATCAATTCGCCAAATGCTTCAAAACTAACGTCTATGCATTTTTATGCATGGAAGAAAGGACTTAAAACCGGCATGTATTACCTGCGCACACAAGCAGCATCGCAAGCCGTTAAGTTCACCGTTGAAAACCAGGGCGGAAAGAACATGGAACCGGTTATCCCTGAAGTTGTTGAACAAATTGTCGACGAGATCCCAGCCGGACCATCATGCTCGATGGAAGAAGGCTGCGTAACGTGCTCGGCCTAATATTTTAGTCGATAGACCATAGTCCATGGACCATAGTAGAAAAATAATGCTATGGACTATGGTCAATGGTCTATTGACTTTAAAAAAAATCCCTACATTAGTGCATCAACCACAATTATATGCACCTGGATAACTACTTATTAATACAAAAACGGATAACCAAGCTGCTGGCCGTAGCATGCTTTATGCTGCTGACCACCTTTGCAGCCAACGCACAGCACCGCCAAAGCGATGCGCTTACCTATGGCGGCGGCGGCGATGGCGGTCCAGACCCTACTGCATGGGGCATATCTGTTAGCGGGGGGTACGAAACACTCACCGGCCCTCCCAACAGTAGCTACAAGGGTGCACCGGTGTTTAGTTTAAGCCTTACCAAAAATTGGAACAACTTTACATTTAACGGCACAGTTGGTTATGCCTCCCACAAGCCGAAAGCGGATACTTCATTTATTTATATTGATGATACCGAAGTGGGTTATGTAAAATTCGGCAATTTTAACACACTTCAGTTTTACGTAGGCGCCGCTTATAATATTCCGGTTGCCGACGAAGCCAATTTTTATATAGGCGCTAATTTGGGTGGATATGACAACTCATTATCCTACACTTCCGCCACTATACTTAGCCCCGATGTAACATCGGGTAAATTCAGCGGCACACAGGTATTTTTCGCACCTAAAGCGGGGATAAGTTTTTTGATCAGTTCGCATGTAACTTTTTCAATTGAGGGCAGATACAACGTTGTGTCAGGTTCATCCACCAAAACTTCGGCAGACGCGGAAACGGCTTCGAGCTATTCATACAGTGTTGGCTCTTTTAAATCGTTTGCTGCTACCGGGGCTTTGAATTTTATTTTTTAATGCCCGTCAATCCAAAACACGAAACCGTAAACTGCGAACGCTGCAAAGCCCCGTTTGAATGCAAGGCCAATTCGTTTACAAAATGCCAGTGCAGCACCGTACAGCTTACGCTGAATGAAACTCAGTATGTGAGTGAGCATTATGACGGCTGTTTATGTGCGAAGTGTTTGGTGGAGTTGAAGGAGGAGTATCAGCAGTTGATCTTATCGCGTTAGATTTGTTGATTATAACACTAACAAAGGGCGTGGCCTATACTTTAATTTGGTTAGTATAATCGCAAAATAACTAAAAAGGCGATGGAAAATCCATCGCCTTACTTTTATGAACCCTGTGAGGACACAGGGCTTGGATATAGTTATTGCAAACTATTCCTCTTCAGTCGGCCGCTCATCAACCGGCCTCACAATCGTGCCACCTTCATTTTGCCTTTGCAACTTTTTCAGCATTTCACTGCCGATCAGCGCATCTATCAGGCCATTGTTGGCGCCGTCTTTACCGTTAACCAGTATTTCAGGCACCAGTTTCACACCGTGGGCGGCCAGGGCTTCGGCTACACGTACAATGGCGTATTGCTCGGTACCCATGGCTTCGGTTTTCTGCTTGGTAACCTCGGCTTCTGATAAACCGACGGCCTTGATCTTCGAAGCTTCGGCAGCACCATTCAATTGGGTTGCGTTGGCATCCGCTTTGGCGTTGATGGTTTTGGCTTCGGCATCCGCTTTAGCTATCGTGATCCTTACTTCCGCATCCGCAGTAGCGTTAATTGTCTTCGCTTCTGCCTCACCTTTTGAGGCGGCAACTTTTGAAGCGGCCATCTGCGTATTGATCTCCACCTGGCGGGTTGACTTCACCACTTCCGGCTGCATATCGGCGCCGGCTTTGGCGCTTTCAAATTCCTTACGCTCAATTTGCGCATGGCGCTGTGTTTCGTAAGTCACTTTTTCCTGCTCGGCTATCTTACGGTCGGTAAGCGTTTTCATCAGGGCTGCAGGCGGCACAATATCACCGATCAGTGTATCTACGCCTACTACGTTATAAGCATCGAGCACTTTGCTGATGTGCGTTTTGGCATCATCCTGCCTTTGGATACGGTTGTTCAGGAACTCGATCACGTCGCTGCGTTGCGCCGAGTTACGGAAATAGTTGGCGATGGTTGGCTCCAGCACCTGCGATACCAGGTTCTTCATGTTACCGAAACGGGCGATAACCTTTGGCGCTTCGTTACGCGGGATATGGATGATCTGCGACACGTCCAGGTTGAACGTAAAACCGTCAGATGAACGCACGGTAATAGTACACAGATTTTTATCCAGCTCGTGCGCTTCGGTGCGGCTATCTGCCCAGTTGAGCACGATGTTGGTGGTTGGCACAACCTCAACGGCATGGGTATAAATGTTCACCGGGTGCTTACCGGGGTCTAACGGCTGATCCCACACACCTTTGTCGCCGCGCTTAACAATGTTACCGTGCTTAAAGGTATCGCCGGTAGTATCCTTACCTTCCGGGCCAACGAACGAGTTCACCACGCCGACATAACCTATCGGGATGTACACCATATCCACCTGCTCCACGATCACGAACCAAGGGTTGAGGTAATAAGTACCGGCCAGTATCACGTCTTCCTGCAAACCTTTCATACCGCCTGCATTGATGAAGGTGATAGGATCCTGGAAGTTCTTGTGCCCGGGTACCGAAATACCTGCGATCTCGCCTTTTTCCAGCGGCTCGCCGTCAAGCGTGGTGATAATACCCACTTTGTTCTCATGGATCTGCGTAACCGGTACGGTAATGATATCGAACAAAAAGGTGTTGATACGGTAACTACCCGGCGTAAGGAATGCCGCCTGCGGACCCTTCTGACCGCGATTGTTCAAAAACGCACCCGCATCCTGGAATTTGTCGCAATCCACCGGTTTACCCAGCACACGGCCGGTGTCCATAGATGCACCGTCCTTAGCCTTCACCAGGCCCAGCTTACCCTGCTCAATGATGGTGAACGGCTGCATATTAATGGTGTACTGCCATGGCCACATGGCCCAGTACAAGCCCGGCGCCAGCGCTTTGGCCTGCATACCGGCCTCGCCGTTAATGGCTACGATACGGCCGTCGGGCAGTCGCTTTTCGCCCGTAAGGGCATACTTTTTAATGACCAGCCCGACAGCATCATCGGGGACGATCACCATACCAAAAAACACGCGCAAAACAAATTTGTACGCAACAAGTGCCGCTATAATGGGAATAACCCACCATAGGGAGATCAATAAATTATTCATACTTTTTTTGATTTTTTACCGGAACCCTTCAGGTGCGGGCCCTCACAATAACTTACAGCATTTGTAGTACCTTGGCTGTATAGCGAATATAAGATGACAGGCATTAGGGATTGTTACAGGTTTTTTTAAATATTTTTCTAAAATGCTGTAATAAGGTCTTTTTTGCAAGTTTGCAGGACGGGAAGTATTCAACAAATGTGGGGTTTGTTAACAAGGGTATTTTGCAAGGTGGATTTTAACCACAGAGGGCGCGGAGGTTTACACAGAGGGCACGGAGAGTGGATTTTTAGAAGAATTATTCGACTAATCTCTAATCTCTAAAACAGGGCGTTGCCTGCGGCCCGGGCTATCCGCTCATACTGCGCAAGGCCTTAAGCGCGAGGCCGGTATCCGCTACTATCCCTAACGCAGAACGCGACCCGGTGGACTCACCCGGTCATCGCTACGCTTGACCACCCTCTCTCCCGCTTCGCGGAAAGAGGGTAGCTGCATTTTATACATATTATTTGGTTAAAACTTTAGGGCTTTACCCTCTTTCCGCACAGCGGAGAGAGGGTCGACGGGCGCAGCCTCGTCGGGGTGAGTCCACCGGGTCGCGTGCATTAACAGGCCAATCTTATTTCAACAGGCCTCTTTAATTATCCTCCTTCAACAACGGCAACTTCAACACCTTCCGATACGGATTCATCGCTTCCTTATACGCCTTACTTTCCTGCCACAACACATGTGGATCATCGATCAGCGCATTGTATTCTGCTTTGGTGGTATTATTTGCCATGCCTGCCCAAACTACCCAGTAGCTCCATTTAGGTTGTTGCGCTAAGATTTCCGGCTTTGGCGGGTTGCCCACTTCGGCGAGCGTGATGGGTTTGCCTTTGGCCAATGTTAGCAGCTGATCATAATAGTCCTGTTTGAAATCCGAACCGTAAACATCAAGCGCCAATACATCTACATACTGATCTCCGGGATAATAGCTGGTAAATTCCATCCCCGTATGGGTTGGTCTGTCTACACTCCAAACCCATACCAGGTTGTTGAGCTTGTGGTAATTCACCAGCCTGTCGAACGCCTGGCGGTATAAGGCTGCTGTGCCGTTTTGCCCGGCGTAATTCCCCCACCAAAACCAGTTGCCGTTCATTTCGTGGTACAGGCGCAGCAGTACCGGCACATGTGCCTTTTGGAGTTGTTTCAGATACCTGGCGATGCTGTCCACCTGCTTTGCCCAACGCTTGTTCAGTTCGGTACCGGGTGTCAGGATGTCTTTAAATTGCTGGTCGGTGAGCCGACCCTGTACGCTTTTCAGCTGTTGCGGATCGGCGCCCGGCAGCGGTTGGAAAGTGATGGGCTCATCAGCAGTCGGTGGTACGGCATGCCAGCAAATGGTAACGATAGCGCCCGCTTTATTTTGTTTGATGGCCTCCTTTACATTGATGGGGCGCATGAGGTATGAATCCTTATCGCTGCCTTTGGCGAAACCCATATCCATGCTCCAGATCACCGGCGTGCGGCCGATATACTGTGCCGCCGAAACTGAAAAGGTATCCACCGCCCGCGGATAATTATGCTGGCCCGTTAGCGTATATTTCCCCGAAAGGTCATAAAGTAATTGCAGCAATGCCTTTGCCTCCGGCGATGCGTTGGACGACACCGGCGCGGCGGTTTGCGACTGGCTAAACGCGGTGGCGGCCAATAACGGCATCGACAAAAACAGCAATATAAATATGCGGGCGGCTTTCATGGCACAATGAATTTTGGCTAACTTTAGGTACTTGAAAAAGAAAGTATTAAACCTATAAAAAGGTTTCGCACAAAACGAATATTGCCGTTTTTGGAAAAGGAAATGGTAAAAAAGTATGTATGGGGATTTAGCGGTGCTGGGTTTACAAAACAATTGATGGCGAATGCATACATATCATGCCTTTTCAGAAATAAAGATTTTGTTTACATTGTTCCATCGAAACCTTGAAAATGGATATTGAAACAATTACCGCAAATTATCTGAAAACCATATGTTGGGAAGATGATATGATTATAGACTGGGCAGCGGGAACAACATATACTTTAAATGGTACTGTTAAACAATTTGGATATAGATACGCATTCGGTTTTGACAGCGCTATATCTTCGCCCGATGGTAGTTATGCATTTATTTATCAAAAACTCGGTGTAAAAGGCCTTCTGCTAAAAAACGGAGAATTGATAAGGGAAATTAACCGTTCTTATTATTGTGCTGACTCCTACGAGTTCCCTGCTGCTTTTACAACAGTAGAGAACAAAACTTATCTTATCCATTGCCCGATTGCTTATAATCAACTGGATCTGGAAGATGTTGAAACCGGGGAAATAATCACCAATATAAAAGGCAGAAATCCGGAAGACAGATTTCATTCAAGATTGGAAATTAGTCCTGGCGGTACATTTTTAATGAGCAAAGGCTGGGTATGGCATCCTTTACATGAGATAACCGTTTTCAATATAGAGGAATGCATTAAAGACCCGCTTCTGCTTGACAGGCCGCAGCTTTGCCCCAATGTTGGTGCAGAGATATGTACAGCATCCTTTGTTGACGACAACACGATTGTTATAGGTTCATCCGATGAAGTTTTTGATGGTGATAAAATTGAAGAACTGCCGCCCAACCACATTTGCTTATGGTATTTAAACACGAATAGCCTCTCTAAACCAATAAAAGTAAAAGCAGACTTCGGAAATTTATTGGCCATTAATGCGGACTATGCGTGGGATATGTTTTGTTTCCCTAAAATTATTGATATTAATACGGGTGAAATAATTGAGCAGAATACAGAAATTGATAGCGGCAAACAAAATTCGTCTATAATACATGCCTCAGGTAATTTCCCTTCGATAATATTTAACAGGGAAACAAATAAGGTTGCAATTAAGGCAAAAGA
>JABDAU010000087.1 GCA_013289045.1 Bacteroidota bacterium | reverse complement strand
GATGAAGCGGAATACAAAAAAGACCTCGACATAGCCGAAGTATGGGGCGAAAAAGGTTACAGCACCCTCGAGCGTACCGGCACCCGTCCTACGCTTGAATTAAACGGTATTTGGGGTGGCTACATCGGCGAAGGTGCTAAAACCGTACTGCCATCAAAAGCGCACGCCAAGATCTCGATGCGTTTGGTGCCCAACCAAAGCTCGCACGATATTACGGAGCTATTCACCAAACACTTTGAAAAGATCGCTCCGCCATACGTAAAAGTAAAAGTAACTCCGCACCATGGCGGCGAGCCGGTAGTTACCCCTACCGATAGCATTGCATACAAAGCAGCGCAAAAAGCGATCACGGAATCATTTGGTAAAGAGCCAATTCCAACCCGTGGCGGCGGCAGCATCCCGATTGTGGCTTTGTTCGAGGCTGAACTGGGCATTAAAACTGTGCTGATGGGTTTTGGCCTCGACAGTGATGCGCTGCACTCGCCGAATGAGAAATACGATATTTATAATTATTACAAGGGGATAGAGACCATCCCGTTGTTTCACAAGTACTTTGCTGAGTTGAGCGCGGAGTAATATATCAATAATTGCAAACCAGATATTAACATACGAAGTCTTTGAGACTTCGTATGTTAATATTGTGCGTTTAAAACACATCAAAACTTCTCATTTTCTACCGTTTTTATCCGGTATTAAATGCGATAATTATATACAGATACTGATGGTAAAAAAAATAGCTATCTTATTGTATATCTGCATGTTAAAAATTTAAACACCTGTAGCAAAGTGTAGCAAAAGCGTAGCGTTTTTGTGTGTAAAGCGTAGCGTTTTTGTCTACGTTTGCTACACATGCCGGCAAGCAAGGCTGGCAAATTACTGTCAGCAGTTATTGCGAATAAAATATTAGCTACCCTCCCCGTTCAAACGACCCGCTTTTCACAACCACTCAAAAATCCCTCATCAGCATCCGCCCCTATTCCGATAGCATCAGCAATATCGAGATGATAACCATTATAGGTAACGCCGCCAACGCACGGGTCTACCTTGTGGCCCAGCATGCAGGTATCCATATCGTAGAATTTAATATTCGGACTTGCATAAACAAAATGCAGCTTTGAGCTGAGCGCGATGCGGCTTTCCAGCATACCGCCCATCATGCAGGGGATTTCGTGCTCCGCTGCAAGATCATGGATCTTCTTCGCTTCAAATATCCCGCCTGATTTGGCCATTTTAATATTGATATAATCGCACGAGCCGCTGTTGATCTGCTTGCGGGCATCATGGTGGTTATAAACACTTTCATCGCCCATAATTTTTACCGGGGATAGCCGCATCAGCTCGGGCAGCTTGTCATCGTACCAGGTGCGCATAGGTTGCTCACAAAATTGGATCTCGTAATCGCCGAGCGCCTTTAATGCATACACCGCTTCGTCAAAGCTCCAGCCCTGGTTAGCGTCGATGCGAATTTTCATGCCGTTGCCAACTGCCAAGCGGATGTGCTTGACCCGCTCCACATCCGTTTCAGCGCCTTTACCAAGCTTCACCTTTAGAATATGCGCACCGGATTTTTTAAATTCGATTGCCTTCTGCGCCATTTCTTCCGGGCTGCCAATGCCGATAGTAATATCACTCTCTACTTCGCGTTTTTCGCCGCCGAGGAATTTGTAAAGTGGCAGTCCGGCACTTTTTGCCACAATATCATGCAGCGCCATATCAAACGCACTTTTGATGGTGGTGTTTCCGGCAGTGAAATCGTTCAATTGCTTTAGCCGTGCTTCAATATCCAGCGCATCCTTGCCTTTCCATAGCCGGGCAAACTCCTGTGCCATGAGTAGACAGGTATCCTGTGTTTCACCAACGATCATCGGGAAAGCTGAACATTCGCCAACACCGTAGAAACCGGCATCGGTATGTACGCGGATGAAAGTATTCTGCGCATGATCCATCGTACCTGTAGCAATGGTAAATGGCACCATCGGGATGCTGAAACGGTAAATATCAATTGAGGTAATAATGATTTGCGTTGCCATAATGCTAAGGTAGTGATTTGTGAATAGTGATTGGTGTTCGGTGATCAGTGATTTACACGACGGAACTTACTATCGCACTGTACATCAGGGCAATCCTTTAATCCCACGAATCATGGTTCAGACAAATGCGTTAGGGATGGAAGCGGATACCGACCTGCGGATAAGGCCTGTGCAGTATGAGCGGACAGCCCGGGCCGCAGGCAACGCCCTGTGTTAGAGATTAGTTAATTGGAGATTAGAGATTAGGGACTTCCAACCAACCACAAATTTGTTATTTTCTTTCCCAATACTTATATTTGTAAAGCTTCTCAATAGCTACTCAACTTTGGCCGCATGCTTCGCGTATCCGCCGGCCGATTTCATACCAACAAAACTGTACTATTTACATAGCATAATATTATTATGACTCAATTTGATTATAATTCCACAAGGAATAAACTGATATTGTCTGAATATGGCCGCAACGTGCAAAACATGGTGAAATACATTGTTGCGCTGCCTACCAAAGAAGAACGTAACCGCTACGCACAGGTGGTGATTGACCTGATGGGCTTTTTAAACCCGCATTTACGCGACGTTGCTGATTTTAAACACAAACTATGGGATCACCTCCATATCATATCCGATTACAAGATAGATGTTGACTCGCCTTACCCAAAACCGTCGCCTGAGTCCATCCACATTAAGCCAAACCCACTTGGTTATCCTCACCAGCGCATCAAGTACAAGCATTATGGCAAAACCATTGAGCTGATGATGGAAAAGGCTAAAAGCATTGAAGAGCCTGAGCGTAAAAAACATATGGTGCAGGCTATTGCCAATTTTATGAAAATGGCTTATGTGCAATGGAATAAAGATTCCGTTGCGGATGAAAGTATTATCGCCGACCTGCAGGCCATGTCTGGCGGTCAGCTGAAGCTGGATGAGAATGTTAACCTGAGCAAGGTTGAGTTCCGCCCGCCGCAGAACACTAATAACCCGCGCAAAAACAATAACAATAATCAGAACCGCGGTCGCCAGAATAATAATAACAACAATAACAATCCGCGCAAAAACAATAACCAAAACCGCGGCAATGGCGGGCCACGTAAGTTCTGAGTTAGTTCATTGATCGTGGTTCATGGCTAAGCGTTCATGAACCACGATTTATATTGTTTTGATTCCCTGGTAATTTCCCCACTGTTGACAAACCGCAGCTATTTAACTTTGTTGATAGTTTGCGCGATGCATGTATGAGAATTATTTTAATATTTGCGCAGGCTGGCCGGCGAATTACGGCTTTGTAACCAATTAAAGAAACCAAAATGAATAATGCTTTCCAGATAAACGGCGGCAAACGCCTGAAGGGCGAGATCATTCCGCAGGGTGCAAAAAACGAAGCTTTACAGATCATTTCGGCAGTGCTGCTTACCGCTGAGAAGATCACCGTAAGTAATATACCCGACATAAAGGATGTAAATAAGCTGATTGAGCTGCTTGGCGATATGGGCGTTACGATTGAACGCCTGGCATCTGACACCTACTCTTTTGAAGCAAGGGATATCGACCAGGAGTTTTTCCTTTCGGATGCTTTTAAAGCAAAAGGTGGTGGTTTGCGTGGATCGATCATGATCGTTGGGCCATTACTGGCGCGTTTTGGTAAAGCGTCTATCCCAAAACCGGGAGGTGATAAAATCGGTCGCCGTAGATTGGATACCCACTTTATCGGTTTTGAAAAACTCGGTGCACGTTTTGATTATGATGCCGAAAGCGGCTTTTATAACGTTGATGCCACTAATCTGAAAGGCACTTATATGCTGTTGGACGAGGCATCGGTTACCGGTACCGCCAACATTGTGATGGCTGCAGTATTGGCCGAAGGCACCACAACGATATACAATGCAGCCTGCGAGCCTTACCTGCAGCAGCTTTGCAAAATGCTGAACAGCATGGGCGCAAAGATCAGCGGCATTGGCTCAAACCTGCTTACTATTGAGGGTGTGAACAAGTTGGGCGGCACTACGCACCGCATGCTGCCGGATATGATCGAGATCGGCTCGTTTATCGGCCTGGCGGCCATGACCGGATCGGAGATCACCATTAAGGATGTAAAATATAAAGAGCTTGGTATGATCCCGGATGTTTTCAGGCGATTAGGCATCAAGCTCGAGCTGAGGGGCGACGATATTTATATCCCGGCACAGGACCATTACGAGATCGATACCTTTATTGATGGCTCTATCATGACCATTGCCGATGCGCCGTGGCCGGGTTTCACTCCCGACTTATTGAGTATTGTGCTGGTAGTTGCCATACAGGCAAAAGGTTCAGTACTCATCCACCAAAAAATGTTCGAAAGCCGTTTATTCTTCGTGGATAAATTGTTGGATATGGGTGCGCAGATCATCCTTTGCGACCCGCACCGCGCTACGGTGATCGGCCTGGATCACCAGGTTAAATTGCGTGGGATATCCATGACGTCACCCGATATACGCGCCGGTGTATCCCTGCTGATCGCGGCGTTATCGGCACAGGGCAAATCGACTATTTACAATATCGAACAGATAGAACGCGGTTACCAGCATATCGATGACCGGTTGCGTGCTATAGGCGCCGACATAACGAGAATTTAGGCTTGAAGGTGAAAGGCTAAAGGCTTGAACTTCTGACTTTTACCCCTAAACAGGCATAAGGCCACTTCGCTATTGAAAAAAGTTTTTACCTTTAGCCTTTCACCTTTCAGCTTTTACCTCTAAATGTATCAAAACCGCAGATCAACCTATACCGGCTTTATCCTGCTGTTTGTTGCATTAAAGGTTATCCTCAACCTGTTTGCTATATCACATTTCGGCTTTCATCGGGATGAATTTTTGCACCTTGCCCTCGGCGATCACCTGGCGTGGGGATACAGGGAAGTTCCGCCGTTTATTGCAGTTCTTGGCCGGATAAATTCTGATGTGTTGGGCGGGTCGGTATTTGCTACACGTATATTCAGCACCATTGCAGCGGGAGCTATCATATGGTTTACAGGGCTGCTTACCGTTGAGCTTGGCGGCCGCAGGTTTGCCGTTGCGCTTGCCTGCCTGGCGCTGATTTGTTCACCGGCGTTCATTGCATCCGGTTATCTCTTCCAGCCCGTAGTGTTCGACCAGTTATGGTGGGTACTGGCCGTGTTTCTCGCCGTAAAATTCATTAATACTTCTTCCATAAAATATTTATACCTCATTGGGCTTGTTGTTGGCGTTGGCTTGCTTACCAAGTACACCATGGGCTTTTTCGCCCTCACCCTGGTCATTGGCCTTTTATTTACTAAGCAACGAAGAATATTGGCGAACAGGCATTTTTGGTTTGCCATGCTCCTGGCGTTGGTTATTTTCCTGCCCACCTTGTTATGGGAGATCACCAACCATTTTCCTGTATTAACACATATGCGGGAATTACAGGAGAACCAATTACAATATGTTAAACCCGGCGATTTCATTTTCCAGCAATTATTGGTAAATGGCGTAGCTATCATTATATGGGTAACCGGCTTTTTCTTCCTGTTGCTCGCATTTAAACTGCGCAAATACCAGTTTTTGGCCTTTGCATACATAGCCATTTTTCTTTTCCTGCTTGAGATGAATGGCAAGCCGTATTACCTGTTCGGCGCTTACCCAATGCTGTTTGCAGCCGGCGCATATGGTTTTGAGCGCTGGATAAAAAATGTGGTATTGCGTGCCCTTATCTTGCTGTTCTTTACATTACCGGTTGTAAGTGTGCTGCCAATGCTGTTACCGGTGTTGCCATTAAATACCACACTGGCATTTTTCGATAATGCAAATAAGAACTATCCTTTTTTGCATTTTATAACCACGTGGGAAGACCATAAACTACACCGCACCAGCCAGGATTATGGCGATATGTTTGGCTGGGATGAGATGACCCGCAAGGTTGATTCAGTTTACAGATCACTCACTCCCGATCAGCAAAAACATACCATCATATTTGCGGATAATTATGGCGAAGCCGGGGCAATCCATCATTATGGAAAAGCCTATCATCTGCCTGATCCGATAAGTCTCGATAGCAGCTTTGCACTGTGGTCGCCGCCATCGTTTGGCAACGTTGATTATATTATTTATGTTGATGATAGTGATAATGGCAGTAAAGTTGGCCCTTTAGCTGCAAGCTATAAGAAAATAGGGGAAGTAGATAACCCATTGGCTGTTGAGCATGGTACGTCGATCTATCTCATTTCTCACCCCACACCAAAACTAAACCAGTTGTATCAGCAAGTACGAGCTAAGAAATTGGGAAAATAATCGACTTAATTATTTTTAAGGCCGATCACGTTATGATCATAGTCTGTAAGGAATTCGTTCTGTACAAAAAAGTAAATGCTGAGTATAGAGCGATAATCACCCGATTGATTTGGGTTTTCTACCGTCGTAAGGTTATTGGTGGCCGAAACCGTATAATTAAACTTAAAGCCTTTATTGGTGGTAATGGTAACAACCGAGCCATTAGCCAGGTCGCCAAGGCTATTCAAGCTCTTTTTAACGCTGTTTGCTTTCTCATCTTCGATAATGGTTATCGACGGTGTGCCGGTATCAAACAATACTTCGGCAGCAGTAGAGTTACCACCATAGGTGATGGTGGCAGGGATATTTGGTGAATAACCACCGTCTGACGAAAAACCCAGCGGGTGCATAACAAAGCCTGAAGAAAAACGATCTGCATCTGTTAAGCCTGCTGTGAACAGGCCTGCAACGTACTGGCCTGAACTGGTAAAATCGGCATTATTAAGCGTAGCGAGCTTAAAGCCTTTTGTAAGGCCGGTACCCGGATCATAAATACTTAGCGGACTAACGATCGCTTTGTTGGTAAAGCTAAAGCCAGGCCCTACCCCAAAAATATCGGCTGAATGCGGCGGATACGGATTTTTATTACCATCGAGTATTTTGTAGTATAAGAAGAACGGTACGCGTTTGATGCTGATGTTGCCATTATTATCGCCAATGGTAAAATATGCATAGGCAAGGTTGCCATATTCAACAGTTGGGGCGTTAGCATCGCCGTAGCTCATTGTGGTAGTTTGGTTAGTGATGGTTATGCCGTTAACCAATACCGAATCGCCTGTTACCTGTATACCTGCGCTGGTGATCATGTTGGAAGGGATAATATCTGTAGCATCCAGGGTAAGGCCGGTTGAGCCGGTATCAAAAACCAAAGGATAACTTACCGTTTGTGTGCCCACTTTTGTTACCGGCATGAATATGCGCGAGTCGCCGCCGGTTCCATATTCTATCAAACCGAAAGTAACCGGTTTTGCAGTAACAACGGTTACCGGTTTTGGCGTATTATTTTTTTTGGAGCAGGAAGACGCTATTAATATAACGATTAATAAGGCCGCTGCTTTGTTAAGGTTCTTGTAAAAGTATTTATTGTTCATATTATTCTTCCCGGTTCCCTGTCGCGTGGTATAGTAAATGTGTTGAAGATAGGAATTATATTTATTAATACGGGCATAATTTAAAAACGTTGCCCGCAATTATTTTATTGAGTTATTTGCACTGTTCTAGCTTTCAAATTCCAGCCATCTATGCTTACTAAAGGAGATGACGGATACTGATCCTTATCATACTGCAGCCAAACAGATACCGTTTTTCCGGGCAATACAGTTACATAATTATCATCATAAAACACTGGCAATAAGCGTTCGCCGCTTTTTGCATCGACTAATGTTAGATGATTAAAGAAAGCAGGGACAGCACCCGCAGGATTGGTAAGATCAACTTTTATAGTTCCGGGCTTTTCATATTTCGAACTAATCGTCAACTGCGATGCCGACATTTTTTGCAGGCCTGAATATTCTCCTTTTTCATCAGGTAGCCAGTAAATATTTTGGTCGACAAGCTTTTGATTATGATCATACAGCTCCAGATCGAGGAACACGCCTTCATTTTTGGCCAGGTTTGCCAGATCTTCTTTTAATGAATAATAGCGCTTGGTAACTGTTGCCGTAACATCCTCAAATTGCGCAGATAGCTGGGTCTCTTTGCCGTTTATATCATAAGCCTTAGCTACCAGCATCATGTTAGTATAGTTCTCAAATGTATTGTTGGCTATCATCACCATGCCATCGCTTTGATTGAACATTACGTGTAATGGTTTGCTGCCGTGATGCAGGCCATAAAGGCAGGCATTGGGATCGAGGTAATAATCGTACATCTGGCCGCGCATAGCTGTCCATGGGTTTTGCGTTTTCCAGATGATAAAGCCCGTGTACCAATCCCACATATGCGAGGTGAAACCCTCGGCGAGGCCGCGGTATTGGTCGTAATTTACCAGCTGCGCTTTTTCGGCGAAATCTTCCATATCCTTTGGTTTACCATATTTGTCTATCGACCAGTCGTAACCGATATATTTATGGTATTCCCAAACTTTATCCGTTTTGGTTTTGCCGGTATTGGCGTTGTATTCAGGGATCACCATGTTCTCCGCCGGGAGAAAGCGCTTAAGTGAAGCATAATCGTTTATGCCTACAGAGCCAACTTCCGAGTTGAACGGAAAGGTCCGCTGATCCCAGAAAACCGATAGTTGCTGTATACCGTAAGGCCCATCGCCGTTACCACCAATCGCGTTGCGCGACATTTCTTCGGAATTGGAATAAGGGATGAACCACCGGGTACTGTCCAGTTGAGGCATAATAGTATCGCGCAATGCCACAAAAATATCTTCAGGAGGCGTGATCTCATTACC
The DNA here is from genome assembly GCA_013289045.1 of Bacteroidota bacterium. Lineage (GTDB taxonomy): Bacteria > Bacteroidota > Bacteroidia > Sphingobacteriales > Sphingobacteriaceae > Mucilaginibacter. The sequence continues at coordinate 5,435 of JABDAU010000087.1, read as the reverse complement.
CCCGCACCAGATAGCAAGCGATGGATAATTGCGCACCATCTTGATCTGGTCTTTTATCGATTCGATATAGAGTGCGTGATCATCGGGATACTTGCGGCGTGTCCATTGATCTTCCAGCTTCATCGGGTCTTCCCAGCGGCCATTGCAATCGCCTGAGCCCCACATATCCTGGAACACCAGCATGCCATATTTATCACACGCCTTATAAAACTCCGGCCGCTCCAATAACGCGCCGCCCCAAACGCGGATCAGGTTCAGGTTCATATCGCGGTGGAAACGTACTTCGGCATCATAACGTTTATCGGTAAAGCGCAGCAATTCATCAGAAACGATCCAGTCGCCGCCTTTAATAAATATCTTTTGCCCGTTTACACTCACCTGGCGGCTTTCAGTACGTTCGTTACGTATAGTTGTGATCTGCCTGATGCCTACTTCGATATCTTTTCCATCAGAAACTTTGTTACTGATAGTAGCAAATTGCAGGTGCAGATTATAAAGATTTTGCGGACCATAACCATTCGGCCACCAAAGTTTAGGATTTTTGAGTTGGTAATCATCCAGCCTTATACGCTGCGAACCGGGCTTTAGCGTTACCTTTTTTGCAACAGAATGACCATCCAAAACATATTGCAAAATACCGGCAACAGGCGTTGAAGCAGCATTATGTAAATCGGCAGAAACCTGTATGATAGCCGGCGCCTGGCTGCCGGTAACCTGTCGAACTCCCGGCACTAAGGTTACCACCTGCGGATCAAGAATATCCACCGGACCGGTTTTTTCAATAGTCACTTTATCCCAAATCCCTGTATTGCGGTCTTTTATCGGTTGTATCCAGTCCCAACCTGCGGTATATTGTATGCTTACATTTTTTGCGATGGTACCATCTCCACCTTGCCCGCCATTGGGGTTGCCTACCGGATCAGGCGGGAAAACGATCACCGCCAGCCTGTTCTTTCCATCTTTCGCCAGCCATTTGGTGATATTGTAGCGTTGGCGAAGGAACATGCCATAATGCCTTTTCGCGTTCAGCTGATGCCCGTTGAGGAACACATCGCAACTATAATTCACCCCGCGGAAATTGAGATATACCTGACCATCGGCGGCGGGTTTAGTTTCGTTAAAATCCTTTACAAACCAGTAAGTATAATAGTCACGCCCAACTTTGTAGATATCTGGTATCTGCTCGTTGTTCATACCATAAAATGGATCAGGCACTTTCTTGTTATTGATCTGCGTAGTAAGCACCGTACCCGGAACCGTGGCATTCTCCCATGAAGTTATTGCAAAATCGTTAGCCGAAATTTGTGCACCATTATTATGTAAATCTCCTGCCTTACGGCATTTCCAGCCAGTGTTTAGTTCATATGTAGTTTGAGCAATGGAACTTGCTGAAACAAAACACAATAAAATAATGGATAATGAGATGTACTTTTTTACAAACATGCTGAGATGAGAATTAGGGGGAAATATAGCTAAAGTTAGCTAAGATTCCATTTTCGCGGCAGCCGAAATGACATTTTAGTTATTCAAAACCTTAAACTCTACCCTCCTGTTCAGTTGGTGATCCGCTTCCGTACAATTCACGCCATGGGCGCATTGATTGGCCAAATGTGTTTTACCGTACCATTTTATGGTAAGCCTGTCGGCGGGGATATCTTTGCTTATAAGATATTCCTTAGCGGCTTCGGCGCGGTGCTGCGATAATGTTTCGTTATATTCTGACGACGCCCTTGAATCCGTATACCCGGAAATTTCGATCCGTAAAATTGGATGCTGTTTTAGCAATACTGCCAACTTATCAAGCTCTTCGGCTGCATCCGGACGTATGTTTGATTTATCCAGGTCGAAATAGATACTATTAAGCTGTAGTTTATGGATACCGGGATGCTGCGCCGGACTAATGTTCGGCGTGATGGATAATTTGTAATGGTGCGTAGTGTCCTGCACGAAGGAATAAATGTCGTCACTTCCTTTTCCCTCATCACGGTTGGATGAGATGTAGCCCACATTACCGTTACGTGTTACGAAGCAGAAATCATCTGCAGTGGTATTAATGGGATATTTTAGGTTTTGCGGTTCGCTCCAATTGGCTTTTTCACCTTTGGCCGAATAAATATCATAGCCCCCCATCCCCGGCAAACCTTTTGAAGCGTAATATAATGTGCCGTTATTGTCGATATATGGGAAAGCATCCTCATCTTTTGTGTTGATGGTTTTGCCGCAATTAACAGGTTTCCCCCATGAGCCATCACGCTGTTTTCCGCTGTACCAAATGTCTGTTTTACCCTCACCGCCCGGCATATCTGATGAAAAATAAAGCACCCGGCCATCCTTGGATAAAGCTGCATCGCCAATAGAATATTGTTGCACATTATTGTAAGGGAAGCCATCATAAATCACCCAATGCCCGTTTGCTTTTTTAGCCATCAGCAATTCAAGCCTGCGGGTGTATAATCTTTGTGATGTTCTCTTTGCCTGCTTGTCAATTGGCAAATTTTTAGCCGCAACTTCGGTAGTAACAGTTATGTAAGCCGAATCCGCAGCGGCATTTACGGCTATAGGCCCGGCATGATAGTCGCCTTCGAATTTTATATTGCTTGCATTTACAATAGGCAGTTCCGAAATTTCATCCCAATTAAGATTTGCATGATAGAGCTTAAACCAATTGTTACCTGTACGATTATCTGTTGCATCGGCATCGCTTATACGATCAGATACGAAAATAAAACCCAGTTTACCATCAAACGTCAATCCCCAATCGGAATATTGCGAGTTGAGATTGGTTGTGTTTTTAACGCTATAGTTTGAAGGATGCTGCGTCCATGACGCAGCCGAATCACAATCTGCAAGTTTTAGGGACAGCGCCGCAGCATCATTTGTGTAATAAAGCTTGTATTGTTCTTTTGCTTCGTTGAATTTTCGATTACGGAGCAATGTTTCGGCATAATAATAATGATCTGCTTTATCCGCTTTGGGTTGCTGCACGGCTTTGGTGTACCATTCTTCGGCATCTTTGTAGTCGTTCATCTCGCGGTAGCAATCTGCAATCCGCTCGGTTACAGCAAGACTATTTTTTGACGATATTTTCAGGTACAAATTCAGGCTCTTGAAATATTCATACCGGTCGAAAAGCTTATCGGCCTGTTGCCGCAGGCTCAGCTGTTCCTGTGCGCTGCCCCGCAAGGCAAGCGCCAACAATCCTAATATTACCATCGCCTTTTTCATTTTAAAAATACCGCGGACTAATGATTCGTTGTTTCTTATTCGGGAAACTGATACTTACCGAAAGCTCATGCGTTCCATTCTGATAACCGGCCAGTTTACTCACCGTAAAATCATATGCATAACCTATCCTGAAACGGTCGCTTACAAAATATTGCAGCATGGCCGCCATTGCATCCTGCCCCTGCAGGTTACCCTGTAAATTACTATCCCAAGCCGAAATACCTATGCGATAGGTTGCGCCTACCCATAATATCCTGTTGAAAGTCAGGTAAGTTGTCAAATCGATATTCATCGGGCCTTTAAAATCTTCCTTCACCATAAATGAAGGTTTTAGGTCGATGCCGTCGGATAATGGCACCATCCCTCCGCCGGTAACATAGAACGTCCGTACCGGCTTAATGATCTCCGGGTCATCCACAATGTTATTAAACGCACCCGAAAGTAAATTGAACACCGAAGCACCAAAATAAACCGAAGGAGAAGAATAGTAAACGCCAAACCTGAAATCGGGCGTGATCTTATTCACAGAACCTGCCGGAACGCTGCCATCGCCTGGATCTAACGCGCTAAATTTAGAACCATCCAAACTATATTGCAAAACACCTAAGCCAATGCCAAAACTAAGGCGTTTGGTGTCCAGTTCATCCAGTCGCAGGCGATAAGCATAGTTAACATAAGCAGAAACAGAGCTTTCAGGCCCCAACTGATCCAGTGTAGCAATAAAGCCTAAGCCTACGTTTTTGTTATCCTGGTTCGCAAGTCCATCCACTGCTACAGATGAAGTTTTTGGTGCATCATTTATGCCCACCCATTGTACGCGGTCGGTTAGGTTGAGGGTCAGGTCTTCCTTATAGCCTGCATAAGCGGGGTTAAGCGCTAATCCATTAAACATATACTGGCTAAATTGTATGGTCTGTTGGGCCTTCGCCCCGATTATCGTGGAAACAAACAACAGCAACAGGATATATTTTTTTATCGCGCCCATTATTTGCTTCGTTTTAAAAATACCCATCCTTTAAACGCGGCCGTGGTTCCGTCATGCTCGCGGCGGTTGAGCAAATAATAATAAGTGCCTTCGGCGAGATTACTGCCGTCCCAATTGTTCAGGTAATTATCTGAATGGTAAACTTCATTGCCCCAACGGTTAAAAATGGTCAATTGCGAACCCGGATATGCTTCCAGTCCTTTTACTTTGAACACATCGTTTTTACCGTCGCCGTTGGGTGTGAAAATATTGGGGATGATCATTTCGTCAGATATGACGGTGATGGCTACCGTATCGGCGCAACCGTTACTATTGGCATATACAAAATGGTAAACGCCCAAAGTACTAAACCCGGTAACCTGCGTAGAGATACTCGACGGACTGACAATATTCACAAGTGCAGGATCACCTGAAGCCTGCGACCATGTGCCCAATCCATTCGCGGTTAAAGTAGCCGTGGTGAACTGATAGATCGTTTGGTCGGCGCCAGCTCCCGGCGCTATATCAAAGTGGGTGGTATCGATCAAGATGTTGTTACAGCCTGCTCCGGATGGTAAGGCGTTACACTCATTTGTGGGATCGGTTGGCGGGGCAGCATCCGGATTAGTGGCATCGGGATCGGTTACATCGGCGGGGCGCATAATACTTGCAGTGGTGAGAATTACCGGTGTTGCCGATTGTGCGATCTTACCTGTAATGGTAAAAGTGCGTGATGCGCCGTTTGTAAGGTTGATATTTGTTTTATATCCTACAGCCGACAAACTATCAGAACTTATTGATGAGGTGCCTGACTGAGCTGTACTATTAACAGCCACATTGGTAATCGTAGTTGGGATACCGAACTGAAATTTCGCACCAATCACATCATCCGGGCCATTATTTTTTACGATGACGGTGTAGGTTACAGCCTGCCCCGCGCAAGTGGCTGTGGATTTTACATTCTCAACCTCCAGGTCAGCTTCCTGTAGGATAAAGCTTACGGTGCTGTTTACCGGCGCAGTATTGATATATGCCCAGGTGTCTATCCCTTTATACCAGATAGAAGGATTGAGAATAGAGTAATAGAGGAAGAGCAGAAGCCTTAAATGTGTTAAACATCAGCTGGCAGAGGCACACTCACACTCGCCGGCACCGTAAACGTAAATTCCGAACCCTCGCCAACCTTACTGGTAACCCAGATGCGGCCGTTACATTTTTCTATCAGATCCTTACAGAACAGCAGGCC
>JABDAU010000086.1 GCA_013289045.1 Bacteroidota bacterium | reverse complement strand
AACCAGCGTGGCTACCCTACCGCCATGCTGCTGCCTGAATATGTGGGCGAAGGCGAAGCCAGCAGCACCAAAGAATACGATGCTGAAAACCGCGACCCGATGTTTGAGGAAGCTGCACGCCTGATTGTAATGCATCAGCAGGGTTCAACCTCGCTTATCCAGCGTAAAATGAAGCTGGGTTATAACCGTGCAGGGCGTATCATCGATCAGTTGGAAGCTGCAGGTATTGTAGGGCCATTTGAAGGTAGCAAGGCACGCGAGGTATTGTTCCCGGATGAATATAGTCTGGAGCGCTTTTTGGAGACATTGGATAAGCCGAAGGAGTAATAAAGTCGCTCACCTGCCGCCCACTCAAGTGTCGACACTTGAGTGTATTAAGTTTCAAGCGTCGACGCTTGAAACGGCATTGGAATAAATAACAACATCCATTAAACTTCATAAACATCTCCCCATCTAATCTGTATTAACAAACATGAAAAAAATCATCCTATACACCCTGCTCTTAACCGCAACTATCAACCAGGCATTTGCGCAGAAAGACGCACAGGCGCGCATTATCCTTGATGCGATGAGCAAAAAATATCATGCCTACAGCACCATAAAAAGCGATTTTACCTTCACTATACAAGATCAGCAAAATAATACACAGGGAAGCCAGGACGGCACGCTATTGATACAGGCCAAAACCAACAAATATAAGCTGACGCTTTATAACGAAGGCTCGAAAACTGCAGTGCAGGAAGAAATTACCAGCGACGGCAAAAACCAATGGACCTATACCACCAAAGACAAGGAAGTACAGCTAAACAAAGCCGAAAACAGCGAGGAAGCTTTTAATCCTGCTAAAATATTTACCATTTACGATAAAGGCTTTAAATACCTGTACACCGGCGATGCAACATTAAAAGGCCACGTTTACCAGGTGATAGAACTCACCCCTGAGCAGGATAAGGAATTTTTCAAGGTTCGTTTATGGGTAGACAAAGTAAAAAAGCAGTTGTTCAGCGCCACCATCTTTGATAAAAGCGGCGGTCGTTTTACCTACACCATTAAAACCTTTACGCCAAATGTGCCTGCACCCGATGCTGCTTTTACTTATGATGCCAAGGCCCATCCGGGTATTGAGGTGGTTGACTTGCGGTAATATAATCCGCTAATTATTACGGCTTAAGGTGATCGTTTCATCTATCCTTCCGCCGGGCGTTAGAAAATCCTCCGTAAGGATCAGACTCTGATTGGTTAATGTAGAAATGATAAATGAGCCTGAGGCGCCTTGTACGGTTACGCCGCCTTCATATAAGTATCTGTAGGTCAGTTTAAGTGTATCGCCGGATATGGTGTAATTTGCCGTATCCAATTTTATGTTGCCTTCCTTTACATACAATTTGCCTGAGCTGGTAAAATTGAAATGATCGCCGGCTACGCCTGTATATTTGTTACCGCTGGGTGTGCCGTTAGGGCCGATGCCCGAACTCCAGGTAGTGTCTGATACGATATTCCAATTACCTGTAATGGCATGTATTGACGGATCATTTTTCCCGCAGGAAAATAAGACCATTACTGATAATATGATGGCAGAAAGTAAAAGGTTTTTCATGGCGCAGCGATTTAGTTGGTTTTATAAGTATTACGGCGATCATTTTTAAAACGCTACATTTAAACAAACAAATCAAATCCGTACTTTTGAAGAATGCTCCCGCTTACCACTCATACGCTCGAGAAATTGGAAATGCTGCTTCGTACAGCGGGCTACAAAGTGCGTTATGAAAAAGGCAACTTTAAAACCGGCGCCTGTCTGCTGCAAAACAGCAAGATCATCGTGGTAAATAAATTCTCCAATCTCGATAGCCGCATTATCGCTATTACCGAGTTGGCGCGCGAGCTGGAAATAGACCATAAATTGCTGGATGAAAAGCAGATCGCTTTTCTGCAACAGCTAAAACAAACCCAGTTAGAGCTGTGACAGTAACATTCCTCGGTACCGGAACTTCGCAGGGCGTGCCTGTAATTGCCTGCGGTTGCGAGGTATGCACCTCTGCCGATCCGTACGATAACCGCCTGCGTTCCGCCATCATGATAGAAAGCGACGACAAGACCGTGGTGATCGACTCAGGCCCTGATTTCAGGTACCAGATGCTGCGCGAGAAGGTTAAAAAGCTGGATGCTATTGTTTTCACCCATGAGCATAAGGATCACATCGCCGGGATGGATGATATACGCGCATTCAACTATTTTCAGAATGCCCCGGTGGACATTTATGCTACCGAGCGTGTGCAAACGGCGTTAAAACGCGAGTTCGCCTATGTTTTTGCCGAGTTTAAATATCCAGGCATCCCGCAGGTAAACATACATACTATCGATCTCGATCCTTTCAATATCGGCAGTATCCGTTTTATTCCTGTTGAGGTGATGCATTACAAACTGCCGGTGCTGGGTTTCAGAGTGAATGACTTTACCTACATCACCGATGCAAAAACTGTTGCCGCAAGCGAGATTGAAAAAATAAAAGGCACCAAAACACTGGTCATCAACGCGCTGCAAACGGAAAGTCATATTTCGCATTTCACTTTGGATGAGGCCCTGCTTTTCGCACAGGAAATTGGCGCACAAAACACTTATCTCACCCATATCAGCCACCGGTTGGGCAAATATGAAGATATCTCCAAACAGTTACCTGCCGGTATCGAGCTGGCTTATGACGGCCTGAAACTGAAAATCTGATCAGGTTAAACCTTCCGTGTTTATGAACATCTATGTATCAAGTTAATTTACGTAATTTGATACATCAAACAGGTACTGAAATGTACTACCTTATCTACATAAGCACGGCTGTGCGCCCTATGGGCCAGGAAGATCTGGTTGAGATCCTTACCAAAAGCCGAGATAATAATCTTCGCGATAAAATTACGGGGCTGCTGCTTTATGCCGACGGCAATTTTATACAGGTACTTGAGGGCACCCGCGAGAATGTGCTTGCTACCTATTACAAGATCATACTCGACGTAAGGCACAAAAACATCATTAAACTGGTAAGTGATCCGCTCGCAAAACGCGTATTCTCTAATTGGTCGATGGGTTTTGCCGCTTTGTCGCCTGAAAAATTAAAGGAGCTTGAAGGTTATATCAATCCGGAAAGCGGAATATTCAACGCCAATGCTTCGCACCAGGCAATTGCAATACTTAAGGCTTTTGTTGAAAGTAACAGCTTGTCGCAAAGTTTATAATTGGATATAGCTGATACGGCCGATAGAGCCATTAAACACCCCCGAATGGCTTTTATAATGTGCGTTTATTACGCCATGCAGAACAATGGTTTGGTTATTTGCCGGCGTAAGTTTGCCGCCGTTATAATCATAGTCAAAAAAACCGATCCTCGTGCCCTCCAGGTATAGCGGGCAATCCGGACTAAACTCAACCCAAAGCGCTTTACTTTTTGAACGGCGGCCAAAAGCGCTTTCGTTAAACAAGGCCGAAAGTTCCTTATCCTGCATATATTTACCCCGCACCTCAACACATTGGTTATCGTAGTAGCTAAGGCTATCCATTAAGTGCGGGAGCGTTATCCGTTTAAATTTTTTGTCGATATCACAACTGCTTTTGTACATTTTTTTGTTGTGCGTGCACGATTGCAATACGGCGCAGAGCAATAAAACAGGGATTATTTTAGCGATAGATGCCTTAGTCATGATGAAGGGGTATTAAGCAGGTAAACGAGCCTTCCATTTGAGTAGTAAATTGTAAAAAGGTTTAACCGGAAACTATCACAAAATTGTTTTAGCAAGATTAAATATTAAATATAAATTTGTGAATATACAGTTTTAAGCTGTGTTTACCCCGATACATTACCTAAAATACGTAAACCATGACAAAGAAATTGCTGTTTGTGCCGCTGCTGCTTGCCGTGATCACTACCCGGGCGCAGCTGGTGATACCGCTTTACAAAGGCCCGGCACCCGGCTCGGAAAACTGGACATGGAGCGAAACAGAGAACGACAGTAATCTATATCATTCGCATACCGTTTATAACATCAGCAGGCCGACTTTAACTGTATACCCTGCCGACAGTACCCACACCCCTACCGGCACGGCAGTGATCGTGTGCCCGGGCGGCGGTTTGCAAACACTTTCCATTATGCAGGAAGGCTATGCCGTGGTAAAATGGCTGCAGCAAAAAGGCATAACCGCATTTCTGTTACGCTATAGATTGATGCATACTATTGGCAGTGACCCTTATAAGGAAATGCTGGACAAGATGAAGAAAGGCACGGTACTGAAAGAGCAAGCGCCTGTACAGCCTTTAGCCATTGCCGATGGGCGGGCAGCTATAGCCTATGTACGTGCGCATGCTGCGGAATTCGGCATATCACCGTCAAGGGTGGGGATAATTGGGTTTTCTGCGGGAGGCACGATCTCCGCAGCTACGGCTTTTGGCTATACACCTGAAAACCGCCCGGATTTTGTGGGCGCTATTTACCCGTACTTCCCTCCTGCTATGCAGGTGAATGTCCCAGCTGATGCGCCGCCGTTGTTTATCACCATTGCGTCGGATGATGGCGGCGAGATGGAATCGCATAGCGGCGTAACGCTTTATGATAGCTGGATCAATAACAAGCACTCTGCCGAGATCCACATGTATGCAAAAGGCGGCCACGGGTTTGGCATGCGCGACCAGAATTTACCTACCGATAGCTGGAAGGACCGCTATTTCGACTGGATGGACCAGCAAGGTTGGATAACTCCTGCTTTCCCTAATAAAAAGGGAAAGTCATCGGTTAAACAAGCAGCAGATTTCGCCAAATTTTTGGAATACCTGCTGCATAACGACTGGGCGGTAATATCGCATTACAAAGAAAAAAACGATTCGATAAAAACCCATTTCAACCCCACTGAAAAACGCGTGGTATTTATGGGCAATTCCATCACCGAAGGCTGGATGAACCTTGATCCGGGCTTTTTTGCGGGTCGGCCATATATCGACAGGGGTATCAGCGGGCAAACCACGCCGCAAATGCTGGTGCGTTTCCGCGAGGATGTGATCGATCTGAAACCCGCGGTAGTAGTGATATTGGCAGGCATAAATGATATCGCCCAAAATACCGGGCCGATCCCTTTGGAAAACACGTTCGGCAATATCCAGTCTATGGCCGAGCTGGCGCATGCTAATCATATTAAGGTAGTATTATCGTCGGTAATGCCTGCTGCAACCATCCCGTGGCGAACGTCTATTGATCCCGTGCAAAAGATCATCGACCTGAATAAAATGATCAAAGCATATGCCGCTCAAATGGGGTTTGGCTACATCGATTATTATTCGGCAATGGTTTATGGTGATAACAAGGCGCTGAACCCGAAATACACCAACGAGGGCCTGCACCCTAACCTGGCAGGCTACAAGGCAATGGAACCACTGGCCGAAAAAGCCATTAACGAAGCATTAAAAAGTAAATAAGATCCCCTATACAAACATGAAAAGGAATTTAATACTGGTAATTATATTATTCACGGTTATAGCGGCAAAGGCACAACAAAAGGTTATCACTTTATATAACGGCCCGGCGCCCGGCTCGGAGAACTGGACCTGGAGCGAGACCGAGAACGACAGCAACATGTATCACGCTCATACTATTTATAATGTGAGCAAACCAACCATCACCGTTTACCCGGCTGATGAGGGTGTTGCGCCAACCGGCACGGCTGTAATTGTTTGCCCGGGTGGTGGCTTCCAGTCGCTTTCCATTATGCAGGAAGGTTATGCGGTGGTAAAATGGCTGCAGCATAAAGGTATTACGGCTTTCCTGTTAAAATACAGGCTAAACCACACCATTGGCCACGACCCGTATAAGCAGGAAAATGAAGAGCGGGGAAGCAATGTAAGAGGACTGGAAAAAGCCAAAGTAGTCCCCATGGCAATAGCCGATGCCCGGCAGGCGCTCACCTATGTACGCCAGCATGCGGCAGAGTATGGCGTGCTGCCTGATCATATCGGAATAGTCGGATTTTCGGCTGGCGGTACTATTGCGGCTTCATGTGCTTATGGTTACACCCCGGAAAATAAGCCCAATTTTGTAGCACCTGTGTATGCGTATTTTCCCGCATCCATGCAGACCACACCGCCGGATGATGCGCCGCCGATGTTCATTGCTGCAGCCAGCGACGACACTTTTGGCCTGGAAACACACAGCTCTGCGCTCTATGAAACCTGGATCAACTCCAGGCATTCTGCCGAGCTGCACATCTACGCCAAAGGCGGGCATGGTTTTGGGATGAATGAGCAAGGGCTGCCGTCGGACAGTTGGAAAGACCGTTTTTCTGAATGGATGACGCTGCAAGGCTATGGAAAACCGCTAAGCGATAAAAAGACCAAAGCGATGGAACAGGCAGAGAATTTCGCCAATTTCCAGAAATGGTTTGATAACTTACTGCATACCGACTGGCCGTGGCTATCGAAATATGCCGATGCCAATACCAAGGTTGCGCCGACTGCACCCGGCGAAAAGCGCGTAGTTTTTATGGGTAATTCCATTACCGAAAACTGGGCCGGCATGGATACCGCTTTTTTCAAATCCAACCATTATATCGGTCGCGGTATTGGCGGGCAGGTGTCGTCGCAAATGCTGGTGCGTTTCCGCGAGGACGTGATCAACCTGCACCCGTTAGCGGTAGTAATTGAGGCCGGAACGAATGATATTGCTGAAAACAGGGGCCCTGTTTCGCTTGAAGATATCTTTGGTAACATCGTTTCCATGTGCGAGCTGGCCAAAGCCAGCGGCATAAAGCCGATCATAGGCTCGGTATTGCCTGCAAGCGAGTTTGGCTGGCATAAAGGATTGAATCCTGCTGAAAAGATTAAAACTTTGAACGCTATGCTGAAAGAATATGCCATAAAAAACCACATTGTTTATGTGGATTACTGGTCGGCTTTGGTGATGGATGATAAGAAAGGGTTGAAACCGGAACTTACCTTAGATGGATTGGTGCACCCTAACCTCAATGGCTATAAAATAATGGAACCGCTGGTGAAGAAAGGGATTGCGGAAACGCTGGCGAGGAAGTAGTTTAACCACGCAATTAAAACAAACAATGTCATTTCGAACCTCAATAGCACAGGGAGGTGTGGCTTGGGCAGGTGAGAAATCTTATGCGCTATGCAGGTAATCATCATGTCTGGCGCATAAGATTTCTCTCTCACGCCTTGCTCAAAGCCAACACACAGCTCGTTCGAAATGACATCGTTTTTTAGTTGTCTGTGGCTCAGAAAGCCAAACTTACGAAGTTTTAAAAACTTCGTAAGTTACTGCGTGATAGCCGCGTTTAATCACTAACCTTACATATAAAAATTTCCGCATAAAACTGCTGACAGTATTTTGCCAGTGTAGCAGGTAGTTGTGCGCGCTACACTTTACACATAAAACGCTACGGAAATGCTACACTTTGCTACAGTACGTAAATTTTTAATATACAGATATACAGCGGGTTAACATTTTGTACCTGCCTGAATTAAAGTAGTTTAATTACAGTAAATATGTAATAAAAACTGCTAAAAAAGTAGAAGAATCCTGGTATTTTATGGCTAAAACGGCGCCATTACTGTTAATCAACTTATCTGATTAATGATACTTTTTATTCAATTTCCCCAGCAATTCCCGCACATATACGCCATCCGGTGTTAGCTGGTCTTCTGTCCAGCCGCCGTTTACAGGTGCGCCGGGTTTCAGGAGCGCGGTGGTCTCGTCCTTATCGGTAATATTCCAGTTTACGGCACTGAGCTTATGCGCTTTTATCCATTTCTGCCACAATTCATTCTTCTGCAGATCAAAAGCGCCATTGCCTGAAGCCTCCCCTACGCCCCATTCGGTTACCATTATCGGCAAGCCTAATGCTATGGCTTTGTCGCCTTTAGCCCTTAACCCATCCTGGTGGTTTACATCCGAGGCATAAAAGTGAAATGAGTAGGCGATGTTTTTAAACCCGGTAATTGGCGAGGCAGCCGCAATATCCACATCCTGATCCCAATGCGGGCTGCCTACCACGATAAGGTTATCCGGATCGTATTTTCTTATTTCGGCAATGATCTGCGTGGCATAGTTTTTCACGGTATCCCATGATACGCGTTCCGGTTCGTTCCATATCTCGTAGATCACGTTTGGTACACCTACATATTTCTGCGCCATTTGGGCAAAGAATTGTTTGGATTGCGGGATGTGCAGGTAACCATTATGGTCGTGCCAGTCGATCAGCACATAAACACCATCCTTTATGGCACGGTCTATCACGTTAGTCACCAATGTCTTTTGCGAATCCGGCTGTTCCAGGTAGCCATGTGCAGGCTGTACCGCCATAGAAAAACGGATGATGGACACTTTAAAATCCTTCACTATCCAATCCACCACATCGGTATTGTAATACTTGCGGCCCTGCCATATGCTCCACGAAAAGCTGAGGCCCTGCAATTGCGGCGGCGCGCCATATTGGTTTACAACCTGGCCATCTTTCACGCTCAAAGCGCCATTAACGCTTACGGGCGTTTGTGCAAACAGCACATTCATGCTCATGCATCCTAAAACTATTAAAAGTATCCTTTTCATAACTGGTATTTGTGCTTACAAGTTATCATACATTTTTAACACCCGGCTCAGATTGTAAAAAATCTATTAGATAAGGTTAAAAATACACAACTTAACACACCGGTAATAAACCCTGTGCTTATTTGCTTAAATTTGAAGCAATACTTACCCCCATTATGAAACAATACTTTCTACTGCTGTTCGGCATCCTTTTTTCTTATAATGCTTTCTGTCAGGCTGATACCACCCAAAAGATCATCACCGGCAACGAAAACAGCCCCGAACAGCAAAACAAACCTTACGTGATCCTGATCTCTGCCGATGGCTTCCGCTATGATTATGCGAAAATGTACCACGCACAGCATTTGCTCGATCTGGCCGCTTCAGGCGTGCAGGCGGAATCTATGCAGCCATCGTTCCCTTCAGTAACTTTCCCAAACCACTATACATTGGTAACCGGCCTTTATCCGTCGCATGAGGGATTGGTAGGTAATTCGTTTTTCGACAAAACGACCAATAGCTTTTTCTCGTATCATGGTAAAAACGCCAGCGATTCTACCTGGTACAATGGCGGCACACCACTTTGGGTACTAGCTGAGCAACAAAAAATGCTGAGCGCAAGCTTTTATTGGGTAGGATCGGATGTAGAGATCCACGGCGTTCGCCCGACTTACTATTATAAATACAATGAAAAGATAGGCATACACGACCGTATCCAAACCGTAGTGAACTGGCTGAGCTTGCCGCCATCCCGCCGTCCGCATTTTATCACTTTCTACTTCCCGCAGGCTGACCATGAGGGGCATAAATACGGCCCGAATTCGCCGCAGGTTGGCGAGGCGGTACATTTTATCGACTCGGCAGTTTATGAGCTGACAAAGGCTGTAAAAGCTACAGGCTTAAATGTAAACTACATTTTTGTTGCCGACCATGGCATGACCAAACCCGATCTTAACCAGCCTATCCCTGAACCTGCAGGCATCGACACCTCAAAGTTTGTTGTATCGGGCGATGGCTTACTGGTTGAGCTATATGCTAAAGACCCGCAATACATTAAAAGCACTTACCAGCAATTGGTAAATGGCATGACGCAGGATTACGCCGTATACCTGAAAGCCGAAGTGCCTGCAAAACTGCATTACGGCGCAACGGACGACTGGCGCAACCGCATTGGCGACATTCTGCTTATTCCTAACTGGCCAAAGGTATTTAACCTGCATGGCCAAAAATTTACCACCGTTGGCTGGCATGGCTACGACCCGACGGTGGTAAAAGAAATGCATGCAACTTTTTATGCCTGGGGCCCTGCATTTAAAAGCGGCGTTACTGTGCCGACGTTTGAAAACGTGAATGTATTCCCGATAGTGACTGATATACTGGGGATTACCTATACTAATAAAATTGACGGCACGCAACAGGTTGCTAATGAGGTGTTAAATAAAAATTAATACTGCACAAAACAAAGTACGTGCTTCGTTTTTTATTACAGTGAATAATAAATCAATCTGGTAACCTTAATTGCAAGCGCATGATAGTAATAGACGAAGTAAAAGAAAAATTTGGCAGTGTTTCCAAAAAGTACGATTCACAAAGGCGGTACCTGATCCCTTGTTTTGAGGATTTTTATCATACCTGCCTGCCACTGATAAAAAGTGTGCCCAATGCGAAAAAGGTATTGGATATAGGCGCCGGTACAGGGTTATTTTCGCAGTTTGTTTATGAGAAAAACCCGCATCTGCATTTTACATTAGCGGATATTTCGTCACCTATGCTTTCGGTTGCAAAAGAACGGTTTAAGGGGATGGATAATTTCGATTTTATCGAACTCGATCTTTCAAAAGACAGGATCCCCGGCAAATATGATATCATTATCTCAGGTCTGGCGATACATCACCTCGAAGATGCTGATAAACTGCAATTGTACATCAACGTTTACAATGCATTGAACGAAGATGGCCTGTTCATCAATGCCGACCAGGTTTCCGGTCGTAGTATTTTGTTCGACAGCCTCTTCAAATACGAATGGCGCGAAACTGTATCAAATTCAGGCCTCGACCATGAAGCGCTAATCCAGGCATTTGAACGCACCAAACTGGATAAACTCGCCCCACTGGATGTTCAGTTAAAAATGCTTGAGAAAGCAGGTTTTAACGAGGTGGACTGTGTATATAAGAATTTAAGCTTCGCTGTTTTCGGCGGATTCAAGGATGCTGATATTGAGACGGCAGTGATATAACTGTAAGCGCACCACGATAGCACACATTTGATCAGTGCTGTCTCCTTCAATCCTCATACAACATCAACCTGTTCCGCAGCATCCGCATGTCCTCTTGCATCTGCTCCACGCGCTCCAGCAGGTGCGTTATGGCTTCAATGCCCGCAATATTGATCTCCAGGTCATGATGCAGGTGGATCATTTTCTCCAGCCGCTGCAAATCATCTTCCGGCACGTAAGTCGTTTCATTTACCACGGTAATGTGCAATAGTCCTGCATCCTGCAAGGAGGTGATGAACGTGTGCTCCACATTATAATAAGTGCAAAGGTCGGTGGTGGTGATTAAGTGTTCCGTCGTCATTGTGTTATGATTTTGCTAACTCCTCGAACAATTGTTTTTGCTTATCAGTAAGGTTGGTCGGCAGCTCTATCTCATAGGTGAGGTACAGGTCGCCAAACTCGCCGTCTTTTTTGTAAACCGGTACGCCTTTGCCTTTCAACTTTACCTTGGTACCGTTCTGCGTTTCGGGTTTTACCTTTAGCTTTACTTTTCCGGTTAAAGTATCAGCAGTTATCTCGCCGCCTAATATTGCTGTGTATAGGTCGAGTTTTATGGTAGCATACAGATTGCTGCCCTCGCGCTTGAATTTTGAATCGTTTGCCACCTGGAAAGTTATATAAAGATCGCCTGCCGGACCACCATTAGCCCCCGGTCCGCCATGGCCGGTTATCTTAATGGTTTGCCCGTTCTCCACACCTGCCGGGATGGTAATACGTATGTTTTTGCCGTTAACCGTTAGCGTTTGCTTATGGCTTTCGGCTATATCCTGTAAAGACAATTGCAGGTTAGCATTCAGATCCTGCCCGCGGAAACCACCCTGCCTGCCGCGACCGCGTGCACTTCCGCCGCCCCCAGTTCCGCCAAACATGGATTGGAAAAATTCCGAGAAATCGCCGCCTTGCCCAAACCCTTCATAATCAAAATCGTGTCCGCCTGCCCCGCCACTATAGCTTTGCTGCTGCCGCGATTGCTGTTGTTTTGCCTGTTCGTAAGCTTCGGCATGCTGCCAGTTTTCGCCGTACTGGTCGTACTTTTTGCGCTTTTCGGGGTCGCTCAGTACTTCGTTAGCCTCGTTCAGTTGTTGAAAGCGTTTATTGGCTTCCGGGTCGTTAGGGTTAAGGTCGGGATGATGTTTGCGCGCCAGTTTGCGATAGGCATTTTTAATGTCCTTTTCAGTCGCGGTTTTGTCAATGCCTAAAATTTTATAATAATCAATAAAAGCCATTTGCAGCAGATGTTTTTGGATGATGTATAAACCGCAATAGCGCGGCTAAGTTTCAAAAGGATTGTAACCTTATGGCGAAAGCGAAGTTACCAGTAAAAATTTATGTTAAAAAATAAAGATTGATGCAACTTCCGGTAAAACGGCGGCGTCATATAGACAAATATCAAGTTCGATTAAATGGAAGAAGTACTGCCCCAGTTAAAAGAATTTATTGTTGATTACTGCGATAAATATAAGATACAGGAAGTCGACCCGTGCTCATTGGCGCTGGATACGAGTATTGACCTGGATCTGAATATTTTCGACATTGAGATAGACCTGTTCCTGGCTGAATTTACCGAGCGTTTCCGCGTCGATAATTCCAAATTCACCTGGTACAAGTACGGCTATCCCAGCGGATCGGCAAGTGTATATGTGATAAAAAGGCTGTTCGGTTACCGTATGCCATGGGTCAAACGTCTTTCGCAACGGATATATAAACCCAAATTCCGCGTAAGCAACTTACAGGACGCGGTTAAAACCGGCAGACTGATATAGGTTTTTGTTGGTGACAACACCAGCAAAAGCGAGGAATCGTTGATGGCCACATCAACACCAGCTACGGTTAAATATGAATAATTGGCTCGGCCATTCAGTTATTCCCTTGATCGTAAAGATATAGGGTACACGCAGGCTCCGTTGTTTACGAGGCAATTTTACAGGCAGCTTTCAACCGTTCTGTAATTTTAGGGGTCTGCGGCGTATCCTTATTGTAAGCCCGTTCCAGGTGTTCGATATTAAAAATTCAACATTCGGTATTCGATATTAATTTTTGCCTTTTCCCCTAATCTCTAATTACAGATCACTAATCTCTAAATTAGGGCGTTCCCCTGCGGGTCGGGCTATCCGCTCATACTACACAAGGCCTTAGCCACGGGCCGGTATCCGCTACTATCCCTAACGCAATTTGTCCAGAAAAAAAGAGCGTTGTCATGCTGAGGCACTGAGCCTGTACTGAGCTTGTCGAAGTAAAGCATAAGCGCAAAGGCCTAACGCAATTTGTCTGAACCATGATTCGTAGGATTAAAAGATTACCCTAATGCAGGCGAAAAAAAGTCTCCCCTACCGGGGGAGATTTAGAGGGGGCTTAAACAATCTGCTCCAGCATCTTCACATACAATTCAACGCCTTCCCTTATCTCATCCACATACACAAACTCATCCGCCGTATGCGACCTTGCCGAATCACCGGGGCCAACTTTTATCGATTGTATATCCAGTAAGGATTGATCTGAAGTAGTGGGCGAGCCATAAGTAGTCCTGCCCAAAGCAATGCCAGCCTGAACGATCGGGTGTTCCCTGTCGATCTTTGATGGCTTTAAGCGGATAGATCGCGGCTGCACATCACAGCTCACATGCTGGCGGATGATCTCCAGCACTTCCTCATTACGGTAAGCATCCGTTACACGCACGTCCACTGTAAAGGTGCAGCTTGCCGGCACCACGTTATGCTGCGAACCCGCGTTAATAATGGTAACCGACATCTTCACCGGCCCAAACACTTCCGATTCTTTCGGGAATCGGTAATTTCGAAACCATTCGATATCAGGCAACGCCTTGTAAATTGCATTTTCACCTTCCTCGCGTGCAGCATGGCCGGCTTTGCCGTGAGCGGTACAATCCAGCACCATCAGGCCTTTTTCAGCAATGGCCAGCTGCATTTGCGTAGGTTCGCCAACAATACCAAAATCAAGGTTGCCCAAATCAGGAATGATGAGTTCTAAACCATTCACACCCGAAATTTCCTCCTCGGCAGTAGTAGCGAGGCAGAAATTATATTTCGATCCTTCCTTTTCATAAAAATAAAGGAACACCGCGATGAGCGATACCAAACATCCGCCTGCATCATTACTGCCCAAACCATAAAGTTTACCATCCTCAATTTTCGCCTCGAACGGGTCGCGCGTATAGCCTGAGTTGGGCTTTACGGTATCGTGGTGCGAGTTAAGCAGGATGGTTGGCTTCGCCGGGTCGAAATGTTTGTTCCAAACCCATAGGTTATTCAGCTTACGGTGCATGGTAATACCGCGCTGCAGCATAAATTCCTGTATGGCATCGGCAGTTTTATCTTCTTCGCGACTGAAGGACGGTATCCTGATCAGTTGCTGAAGCAGGCCAATAGCCTGTTCGGAAAGCGTTTGAGTATCGGTCATAAAATATCTGCCAAAATTAATGTTTTTACCCGTAGAGACGCAATACTTTGCGTCTCTCTTGCGCAATACTTTGTTGCCCTTACGTAACGCTTCTGCAACATTATACCATGCTACAATATTTCTAACTAAATTGCCGCCATGAAAACTACCTCCATTATTACGCTCATTCTTGCAGTTTTTGCCATCGGCGCAAAATCGCAAAAAACCACTGTGTACAATCAGAAAGGCTACAAACTAACCTTTATAAACTACGATGCCACTTTCGATACGCTCGAGCAGCAGCGCATGGTAAAAACCTTTTTTACCGTATATCCCGAGCTGGCAAAAACCTACAATCCTAAAACGCTGAAAACTGTTATCATGGAGATTGATACTTCATATAAGGGTGTTGCAGCTACAGCAAATGACACGGTACACGTCAACCC
>JABDAU010000085.1 GCA_013289045.1 Bacteroidota bacterium | reverse complement strand
CGTTACAGTTAACGGCGCAGGCGTAACGGTGCTTATTGGCATAGCTTCGGTACTTGTAGTTGCGCCTGCCGTTAAAACAATATTGCCGCTATAACTACCCACAAAAGTTGTTTTTGCCAGCCTGATATAAACCGGCGCCGAAGTAAGCGTACCTGAGCTACCTATTGTAACTGTAGCGCCAAAATTTATGCCATCGGTACTCACCTCAAAACCGGGTGGCGGCGTAACTAATACCCCGGATACAAGGTTGGTAGCCGATACTGTAAAACTTTCAGAAGCAGATGGTGTACCATAAACGGTAGTGAGCGGCGACAGATCACCGGCTGGTGTTATGGTTGCAGGAATTGAAGCATCTACAGTAATGGTAAAAGTAACAGGCGGGCCCAGGCATCCCGAACTTTGGGATATAAATCTCTCAAATGTGCTGGATGCAGGTGCAGGAGTAGAAATAGTGCCGGACACTGCGTTGGTCAATGTATTGATAACATATATAACGCCTGTTGTTGCAGAGATAACATATACTTTAGTCCCGTCTGCCGAAAAACATACTCCTTCGGGGTGTGATCCGACAATTATTTTTGCCATTACCGCATTTGTTTGCGTATTTATGGACATTACTGTATTGTCACTTACGTTGGTTACATATAGCCTGCTTCCGTCCGGGCTCATGGCTAAATAGCTTGCGCCTGAACCAGCAGCAATAGTAGCAATTACTGCACGGCTAACAATGCTTATAACGGTTACAGTCCCCACAAAAGGGTTAGCAATGTATAAATAATTACCATCGGGGCTTATACACACGTCGTTTGATATTTGCCCAACGGGTATTGTACCAATTACTTTGTTTGTAGTTGTGCTGATAATGGAAATATCCGGATCGCTGTCATTTGTCACATATACAACACTACCGTCCGGACTAACAGCCAATCCATATGGATTGCCGCCGACAGGTATCGTTGCTATAATACTGTTATCGGCCGTATTAATGATCGAAAAATAACCATTGTTATAATCCGTAACATACAACCTGCTATTATCGGGGCTTAAAACTACCCCGGTTGGTTCCACGCCGGGGGACACATTTATGTTTGCAACAACAGTGTTGGTAATACTGTTTATTACAGAAATGATTTCGGACTCCTGGTTGGCTACATACACGCGATTGTGCTGAGAGTCAATTGCTGTACCTAAAGAGCCTTCGCCTACCTGCACAGTTGCAATTACCGCATTGTTGTTAAGATCAAGTACGGATAGCTGGCCGCCTAAGCTCGCAATATAAGCCAGGGATGATGTTTGCGGGGTTACGGTTATAGTAGCTTTAACTTGCGTACTTCCCGTATTTATTGCAACAAACGGGGCTATATTACCACTGCCACTTGCTGCAAGCCCAATTCCGGGTGTATCATTAACCCAGCTGAATGATTGGGCCGTACCGGTAAATGTAACGCCGCTTGTAGTAGCACCGTTGATATAGGTTTGGTTTGATACCTGGTCAACTGCAACATACGGATTAACCACCCCATTTACCGGTATGCTCAAGCTGCTTAACCCTGCTGAGGTAATGATCACATTTCCGCTTATAGGGGTTGCCGGCGCAGATGCCGCCGAACGCACATAGATGGTAGCAGTGTTAACTTTTCCACCTGACCCGGTAAGGATCAGGCCGTCAGCGTAGCCACTGGTCGGGTTGAGCGATATTTCGAAATTAGCAGGTGCATTTAGCTGGATATCGCCGGTTACCTCATTCCCTGTTACCGTAAACTGCTGAATATTAGGCGCAGCCGATGCTGTACCTACGCATGCCGATATAGTCCCGGTTACCGGGCCGGTTGCTATAGGTTGTATGGTAGGGTCTACCGTAATAGTGAACGTAACCGGGGTGCCGCTACAGCCCGCCGGTGAAATGAAATTACCATATGAAGATGGGTTCTCACCTACCGGTATGGTTGTGGTTACGGCATTGGTGGTGGTATTAATAACAGATACCGTTTCCGATCCGTTGTTAGCAACATATAACTGGCTGCCATCGGTTGTGATAGAAATACCTAATGGGTTATTACCAACAGCAATTGTGGTTACTATCGTATTAGTCGCAGTATTGATAACCGAAACATTATTTGAAAGTTGGTTTACCACATACACCCGACTGCCATCAATATTCATAGCAATTGTTTCAGGTTCTTGCCCTGTAGCAATGCTGGTAATTGTAGTGCCGGTTGCTGCATTTATTACCGACACATTATTGGATAGAAAATTAGTTACATACAACTTACTGCCGTCAGGGCTTACCGCTATCCAACTGGGTGAGGAATTGGTTGTAATGGTGCCGGTCGCTGCATTTGTTGCTGTATTTATAACGGAAATATTATTGTCAAAACTATTCGCAACATATAACTTGCTGCCATCCGGGCTGAACGCCATCCCGAGCGGTGCTCTACCCACCGTTATTTGCGTTATTTGCGAATTATCTGTCGCATTAAAAACAAAAACTTTACCCAACGCATTGCTCGCTACATAGAACCGGCTGTTGTCCGGGCTTACAATTATAGCTATCGGCGCTACGATTGAAGGTATGTTAACCGTCGAGTTTGTCGACGTGGTTAATACCGTAACACTGTTATCGCCATAGTTGCTGATGTAAGCATGTTTACCGTCTGGACTAACACCTATACCATCAGGCGAGCCAGGTTGCGATAAAACATTAATTACCTGCTGTGTTGCAGTATTGATAACCGATATGGAATTGCCAACATTGTTTGTAATGTAAGCCAACCCGGCCTGCGAAGGCGTTACCGTTATAGTTGCCTTAACGGGTGAATTGGTATTGTTTACAGCGTTAAACGACAGGATGTTACCCGTGCCTGAAGAAGATAAACCAATTTGCGGAGAATCATTTGTCCAGGTATACATATTGCCGGTGCCTGTAAAATTAACAGCAGTTACTGGCGAGCCATTCATCACTTCCTGGTCTGATGGCTTATTAACTGTTGGCAGGTCATTTATAACGCCTTTAACAGCTACATATTGGTCCGGGGCCCCGGTAGTGCTCAACACTATGTTGTCCGAAATACTGCCCGCCGGTGCAGAAACCGACGAACGTACATAAATTACCGTATTTCCCAGGTTTCCATTTACTTCAGATAAAGCTAAACTACCCGTAAAACCGCCGGACGGATTAGTGGATACTTCAAAGTTAACAGGTGCAGTAACAGAAATTGCTGTCGATAAGTTACTTCCCGAAACTGTAAACTGCTGTATGTTGGGGCTTGCCGATGCCGTACCAACACAAGCAGTAATATAACCTGTTGCAGCGCTTGCTGTTACTGCCGGCGTTATACCGTCTACGGTTATGGTAAAACTAACCGGTACACCATCGCAGCCCGTCCCCTTTGATATGAAGTTACCCATTGACAGGGGCGTTGTACCTACTGTAACTTTAGTTACTACTGTGTTAGTAGCAGTATTAACAACTATAGCAGAATTATTGTGATCGGCAACATAAAGCAATGAGCCATCACCATTTAACGATACACCTGTCGGCGCTCCGCCTGTATTGATTGATGTAACCAGCGTATTATTGGCAGTATTTATAACAGAAACAGTTCCGTTACTCTGGACAGCGACATATAAAAATTTTCCATCCGGGCTAATAACTGCGCCATAAGGGTTCGGGCCTACACTAAAAGTTGTAATAGCCTTATTGGTTGCAGTGTTAATAACAGTTACGGTACCGCTTGCATCATTGGTGGAATAAAGGGTGCTCCCATCCGGGCTTAATACAAGGTCGAACGGATCTACGCCAACTAAAATGTCGGTGATCAAAGTGTTTGTTGTGAGATCGATCACGGAAACATAATTTGTTGCCTGATCTGCTACATACAGCGTTTTGCCATCAGGGCTTACTACCATTCCGAAGCCGCTATAGTCGCTCGTTATACTGCCTGTTATAGTGTTGGTTGACGTATCTACAATATAAATGATACCATTGCCATCGTTTGAAACGTATACTTTGCTTCCATCCGGACTGAATACAATGCCTGATACCGTTACTGTAAAAGGGATAGTGGCGACGACAGTATTAGTTGCAGTGCTGATAACAGACAAACTTTCAGATATGTCATTTGCTACATACACCTTTGAATCGTCCGGGCTTACTGCTACGGTAAATGGGCCTTGCCCTACAGGAATAGTTTTTATCACCGTATTCGTAGCGGTATTGATCACCGACACATCGTTTGATTGTGAATTGGCAACATATGCATAGCCAGCCGAATGTGGTATAACGCTTACCGTTGCTTTTACCGGGGTAGAACCCGTATTTACCGCTGTGAATGGCGCAATATTTCCCGTACCGCTTGATGCAAGGCCAATAGATGTCGTATTGTTTGTCCATGAATAAGTGCCGCCTGTCCCGGTAAAATTGATGGCTGTTGTAGTTGCTCCGTTTGTAAACTCCAGGTCGGCCGGCTTGGTTACTGTTGGCAGGGCGTTTACATCAGCCGTTACCGGAACATTTAAATTAGTCGCCCCGGCCGCACTTAATACAATGTTTTCGGTTGTATTACCGGCAGGCGCCGAGGCGGAAGATCGTACGTAAACTGCTGATGAACCGCCTTGCCCGGGAGGCACCGAAAAGCTGATGGAATTGGCGAACCCGGTTGTTCCGCTCAACGACACTTCAAATCCTGCCGGCGCTGTCGCAGTAACATCGCCCGTCAGGCCACTACCCGAAACTGAAAAGTACAGGAAACCGGCTGATGGCGAACCGGCACATGCTGAAATATTCCCTGTAACCGGGCTTGCCGTTATCACCGCTGTCGATGGGTTTACGGTGATGGTAAATTTTGCCGGTACGCCTGTGCAGCCTGTTCCCGGGGCAATAAAATTACCTACAGAAGCGGGGGCATTAAAACCATCATAAATCGTGGTAATAAACGTATTTGTGGTAAGGTCTATCACATCAACCCCGTTATAAAAAGCATTGCAAACATACAGGGTCAGCCCATCAGGACTAATACTTAGCCCCGCATCACCCATCCCGAACGATTCGGTAATTGTACTGACTGCGTTTGTTGCCGTATTAATAACCGATGTAAAATTGCTGCCATAATTTGCCACATAAGCATTCTTCCCGTCAGGGCTTATAGTTATCGCCTGTGGGTTATTGCCTACCGTCACTGTAGCCACTACAGCGTTGGTAGCCAGGCTGATCACATCCACATTGTTTGATCCGTCGTGAACAACATACAGTTTGCTTCCATCGGGGGTTATCGCCAGATCGTTATTACCAAAACCGTTAACCGGAATAGTTGCAATAGTGGCGTAACTCGAGGTATTCACCACATACACGCATTTGTTTATCACATCAACCACGTAAAGTTTAGTGCCATCAGGACTAACCTGTATGCCCTGTAGGGCCTGCCCCAGCGATAATGTTTTTGTAACCGTATTGGTAGTGGTATTGATGACAGTAATAGTGGCAGAATTATAGTTTGCTACGTATAAAACCTTCCCATCCGGGCTTAAGGTGATCCGGGTTGGATCAAGGCTTCCTGTTGGAATATTCGTTATTAAATTATTGGTTTTACCATCGATTACCGATATAGACGAAGAGCCTATATTGGCCACATACACCTTGCTGCCATCCGCGTTAACGGCTACCGCTACCGGTTCGCTTTGCACAGTTATCGTTACGGCCGAAGTACGCTTTTGCAGGTCAACTACGGTTACGGTATTAGAATTTGAATTTGCGATATAAGCGTAGCTGTCAGATAATGGCGTTACAGATATATTGGCTGTAATGGGGCTTGTACCCGTGTTGGTAGCTGTGAAAGGCGCGATGTCACCTGTACCCGAATCGGCAAGGCCTATGGCAGTATTGTCATTCGTCCAGTTAAAGGTGTTACCCGTTCCGGTAAAGTTAATTGCCGTTGTAACATTGCCATTATTGTAGGTTTGCGGGTTTATGGTGCCAACAGTTGGCAGCGCGTTAATTACTCCTTTTACCGCAACATTAACACTTGCAACACCGGCAGAACTTAACACCACATTGCCCGATATAGGTACGGCAGTTCCCCCGGCAGCAGCCCTAACGAATACGGTTGTGCTACTAACGGCGCCATTTGTTAAGCTGAGCGTTAATGAACTTGCAAAGTTATTGCTTTG
Organism: Bacteroidota bacterium; assembly: GCA_013289045.1. Taxonomy (GTDB): domain Bacteria; phylum Bacteroidota; class Bacteroidia; order Sphingobacteriales; family Sphingobacteriaceae; genus Mucilaginibacter. Next base: position 8,867 of record JABDAU010000085.1, on the reverse strand, counting down.
GCTGAGTGATACTTCGAAACCCGCAGGGGCTGTAACCTTTACATCTGCAGATAAATTATTGCCCGAAACCGTAAATTGCTGCGTACTGGTTGACGGGGAACCTAAGCAGGCAAAAATATTACCAATTGCTGGTGTCGCAGTAATGCCTGGGGCTGCCGGGTTAACCGTAATGTCGAAAGTAAGCGGCGCGCCATCGCAATTTGTACCATCCTTAATAAAATTACCCACCGATATGGGAGATAGCTGTACCGGAACAGTAGCAATAACTGAATTATCGGCGGTATTTATAACCGTTACATTATTTGAAAGAACGTTTGTAACCAGTAGTCGCGTTCCGTCACGGCTTACTGAAAGTCCATAGGGCTGGCTGCCAGCCTGTATGCTTCCGGTAACAGCATTTGTTGCAGTATTGATTACCGATACAGTTCCATCGCCTGCGTTTGTTACATATAACTTGCTCCCATCAGCACTTAGCGCCACCCCATATGGAAACGAGCTAACAGGAATTGTTTTCAGCACCGTGTTGGTTACTGTACTGATGACCGACACATATCCTGAAGTAGATACTGCAACATAAGCCAGTTTGCCATCCGCGCTGATAGCGATATTATATGGATTTTGCCCAACAGTAATAACGGCTACCTGCGAATAGTCAGCAGTATTTATTACTGTAACCGTACCTGAGCTAAAATTCACCTCGTACAAAAGGCTCCCATCCGGGCTTAACGCAACACCGGCGTCGTTATCGGCCAGGATTGTTTTAATAATAGCATTTGTAGCCGTATTGATAACAATAAGCTGATTAGGGGAATTTGATACGTATAATTTACTTCCATCCGGGCTGACGCAAATAAATCCCGGACTCTGCCCCGCCGGGATAGTGGCAGACACCGTGTTGGTTTTGGTATCGATGATCGAGATCTTACCATCAGATGCACCATTTGTAACATAAGCCTTACTACCATCCGGACTTATAGCTACGCCATATGGATTGCTGGTAACCGGTATATTAGCTATAACCGCATTGGTTATCATATTAATAACCGACACCGTATTTGAATTTTCATTAGGAATATAGGCATACCCTGCATTTTTCGGCGTAACCGTAATTTTTGCAGTAATCGGCGAATTAGTATTATTAACCCCTTGAAATGCTGATATATTACCGGTACCGCTTGCGGCCAAGCCTATGCCAGGGCTATCGTTTGTCCACGAATAAGTATTGCCTGTGCCTGTAAAATCTACTTCAGTGGTTGATTGTCCGCTGCTGATGCTTTGATTTCCTACCGGGCTAATGGTTGTTAAGGCATTAATTACCCCCTTAACAGCTACATTTTGACTGGCAACCCCGGCGGTGCTTAGTACCACATTGCCTGATATATTGTTCGCCGCACCCGATGCCGCAGCGCGCACATACACAATTTGATTTGTTACTGCCCCACCGGATGCTGTGAGTATAACCGAGCTTGCAAAACCACTATTTTGGCTTAGCGATACCTGGAAACCCGCCGGCGCTGTTGCAGTAATATTCCCGGATAAATTATTGCCCGAAACGGTAATTTGCTGTGTACTGGTTGACGCCGAGCCTACGCATGCCGAAATATTACCAATGGCCGCGTTTGCTGTAATAGCAGTTGGCGAAGGGTTTACAGTTATTGTAAATGTAACCGTCCCCCCGGTACATTGTGGCGCAGTGGTGATAAAGTTCCCGAATGACCACGGGTTTCCGCCTACACCTATCTTATTGACAACGGCGTTGGTTGCCGCATCAATTATCCAGACATCGTTCGAGGCCACATTTACCTCATATATGTATTTGCCGTCAGGAGTGATCGATATTCCTTCAGGGCTGTTGCCAATTGGTACGGTATTGGTTACCGCATTTGAAGCGGTACTGATCACGGACATAGTATTATCCTGGGAATCGTTCACATATACATTTTTACCATCGGGGCTTATAGCCAAACCTGTAGGATGAGAGCCAACCGTAATAGTTGTTAAAATTGCATTAGTGGCTGTATTAAACACCGTAACATTCCCGCTAAGCGTGTTAGCAACGTATAACCTGCTGCCATCGGGCGTAAAAGCAAGACCTACAGGGTAAGACCCCACATTGAGAGTAGCTGATACCGTATTTGTTGTGGTATTGATCTCCGTAACCGAACCTCCTCCCAGGTTGGTAACCGCAGCAATTTTACCATCCGGGCTCATCGTAATACAATAGGGGTTTATCCCGGTATTGATGGTGGCAATCGTAGCAAATGTTGCGGTATTTATAACCGAAACGGTATTATCACTTTGATTTGCTACATAAAGTTTAGAATTATCCGGGCTCACGGCAACTCCCCAGGGGTTTCTACCGGTAGGAAAACTACCAATTATTGCATTTGTTGACGTATTGATAACCTCCCCGCCGCTGAATGAATTTGTTACATATGCGCGTGTACCATCGGGACTTACACCAACACACGTAACCTCACCTTCGGGGTTTATGCTTGTTACAAAAGTTTGATTGGTGGTATTGATGACCGAAACATTATCGCCGTAAGCTGCCGGAATGTAGGCGTAAGAATTAGATATGGGCGTAGCTGTTATGGTTGCCTTAATAGCGCTATTCCCGTTATTAATCGCCTGGAAGGATGCTATATTCCCGGTACCGCTTGCCGCAAGTCCGATGGATAGATTATTATTCACCCAATTGTAAACGCATCCTCCGGAAGGAAAAGTTACAGCTGTAGTATTCTGTCCGTTGGTAAGCGTTTGGTTGGATTGTGCCCTAACCAGTTTTGCGGACGCAGATAAAACAACGACTATGCATAAAAAAAGCAAAAACTTACGCATAGGCCCGGGTTAAAATCATAGCTAATTATTCGGGGTGAATATCCAGTATGAAGATATTTACTTTAAAGCAAAAATTAGCAAGAAATATAAAATACTTACCCGTTTGATGTCGCTATTAAACCTGTCCTTTTTATCAGGATGATTTTTTCTCTAATACCAAAACTACTTTATTAAAGTCTGACGATGCATCAATTACACGGCGGAAGTCGGCGAAAACGCTAACCGGGTAATAGGTTTTACGGTATTGCTCCATAATGTGTACGGTTAATACATTACCTTTTATTTCATAGTCTGAAACAAAGCCCATTGACAACTCACCATTCTCTGAATAAGTCTGATTGATCTTCAGATCGTTAGGGTTGGTTATGGTGTAACCAGCCGGGATGGTAAAATTCACCGTCCGCTGCTCATAATGGCCAAACTCAATACTGATCGGATCCTGGCGTGGTTTCTCCTGGTACATCTCTTCCTGCGGACCGATCGCCATACCTATTTTTATCAGCAACTTATTGCCGGCTTGTTCCAGTAATCCATCGGTAGCAGTTTTCATATGCATTACCAGCGGTTCATCGGTATTCTCATTTGCAAAATCCTGACCTATAACCTCTGAAAACTTCAGGTTATCCGATCCTGCAAAATCCTTGGCCATCTCTTTTATTATTTTCGTTTTTTGCTCTTCGTTAGATAAGTTGAGGGCATCGCGATATTCATTTGCGATATAACCCGCATAGCTCAGCTTTACATCCACATTCATCGAATCAAGGCTGCTATTGAGGTTCAGGTTTGATTCGATATTGTCAAACGACTTGCTATATTCCTCAAGCGGCACATTTTTGATCTCGGCAATAGCGGTAGAGAACGTGCCGATAGAGGTTTGCTTACAGAACAAACCATTGGTCTCGCCCCAATTAGGTAAGATCCATGGATAACGGAAGTCCGGACGTGTAGGCGCCAAAAACTTATGCTCCGCAGGAAAGTACAATAATGGATGATCGCAATTATCCCAGTTCTCAAGAGCCTTATCTATCACATATTTTTCCCTGTCTCCCGTCAGCACTATCTGGAAATCGATACCCAGGTTTTTGAATATGGCGGTATAAACACGCATGGTTCCGATTGTACTGCCTATCTTATTCTGCAGTACGGTTGAAAGCTTGTCAGATTCATCGCCCTGCAGGTTTTCATCATAAGAGAACGTCTTTTTCACATAGGCCTCAACAGCGGTTATTTTAGGCACTTCACCATTCAGGTGCGCCCAGTTATTTGCCGTTACTATGGCTGCAATTTTAGCATTTTCCTTATCGGTTACGTCGGTATATAAGCTAAATGCCCTTTTGGCCAGCTCGTTCCAGGTAAAAAGGCGCACACCTCTCCCGCTTGCTTCATTGTACGAAAGTTTGTATTCAACCCTCCTTAAATTCGCCACTACGGCTGCATATTTTTCCTCTTCTGCGCCCGGGGTCTCTTTAACCACGCACTCTGTTATCCTTTTGCCGTTGATCGCGGTATCGATAACAGCCGCAGCGAAATTGTAAGGCTTAACATCAAATTTAAGGCGTTCAGGCGCTATGAGTCGAAAATCGGAACTCAGTACCGGGAAATCCAGCTGTAATATCTCGCGCCCGAAATAAGATACAGGCCTTTTCCGGGTGTAATAATATTCTATCTCACAGCCCTTTTCAAGACCTTCCATAGCAAATATCTTGTACATATTGCCATCATCTTCCTTTATGTCTTTTATATTGCTCCTGTCCAGCTCAATGATCTTTCCTCCTGGCAGTATGGTGCGGGCCTTGATATCCAATATTTCGGAGTTATCGCTGGCATCGAGGTAGATCTTGTTAAAGCTTTCTATCCCCTTGTCGTCGTTAATATGTACTATTTTATGAATCGTATAATATTCTTCCACCTCCTGCTTTGGCCCATCGGCAAACTCTAAACGGCGCTTATCCGAAATCACAACTGCCGATTCCTTATTGTATTTGCTATCGGGCGTGATCAATGTTGGTTTGTCGGCCCATTTTTCGGTTTCAATAGCAGGCGTTTGACCATAAGCATACTGCATGGATGCCAGTATGGCCACAACTGTGGTGATCTTTTTTATCATGTTTAAATTTTTGAAAGGCTTAGTGTTTCCCTGTATGTAGGCAGCAGGCTGTCAAGCACATCATTCCATGCCTTGAACTTGTCGCTCGTCAGGATAAGGTCGTCGTTATAAAATTCCTGGGTAAATATTACGGTGTTATTCTTTTGCTCATAATGAATGTTAAAACCCCATATATTGTTATGGAAGGTTTTGCTCTGCGGCAAGTAGGTGAGCTTGTAACCGTCGGGGATCTTCAATATGGTCACGTATCGTTTGGTGAATTTGTAATCCCGCGAAACCGGCACCTGTCTTTCAGGATAATCCAGCTTTGCCTTTTGATAGAACTTGAACAGGTTCATGTTCAGGTAGTAATCATTGCCCAGCTTCTTGGCATAATCCGGCAAAGTAAATTGTGCCGAAAGCATAATGTCATTTGGATTTGCCTGTTTGCTTACGCGAAAAGTATCCAAATGGAAGTTATTCGATCCTCGCACAAATTCACCTTTAAAGTAATCCTGCATATCCTTCTGGTTCCGGTACATCAGCTCGCCATAGGCTTCGGTTGCAAAGTAGCCCTGCATCTGCCTGTCTACCGTGCCTTTTACGCCATCGGGCGTAATTTCCAGCCAGGTGGTATCGCAGATCACGTTTTTATCTTTTTCAGGCACGGGAACAGTTAGTATCTTATATTCCTTGTCGTTCACCGCTATCATCGCCTCCTTATCCTGTATCCCAGCGGATGGCGTACCAAATACGCAGGTTGGGTCGGTGCCATCCAGGAAAACATATTTACCATTGAGGCTGATGGTGCTGATCATGTGGTTACTCACCATTGGCAATGGCAGGTCGCTAAACTTATATGGCATATCGCGTGTACCTATCCAGGTAAAATAGGCCGGCACACCTGCGGTATTCAGCATTTCGGTCAGGATGCTGGCCATGTCCTTACAATCGCCATAGCGACGGCTGCATACCAACCCCGCATCGCGCGGAACAAAACCGCCCATGCCATCTTCAAAAGCCACATATTTAATGCTGTGCTGCACCCATCCGTATATCGCCCTTGCTTTGCCTTCGGGTGTAGCAACGCCGGTGGTAAGGGAATCGACGATATGTTTTAGCTCAGGCGTTATCTGACCATTTACCGCTTTAACGTAGCTGTAATTGAGTTTGAACAGATCGTTATTAGTGCCGAGGTATGGCACTACATTGTCCTTGTCATCTTTATAACTTTCAATGTAAAAGATCACCCTTGGCGAATACCAGTCATAATCCGGCGCGTCGGTATACGACTTATCCGCCCGGCAATTTTTGTACTGGAAGGTATATATTTTGTTATGGTGCTTATCTTCAGTAGTAACGGTGATCTTACTGGTATCCAAACCCATCAGCCTGAATTTTATCGCAACATCCTTTGATACCGTGATCTTCAGCTCACTATTCACCACAGGTATATAGCTTGCGAAATAGAAAGGCGAAAGCAAATGCGGGTCTTTGTCATGATAGCTAACATCCAAATTGCCTACCGCACCGGCCTCCACAGACGGAAAGTTGAACTTTGTGTACTTTACATCGTCATAAAACACAAAGCTTTCCTTGTCGTCGCTTGTCTTAAACTCGCTTACTTTCATCTTCTTGTCATCCGGCGTACGGGTATAGGCCTCGTAAGCCACTGCCTGCTGGAAGTTGCTTTGCGAAAACCCAAAATTGCCCATATACGATGCCGAATTGCCATCAATAAATTCAATCTGCTGGTTGGAATGACTATCCACAACCGGCTCACCGTTTTTAACGTCGATAGTGTATTCCAATACCTTGTTCAGCATCACCGCTTTATCGCCGGGGAATTGCTTGCTGAGCTCTTCCACCGTTTGCGCATGCAACGTAGCCGATAAAAGGCAAAACGCAGCGCCAATAATAAATACCCCTGTGCTGCTACTTTTCAACCTGTGCCGATACCAGCACTCCGTGTTTGTATATAAGCGTTTTAATAAGTTTCCCATTCTCATCGTAAAATTTTGCCGGCCCGTTATAGCTCCCATTGTCAAAAACACTTTCCTCTTTTAAATTACCACTTTTTCCATAATCCTTACAAATACCATCCAGATTATCCGTATCGTAATGATATTCATATCTTAATTTCCCATCCGGGTAATATTCTTTTGCAGTACCTACCTGTATCTCGTACGCCAAAGTATCTACCGAGCGTACCTGTCCGTTGGTATAATAAATGATATCCGTCCCGTTCTTTATATTGTCATTGTACGACCACTCTCGCGATACTTTCCCATTTGGAAAATAGGATTTAAGCGGCCCGCTCGTGCTTGTAATAGGGATGTTAGCCACCATTTTGCCATCCTTGCCTATATAGCTGTAATATTTAGGGGCATCATCAGCAAAATTCACCAAATACGCCAACGAACCATCAGGATCGTATTTTTTGGTATCACCTTCCAGCTTATTGTCTTTATAGATACTTGTACGGTCTTTAGCCTTTAAAAAGTAATCCGTTCTCAGGCCGTTCATCATGTCGTTCACGTACATGGTCTCGTTCAGTATACTGCCGTCATCGTCATAGTTTTTCCAAACGCCGTTTTTTTCACCATATTTATAATGACCTTCTTCACTTTTTACACCACCATAATAATAGGCTGTTAAAGTACTGTCGAGCACCCCGTTCTTATAATAAAACACCCTTGAAGGGCTGCCATCAAAGAAATATTCTTTATAAACACCGTCGAAATTGCCGTTCACATAATTGGCTTCCGCCATTACTTTTCCATCGGGGTAAACCAGTTTGTACTTACCTGAATATTTTGGAAACGAATCAACCTGTATTATATTTCCTTCCGGGCTATATTGCGTTAGCTGCTCAAGCATGTCGCCGGCATATTTTTCTTCAGTTAGCTTTTTACCTTCCGTGTTATAGGTTTCTTTATAGCCATTTATTTCACCATCGGCATAATAAATAGTAGAGGTTAACCTGCCGTGTTCATCATAAAAATTCCACGGGCCGGCATCTTCATCATCTTCTCTCCACCCCTCCGATTGCACCTTCCCATTGGTATAATAACTGGTGTAATAGCCATTGTCTTTCCCGGCGGTCATATCAACCTGGTTCTTTATTTTTCCGTTCAGGTAATAAGTCGTCGTAGCGCCATCAAACTCATCGTCTTTATAGTTATTGATCTGGTATATTTTTCCGGAAGGATAAAAAACCGTATCAACGCCTGTCAGGATGCCCTTTTTATCATAAAAGAAGTGGGCCTTCTTGTCACCGTCCCTTGTATATGAAGTTACGCTTAGCAGTCCATTCACTGTCGCAGATGCGCTCAGTACTTTACCATTCTCGTCAAAATACTTCACCGATTTGATGATGCCATTTTCATATAAAGTCTTTTCAAAAGGCCTTCCGTCCTTGTAAAAATCCGTCATTTCGCCCACTATCTTACCCTTCGCAAAATTACAGCTCAGCGAAACCTCGCCGGTTTCGAAATATTCTTCGTGCAAACCTTCCTCGTTATCGTTTACATAATTGCGTTTTTCCTTTAGCTTGCCGCTGTCGTAATAGTATTTCCATTCACCCTGGGCTTTGTCGGCTGTATATTTTCCTTCGTAATCCACCCCGCCATTCTCATAGAACATTTTATAGTCGCCGTCCTCTTTTCCATTAAGGTAGTTTATGACCTGCCTTTTGTTGCCATTTTTATAATATTCGGTATACAGGCCGTTCAATTCATCATTAGCATAGTTCTCTACCGCGTGTAAAATGCCGCCATTATAATAAGTTTTTACCTCGCCCGATTTCTTATCCCCCTTATAATTCAACACCGATTTTATACTACCGGTAAAATAGTAGGTTGGGATCTGCCCTTCCGCAAGGCCGTTAGTATAGTTCTCTTTTGACGATAGATTGCCGTCTTCGTGGTAAAATTCCTGG
>JABDAU010000084.1 GCA_013289045.1 Bacteroidota bacterium | reverse complement strand
TCAAAAACTTAAGAAACAGTATGGTTAATGCGAGGTTCATTTTTTTGTGTTAAAAATTTTATTCGTAATTTTAGCACATGGCAATAATGACATTAGAAATTCCTGACGAGCTCGAAAGAGATCATGATGAAACAGCGCGTTTCATTGCTGCCAAGCTATATGAAGCAGGTAAGATCACTTTAGGCAAAGCTGCGGCGATGGTCGGGATGAAAAAATGGGACTTCATGGAGATACTAAACCGCTACGGTGTGGATTTCTATGGGATGGCCCTACGCGATGATTTAGCAAGTATGAATAGTGAGCAGCACTAAAATCGTCATCACCGATACCAGTTGTTTTATTCTGCTTTCCAAAATTGATGCATTTGAATTGTTGCAACGGCTTTTTGGAACCGTACTTACAACACCTGAAATAGCCCGGGAATTCGGTGAACAATTACCTGAATGGGTGACCGTTGTTCCAGTCATCAATCAAGATTTGTTTCAATTATATAAAGAAGAAGTTGACCCCGGAGAGGCGAGTGCATTGGCACTGGCGAAAGAACTCTTAGCCGATCTCGTCATTCTGGACGACATGAATGCCAGGCGATTCGCAGGCAAAATTGGGATAACCTTTAAAGGAACGCTTGGGTTGTTTCTCATGGCCAAACAAGCCAAACTTATACCAGCGGTTAAGCCATACATAGAAAAAATAAAGCAAACTAATTTTTGGATCGCAGCACATTTGCTTGAGCAGTGTATTCGCGATGCAGGCGAATGAAATAATCCCGTAATCCTTCAATCCTAAAAATCATGGTTCAAGACAGATTTGCGTTAGGGATAGCAGCGGATACCGGCCTGTGACCAAAGCCTTGTGCAGTATGAGCGTATAGCCCGGCCGAAGGCAACGCCCATTTAAAGATATATCGCTTAAATTTCGCCTTGGTTGACGATGTCACAATAAACGCGACCCGGTTGCACTCACCCCGGCGAGGCTTCGCCCGTCGCCCCTCTCTCTTGCTTCGCGAAAGAGGGTAGCTGCAAAATTTCCATTCCACATTATTTTCCTGAAAACGTTATGGCTTTGCCCCCTCTTTCGCGAAGCAAGAGAGGGCCGAACAGCGAAGCGCATTCGGGGTGAGTCCACCGGGTCGCGTGTATAACAACCACACAAACCAACAAATCACATTTTTTAAGTCCGCAAATAATTGATTTTCAATAACTTTATCTAAATGACAAATCCATGGCACTCTGTTTCAAAATAACTTTCTACATTTGTCTAACAGTGTTAAATGATTTAATGCTGTATTGAGATGGCAAGTAAAGAAAGAATCGCGCGCTTAAAAGAAGACACCAGGATGAGCATCCTGAAAGCTGCGCTGCATATTGCGAAGGAAGAGGGGTGGGAAGCTTTAAGCATGCGAAAGATAGCCGACGCAATTGAGTATACTGCTCCCATCATTTACGAGTACTTTGAAAATAAGGATGCGCTTTTGTATGAACTGACCCGCACGGGTTATTTGATACTGAACCAAAAACTGGAAGAAGCAAGAGATCAGCACGATACCCCCGAAAAACAGCTTGAAGCCATGTGGGTAGCTTATTGGAACTTTGCATTCCTCAAAAAGGAACTTTATCAGTTGATGTTCGGTATAGCCACCAATTGCATTAATTGCACGCTGATGAGCAAAATGCCCGAAGCCGAGAGGCAATGGGACATTATAGCCGAGGTAATAGGCAAAATGATGCATATTGAAGATCTTGAATCGGAAGAGATATGTGTACGCTATTATACCTTCTGGTCGGTTATCCACGGGCTCATCTCCATTAACCTGCTCAGCCGCGGCTCGTCCGACGAAATGAACCGCCAGGTACTCATGAATGCCATCACCGGCATTATCAGGTCCATGAAAGACCAGGTTGCTGCCTCTAATTAGTTCATATTTTTTTAACAATAATATAACGTTGTTAAGCGATTTAACAGCGTTAGTAAGTTCGCTCATCACACAATAATTGCATATATGGAAAACGTAAGTAAAAAACAGTACGATTACATTAACGATGTTAAATGGTTTAACATTGTTAAATACCTGGTTATCCCGGGTTTACTTGCGGCTATCTTTTTATTAAATAGCTGTTCGTCAAACCCGCAACCACAAGGCGCACCGCCGCCGCCAGCACTGCCGGTGGCAGCTGTAACAACCGGTACCGATACCACCTACCAGGAATATCCTGCATCGATAGAAGGTATAGTAAATGTTGAAGTTCGCCCGCAGGTAAGCGGCGCATTGGACAAGGTGTTTGTTGACGAAGGCGCTTATGTAGCCGCCGGCGAGCCATTGTTCAAGATCAACGATCAGCCTTATCGCGCACAATACAATAACGCTGTTGCCGCACTGCACGCTGCACAAGCTGCTGTACTGAACGCGCAACTGGAAGTGGATAAAGTTACCCCGCTGGTGCAAAACAAAGTAGTATCAGACTACCAATTGAAAACAGCCAACGCTGCGCTGGAAGTTGCAAAGGCAAATGTAGAGCAGGCAAAGGCCACCGTATCAACTGCGCAGATCAACGTAGGGTATACTTTAATAAAAGCCCCCGTAGCAGGTTATATCGGTCGTTTGAATAAAAAACAGGGAAGCCTGGTTGCGCCGGCTGATGTGGATGCATTGACTTTACTGTCAGACGTGCACAACGTTCGCGCTTATTTCTCATTAGGCGAAAAGGATTTTGTTGACTTTAAAGAACAATATCCCGGCGAAACCCTGAAAGATAAGCTGAAACACCTGCCGCCGGTAACCCTGCTGCTTGCAGATGATACCGAATACGGTAAAACAGGCAGCATCGATATGATCGACGGTCAGTTTGATAAAAATACCGGCGCCATCACGCTTCGCGCCAGCTTCCCTAACGCACAGGGCCTGTTGCGCTCGGGCAATACCGGTAAAGTAAAGTTGAGCCTGGTGCATAAAGATGCTTTATTAGTGCCTGAATCGGCAACTGTTGATATGCAGGATAAAGTATTTGTATTCATCGTAGGCGATAGCAGCAAGGTGAAAAAACAAGCTATCACCATTGGTGGTAAAAGCGGCGACAATTACCTGGTTACAGATGGCATAAAAGTAGGCGACCAGATGGTGTTAAGCGGCGTAGATAAGTTACAGGAGGGCATGGTGATCCAGCCTCAAAAAGCTACAGATAAGGTAGCTGCTGTAGCAAAAAAATAATACTCACACATAACCTCTACAATCATGTTTCAAAGATTCATAGAAAGACCGGTGCTCTCAACAGTTATCTCCATATTATTGGTGATAGTGGGGGTGCTTGGTTTAACAAAACTGCCCTTGGAGCGGTTCCCGAATATCGCACCCCCGTCGGTGTTGGTATCTGCGGTGTACCCGGGCGCTAATGCCGAGACGATTCTGCGCTCCGTGACCCCGTCATTGGAAGAAGCGATCAACGGTGTGGAAGACATGACCTATATGACTTCCACCGCCAGTAACGACGGTACATTAAGCATTACGGTTTATTTTAAACAAGGCACCAATCCCGATCAGGCAGCGGTGAACGTTCAAAACCGTGTTTCGCAGGCAACAAGCCAGTTGCCGGCAGAAGTTGTACAATATGGTATAACCACTACCAAACAGCAAAACAGCTTTATTGGCGCGATGGGTATATACTCAGAAGACTCCAAAAAGTACGATGCGACCTTTGTAAATAACTATGCGCAGATCAATATCATCCCCGAGCTCAAACGTATCCCGGGTGTAGGTTCTGCCCAGGTATTTGGTGGTATTAAGGATTACTCCATGCGTATTTGGCTGAATCCTACCGAACTGGCAGCTTACAAAATTACGCCCGCCGAAGTAATGGCCGCTATACAGGACAAAAACCTGGAAGCAGCCCCAGGCAGGTTTGGTGAGCAAAGCAAGGAAGCTTTTGAGTATGTAATTAAATATAAAGGTAAACTTACCACACCAGAGGAATACCAAAACATAGCTATCCGCGCAAATGCAGACGGTTCTGTATTGCATTTAAAGGACGTAGCACGTGTTGAGCTTGGCGCTTACAGCTATAGCAGTATCAACCGCTTAAACGGGCACGAAGGTATTACCATTGGTATTATCCAGCTGGCCGGCTCAAACGCCAACCAGATCCAGATCGATATTGATAAGCTGATGGCGAAATTATCAAAGGATTTCCCGGCAGGTATCAAATTTAACCAGTTCTACCGTACCAAAACCGACCTTGACGAATCTATCAACCAGGTTGAACATACCCTGGTGGAAGCATTTATCCTGGTATTTATAGTGGTATTTATATTCCTGCAAGATTTCAGGTCTACATTGATCCCGGCTATAGCGGTTCCGGTGGCCATTATCGGTACCTTCTTTTTCATGAACCTCTTCGGGTTCTCCGTTAACCTTTTAACCTTGTTCGCGCTCGTACTGGCCATTGGTATAGTGGTGGATGACGCGATTGTGGTGGTGGAGGCGGTGCATGCCAAAATGGAGCACGACCCCAAGCTTACCCCGAAAGCGGCAACTACCGGCGCTATGCACGAGATCAGCGGCGCAATTATATCCATTACGCTGGTTATGGCGGCGGTATTTTTACCGGTGAGCTTTATGACAGGCTCTACAGGTATATTCTACAGACAGTTTGCATTAACAATGGCTATAGCTATCGTTATATCGGCTGTTAACGCGTTAACGTTAAGCCCTGCCCTGGCAGCTTTGTTTTTAAAGAACAAACATGCCGCAGATGGCCATGATGAACCTAAAAAAGGTTTTGTTGAGAAATTTTACGCAGGCTTTAACGGCGGCTTTAATTACATGACCAACAAGTATGTGGGCGGCTTAAAAGTTTTGATCCGTAATAAATGGATCAGCATGGCCGGGCTTGCTTTAGTAGTTGTAGTTACAGTTTTCCTGGTAAACAGAACAAAAACGGGCTTTATCCCTACCGAGGATCAGGGCTTTGTGGCTATCGCTGTTTCAACTCCATCCGGAACTTCATTAGCCAATACCAACAAAACATTAAAACTGGCCGAAGCACAGCTGAACACCATGCCATCATCAAGATTTGTGATGTCGCTGGCAGGTTTCAACTTCTTAACGCTGTCCAATAGTCCATCAGCCGGGCAGATCTTCCTGCTGTTAAAACCTAATAGTGAGAGAGGTGCGGTTAAGAACATTGATGATATCCAAAATATAGTGCGAGCTAAAATGGCCGGCATTCCCGGCGGCACGTTCTTCGTATTCAGCTTTCCAACCGTTCCCGGCTTTAGTAACGTAGAAGCGATGGACGTAATGCTGCAGGATAAAACCAACGGCAGGCTGGATAAATTTAGTGGTGTAGCCAATAACTTTATCGGCAAGCTGATGGCGAAACCGGCGATCGCTTTTGCGTTTACTTCCTATAAAGCAGACTATCCGCAGTTACAGTTAGAGGTTGACGACGAAAAGGCTGCCCAGTTGGGTGTAAATGTTAAAGACATCCTGTCGACCATGCAGGCTTACTTTGGTACCGCACAAGCGTCAGACTTTAACCGCTTTGGTAAATACTACCGTGTGATCGTCCAGGCCGATATCGCCGACAGGACCGACCCGGCATCTATCGACCGCGTGTTTGTTAAAAACAACCAGGGTCAAAGTGTTCCGATCAACACGCTGGTTAAACTAACCCGTGTTTATGGGTCAGAAACGGCTTCACGTTATAACCTCTTTAACTCTATTGAGGTAAACGCTATTCCCAAGCCGGGATATAGCTCAGGTGATGCGATCAAGGCGATAGAGGAAACAGCTAAAGAGCAATTGCCAACCGGTTATGCTTATGAGTTCTCAGGGCAAACACGTGAGGAAATTTCATCAGGCGGACAATCAGCCGTGATATTTATGCTTTGTTTGATATTTGTATACTTCTTATTAGCAGCACAGTACGAAAGCTACATCCTGCCATTGGCAGTAATACTTTCAATACCTACAGGTATATTGGGTGTGTTCGTGGTATTAGGTTTAACCGGTATCGAAAACAATATCTATGTACAGGTAGCCCTCATCATGCTCATCGGTTTGTTAGCTAAAAATGCCATCCTTATTGTGGAATATGCGGTACAGCGACGCAAAGCAGGTTATGGTTTGGTTGCTGCGGCTATAGAAGCAGCCAGGTTAAGGATAAGGCCGATCATCATGACCTCGCTGGCATTCGTATTTGGCTTGTTCCCGATGAGTATTGCTACCGGTCCGTCGGCACAGGGTAACCACTCTATCAGTATCGGCGCCGCAGGCGGGATGGTATCAGGTGTAATACTCGGTCTGTTCATCATCCCGGTATTGTTCGTCATCTTCCAGGCTTTACAGGAAAGGGTGACAGGCATACCATTAGCCGTGCTGAATAATGAAGAACACCCAAATGCAGGCCTCGACGGGCATGCAGTTGAATATGAGCCGGAATTAACAAATTAATTGAAATCGACAATGAAAACTTATATATACGGGTTGGCCCTGCTGGTAACGCTGGGCGCCTGTAACGTTTCAAAGAACATCGGGACTCCCAAAGCCGCGCTGCCTGACACTTTCAGGCATGCGGCCGGGGCAGCCGACACCACCAGCATTGCAGTGGTACAATGGAAAAACTTTTTCACTGACCCAACCCTGCAAACGCTGATCGACAGCGCCATCGAGCGTAATTATGACATGCAGGAAGCGGTAAAGAATATCGAAGCCTCCCGACTGCTGTTTAAACAAACCAAGTGGAACAACGTGCCGCAGGTCGACCTGACGGTCTCTGCTAACACCAGCCGCTATTCAGATAATAGCCTGAACGGTTTGAGCTTGAAGCAATATGGCCTTGGTACCAACCACATCGAAGACTATACCGCTTATCTCGACCTCTCATGGGAAGCAGATATTTGGGGAAGGATAAAGAACCAGAACAAAGCTGTGCTGGCGCAATACCTGCAAACCATTGAGGCTAAAAAGGCGGTGCAAACCAGCCTGGTGGCCAACGTATCGCAAGGGTATTATAACCTGCTGATGCTGGATGAGCAGATAAAGATAGCCCGCAGCAACGTAAGATTGAACGACAGCACTTTAAACATCATCAAGCTACAATACAACTCGGGCCAGGTTACTTCGCTGGCTGTAGAGCAGCAACAGGCGCAATTACAGGCAGCACAACAGCTGATACCGCAATTTGAGCAAAACATAGCCATACAGGAAGATGCCCTGAGCATACTGGCAGGCAAACTCCCCGGCAATATTACAAGGACCGGAGAACTGGATCAGTACGAGGTTCCGGTAAATCTTTCGGCAGGCGTTCCATCAGCATTGCTCACCAATCGCCCGGATGTTAAAAGCGCCGAGCTGGCAGTAATGCAGGCCGATGCCAATGTGGGTACCAATAAAGCTGCGATGTATCCAGCCCTGCGCATAACTGCAAGTGGCGGTACGGATGCCTTCAGGGCAAGCGACTGGTTCAAGGTTCCATCGTCGTTATTTGGTATTGCCGCGGCCAGTATTGTTCAGCCTTTGCTCGATCATAAAGAGCTAAGCACACAATATAAGGTTGCCGAAACTAACCGCGAAAAATCGGTGCTGCAATTCAGGCAATCGGTATTAAACGCAGTAGGCGAGGTAAGCGATGCGCTGGTGAAAATAGAGAAGCTGAAACAGCAGCAAGCCATAGCAGCCGACAGGGTTGCAACCTTAAACAAGGCTACAACCAATGCCAATTTATTATTTAAAAACGGCTTGGCCACTTATCTTGAAGTGATCACCGCGCAAAGCAACGTACTCCAAAGCCAACTGGAGCTGGCGACCATTAAGCGCGATGAACTAAGCGCGGTGTCGGATCTGTACAGATCGTTAGGCGGCGGCTGGAGATAAATAGAATAAAGCCTAAGTGTTACCGTAAATTGATCCCCTCTTGAGAGGGGGCGCGTAAGACAGTGCGGCTGCATGGGTGTGTTTATCAAAGCGAAACATGCCCCTGCATTCCTATCAAATCCGTTCTCATATACATGTTACTGACTAAAATACACTTTCAGTCAAAAAATATAAAGTTGACATTCGGATGAAACGGCGGGCTATATAATATAGTTACTTTGTATTGTTCATAACGATCTAATACCCCGCCGCATAACGATATAAAACTTACTAAAATGCTAAAGAAAATATTCATAGCAGCAATGCTGACAATCGGTTTACTGCCTGCTTTTGCGCAAACCCAATGGCAGTTGCGTACCGAAAAAGACGGCATAAAAGTATATAGCAGCGATGTGCCCGATTCCAAAATAAAGGCCATCAAAGTTATCGGCGAATTTTATACTACACCCGCACAGTTGGCTGCTGTAGTGATGGACGTGAATGGCGCTACCGAGTGGGTTTACCACCTGAAATCAAGTACACTGATCAAAAAAGTGTCTCCAAACGAGATTTATTACTACGCCGAAGTAAGCCTGCCATGGCCGGCCGCTAACCGCGATTTTGTGGCGCATTTAACCGCAACCCAAAACCCTGAAACCAAAGCTATTACTATCGATGGCCCTGCCGTACCGGGATATGTGCCCGTGAAAAAAGGAATGGTAAGGATCGATAACTCCGTAGGCAAATGGATCATTACACCGGTTGGTAATAATGAAGTGAGGGTTGAATACTCTATTCACGTTGACCCGGGAGGCTCGCTGCCATCATGGCTGGTAAACATGTTTGCTGATGAAGCCCCTGTACAGATCTTCAAAAACCTGAAAAACGAGCTGCAGAAACAGGCTTACAAGAACAACGATAACTTGTTATCGACTAATATCGGTAATTAAGTTCTGTTTTTACATTCCCTCCCTGCTCCTCCGCTAAAGCTACGGCGGCACGCGGATGGGAGGGGTGCGGATGAAATGAGCGCAAATGCAGGGAGGGGTTTAGTGATTATGCATGTCAATTAACCCCTTCCCTTCCCTGGGGAAGGAATCGCACAATCCCCCAGCTCGTTCATCTCTCACAAAATATTTCCAATAGCCATTTTGTTGTTATCTTTACCATAACATCAAAATCTAATTATCATGAGCGATAATATTTGCAGCCATTTACAGGCGATAAAAGAAGTTAAAACATCGGATGATTACGTTTGCGAAGAGTGTATAAAAAACGGCGGTACCTGGGTTCACCTGCGCACCTGCCAAACCTGCGGCGTTACTTTATGCTGCGATAGCTCACCGGCCAAACACGCCACCAAGCATTTTCATAGGAGCGGTCACCCTGTTGTCGCATCCGCAGAGCCCGGCGAACGTTGGTTATGGTGCTATGAGGATGAGCAAATGGTAGACTAGTAACACATGTTGCGGCATCCTTTTTGTCGTAAATATCCCCAATGGAACAACTCGATATCTTCGGCGGAATCGACCTCAATAAAACCCTTTTATCAGGATTAATTGATTATCAACCCGGCATGTTTAACAAGCAGGAAAGCGATCGTTTGCTTAAAAAGTTTATTGCAAATACTCAATGGTCGCAAAAGTCGCTGCTGATGTATGGAAAGGAAGTGCTTACGCCCCGCCTTACCGCCTGGTTTGGCGACCAGGATGCTGACTATTCCATCAGCGGAGAAGGTTCAAAGCCTTTACCGTGGACAGATGACTTATTATTTATCCGCGAAAGAGTAGAACAAGCAGCAGGCACAAAATTCAATAGCGTCCTCCTGAATTTTTATCGCGATGGCAACGACTCGGTAGCCTGGCATGACGATATGGATAAGATCCCCGGTCGTAACCATACTGTTGCTTCTGTAAGCTTTGGCGAAGTAAGGCTGTTCGATATCCGCAACAAAGCCGATCATACTACCAAATTCTCCATCCCGCTTGAGCATGGCTCATACCTGTTAATGAAAGGCGATTTTCAGCAGGACTGGCAGCACCGCATCGCCAAATCTACCAAACCAATGAAGGAGCGCATAAACCTCACTTTCCGTATCAGCAGGACAGAAGACGATATGCTTTAATTAATACTGATTGTCCGTTATTCCTGTATTGTTTACCGCACAGCGTGTATGTTTTTTAAACTTGTCAGCCGCACATTAATAGCCGTGTGGAAAAAATCTGAAAATAATCAAAACCTTTTTAAATATGTTATTTACAGCTGTTTCAGCTGTGTTGCCAGGTAAAATTTACTTAAAAGTTACAACTGGCACAGTATTGGCAATACTGCAGGCATGAAAGTAATACATTTCCAACAATCCAAAAAAGAATTGAGCCTGACGCAGAAGCTTATCCAGGCCATGTTGTCAAAAGACGTTGATTCTTTCAAAGCAACCAGCAGGCAGTTTTTACGCAATAACCCGCTTTATTTCTCCGGATTAGGCATCATCGCTTAAGCAGCTATTTCAAATTAACAGGAAATTGATCATCTTGCGCTATGCAATTTGATCTCACAGGCAAAATTGTCCTGGTAACCGGCGGCTCAAGGGGCATCGGTAAAGCATGTGCCGAATTATTCGCTAACATGGGCGCAACGGTAGGCATCACCTACCAATCCGATAAACAATCAGCCGAAAATGTGCTATCCGGGCTAAAACCGGGAAACCACACCTCATGGCAGCTCACTATCCAGGAGCCTGCCTCGATACAAAAATTCACCAACGATTTTATTGAAAAATATGGACGTATCGACATCCTCGTCAATAACGCAGGCGTTTATTTTGAGCATAAAATAATCGAAGTAAGCTTTGACGAATGGACATCCAGTTGGCGCAAAACATTGGAAATAAACCTGGAAGGCCCTGCCAACCTATGCTATTTTGCATCGAAGCAAATGATAAAACAGGGTGGTGGCAAGATCATCAATATTTCATCGCGCGGCGCATTCCGTGGCGAGCCGGATTGCCCGGCTTATGGCGCGAGCAAAGCAGGTTTAAATGCCATGAGCCAATCATTAGCGCAGGCGTTAGCGCCGCATAATATCAGCGTACATGTAATAGCGCCGGGCTTTGTGGAAACCGATATGGCAACGCATGTTTTGGATGGGCCGCAAGGCGAAAGTATCAAAAACCAAAGCCCTTTTGGTCGTGTTGCAAAGCCTGAAGAGGTGGCGCGAATGGTGACTTTATGCGCTTTGGATGGCGTTGAATTTTCGAGCGGCGCTATCATCGATATCAATGGTGCATCCTACTTAAGGAGCTAAATTTTTTCAGGATTTTTTTGGATTGTAACAAAAATGTCCCATATTTATAATCCCGACCAAATTTAACTGATTGAAAGTATGGCAAGTACCGCCCCAAAAGACGAAATGACCCGTGTAAAAGTGGCCCTGGTAATTAACCTGATGGCTACATTAGTATCTTTCCTGGTTTTATTGAACATCATTGATACACATGTTACATGGCGTATAGTTTTTTGCGCTATAGGTTTTATCGGTATTGCCAGTTTAACCATGATGGTTTACTCCAGGCTAATACGCCTGCAAAAGGCAGAGAAACAACAGGTTTCCCGGTCAAAATAACACTTCTTTTCAAACGTTTCTGATAAATTATCGATACCCGTCTCATCCGTATCTCTTCGATAGTGGCGCGAGAACGCACCATTTAACTTTTTTATTTTTCTAAGCTTTCGTAACAAATCGGCGGATACGCTTGTCAAATCACGAATATCGGCCGCCAGCCTGGTGCCGCGATTCAACTGATAAACCCGATCTATCATGATAGCAAGATTTATAAAAAACATATTTGTTGCAACACTTTGCCTTGCACCCGGAGCAGCCTTTTGCCAGGACGCGCCAAAATATGCATCCGTTATCGATACCGCCGACAGGCCGCGGGTATTCGCGCCCGGCATTTTTTCAACGCCATACAGCGAATGGTCGCTATCCTTTGCACCTGATGGACAAACGGCCTACTCATCGCTGGGTGCTATTTACTGGACGATCATCTGTTCCAAAAAACAGAACGGCGTTTGGCAAAAGCCGCAGGTAGTGCCATTTTCCGGCCGCTTCCGCGATACCGATCCATTTATCTCGCGCGATGGCAAACGCATGTACTTTATTTCCAGCCGCCCCACTGCCGATATGCCGCAGGACAAACCACAACGCGCCATGCATATCTGGTACGCCGATCAATCAGCCAATGGCGATTGGGGTACGCCGCATCACCTGGATTCTGCAGTTAATTTAGCAGGAGTAGGCAATTATGCGCCATCGGTAAGCGCCAAAGGCACATTGTTCTACTGCTCGCGCAGGAAAGGCCTCACCGGCATGCAAAGCTTTTACAACGAATGGCTCGGCGATCATTACGGCCCGGCAAAGCAGCTACTCATAAAAGGCGCTGCCGAAATACAGGATCCGTTCATCGCGCCCGACGAAAGCTACGTAGTATTCCTGAACGGCGCCAACATCATGATCAGCTTTAAAAAAGACGGCCAATGGACAGAAGCCGAAAACATCGGCGCGCAGGTGAACGACGGCGGCGGCAATTCATCACCATCCATATCACCGGATGGTAAATGGCTCTACTATTCATCAGACCGCGTTCAGGGCTTCTACAAACGCGACCTCACAAAACCGGCATTAAACTACGACCAAGTAGTGCAGGAAAACAACAGCCCGTTTAACGCAAATGGCAATATTTTAATGATCCCTATCCACCTGCCAAAATCATAAACCATGCATAAAAAATTAAAGCTATATACGTTCGCAGCAGCAGTATTTTGCGGGTTGGCCGCCCACGCCCAGGTTACGCTCAAAGCAAATAATAAGGGTATACGATACGATCTCATCAAGTCCGGTCACCAGTTTGTGAAGGTTACCGGGTACGATTCGGTAGGGAAGGAGCAGTTCCAGTTCGTGAATTATAATATCATCAAGGCGGATAGCGTCAACAAACAGCTCATATTCGGCCGTTCACGGACGATACCGTTTGGGCATGAGATGGTGGACACATCCATAATAAATTTCGCAGGGCCGATTCGTTACACCATGATCACCAACCCGAATGTGAAATTTCTCGATGTCCGCTATAGCCCAACAGTTGTGCAAACCCACGCGGTAATAAAAGGCGTATCGTCAAACATTACCACGCCCATGGCCGAAGGCTATTTCGACGACAACATTGTGGAAGATCTGATGGGTTACCTGCCGATACAAAAAGGCGTTAAATACCAATTGGATGCCTACCGTTTTGAAAGCGAAAACAAGATAAACCATTTTGACCTTGAATACGCTTTTGACGACATCCTGCAGGATCCAAAAGGCGGTGAAGCAATTTGCTCGGTCATCCGTTTCAAAAACGGTTATGGCAATGGCTACATCTGGATCAACAATAAAACACACGAGAATATGAAGGAAGTGCTATATATGAAAGGTTCGATAGTGTTATTGCAAGCGATATAGCCAGCGCTTACAATAGCGCCCGAATCACCGGCCATATCGTATCGGCAATAATTTTATAACCTTCCGCTGAAGGGTGCAACCCATCAGGCAGGTTCAGCTGCTTTTTCCCGGCGACGCCTTCCAGGTAGAACGGCACAAGTGCCATCTGGTATTTATCCGCCAGCCGGCGAAATATCAGCTTGAACTCTTCTATGGGCGCACCCGGAATAAATGCCGGGATCTCCATACCCATCATGGCCATTTTTATGTTCGGGTATTTCTCTTTTACCTTCAAAATAATAGCTTCCAGGTTTTGCGCCGTGCGGGCAATTGGGATGCGCCTGATCATGTCATTCACGCCCAGTTCCAGCACAAACACATCCAGCGGGCGGTTCATCCAGTATTCAATACGCGCCAGTCCGCCTGAGGTAGTGTCACCGCTCAGTCCGCCGTTTATCACGTGGTAGTCGATGCCTTCCGCGTCAATTTTCTGCTGTATCAGTGCCGGGCACGATTCATTTTTTACGTTCGCCAATCCATAGCCGGCGGTAAGGCTATCGCCAAAGAATAAAATGTTTCTCATTTGTAAAATATTAATCTCAACCGCCATTATTCACAGTTGTTCACAAAAACTTAATGTAAACTTGCAGTTGCAATTAAATTGACGATGCTAATTTTGCTGCAAGTTAAAAAACAAAAAAGCTGTAACCATCGTTAAATAGCTACCAATTATAAATTTCATGACTAAAAATATATTGATTGTCGACGATCAGAACGATATTCTCGACGTATTGAAAGAAGCGCTGGAAATGGAGGGGTATAATGTGACTGCACTTTCATATACCGATGATATTATCAACAGCGCAAGAGAGTTTAACGCCGATTTGGTGATGCTCGATTTCCTGCTGGCCGGCATCAATGGCGGCGAACATTGCCATTTCCTCAAAACCAACCCGCTAACATCCCATATCCCGGTGGTCATGATGTCCGGCTACCCGCGTGTGTTGGAATCATTAGGCAATTATGGTGCGGATGCGTTTATACCAAAACCTTTCGGGTTGGAGGAGATCTCTTCAACGGTGAGGCATTTGTTGGAGGCATCGCTGGAGCACGCGTGAGGTGGGAAGGATAGTTGGTCAGCTACGGTTCCCTTATCTCTATTACTGATCTCTACTCTAAAACAGGGCGTTGCCTGCGGCCCGGGCTTTCCGCTCATACGCCTGCAGGCCTTATGCGCTGGGCTGGTATCCGCTGCAATCCCTAACGCTGAACGCGACCCGGTGGACTCACCCGGCCATCGCTATCGCTCGACCACCCTCTCTTCGCTACGCGGAAAGAGGGTAGCTACAGTTACGTTTTACAAATATTTTTCAATTGTCATAATAACCGATTGAATATCGTTTAGGATTTGTTCGTTAGTAAATCTTAAAATTTTTAGACCCAAGCCTTTCAATACTTCATCTCTGTTCTTATCATAACCCTGCTTTAATAAGTGAATTGGGCCATCAGCTTCTATAACCAATTTTGATTGATGACAATAGAAATCAGGAATGTAAAACAGTCGCCTGCCAAATGGCGACAAAAATATATATTGGATTTTGTCTTAGAAATTTATGCTTCTTAGTATTTCTGTTACGCAAATATTCCCACAACACCTGCTCGGCAGGTGTTTGATCACGGCGCAGTTCCCTGCATAGTTCTGTTATAGATGCCACA
>JABDAU010000083.1 GCA_013289045.1 Bacteroidota bacterium | reverse complement strand
TCCCAATAAACAAAAGTGCCGGGACTCAGTTCAATATCCTCCCTTTGTACATGTATCGGGAACGTCGGCGAACCTCCTGCAATGATCACCGGATCGTGCCCACGCTTCCTGAGTCGCCTTTGCAATTTGGCAACTGCTTCGTAGCATTTATTACAATGTTTTGTACGCTTATTAATATCTGCATCATGGATATGGCCGTCATAAGCATGCAGCCCTTTTACATTGATACCGGGCAAGGCAGCACAAATTTGATAAAATTCAACTGCATCTTCAGGAAAAATACCTGTGCGGTTCATGCCGATGTTCAGGTCGACAAATACATCGATAGCCAACCCGTTTCTTGTCGCAGTTTTGGAGATATTTTCTGCCGATGTTATGTTATCTGCCAAACAGGAAAAACGCGTCCCCGAATAAGTTTTGATAAGACTGATCAGCCGCTCCAGCTTTGGGCCGGAAGGCTGGTAGGCCAGCAATACATCGGGCGCATTATTCATGGCCAGCATTTCGGCTTCGGCAATGGTGGCGCATTTAAATTTATTGATGCCTGCTTCGAGCATCAGCCGGGTAACATCTCTGCTTTTGTGCGTTTTTACATGCGGGCGAAGCCGGGAAACATCATCAATCATGCTTTTAGCAAGATAGATATTTTCCTTCACCCTGTCCGGGTAAACGACAAGCGCCGGCGTATCGAGGTCATCGATATTATTTATAGTATACCAATCTGCTGCCATCGTTTATACCAATTCAAACAACGCCTCTATTTCAACCGGGATATTGCCGGGCAATGAGCCCATTCCCACCGCACTCCGCACGCCTATGCCGTTATCTTCGCCCCAAACTTTGGCAAACAGCTCGCTGCAGCCATTGATGACGTAGGGATGCTCACCAAATTCGGGCATACAGTTTACCATACCCAGCACTTTTATTACGCGTTTTACTTTATCCAGGCTACCCAGGTTTGCCTTGATGGTAGCAAGGATGGCTAAGCCGACCTGCCGGGCGGCATGTTTACCTTCTTCTTTTGATAAATTATCATCAACGCGACCTACGATCAGCGAGCCGTCTTCCTTAACCGTTCCGTGGCCTGATACATAAAGGTATTTGCCATCGACGAGGCAGGGTTTGTAAACGCCCATCGGTTTTGGCGCCGGAGGCAATGTGAGTCCGGTTGCTGCGAAATTTTGTTCGGGGGTATTCATAATGATTGATGTTATTGGCAAACTTATGTTTTTTAGAGATTACTTGATGGAGATGAGAGATTAGTTAACAAACGATAATAGATTACTTACATGAATTTTACAATGCAAGTGGTGCGTTTTGAGAAAAGTGAAATATTGATGGTATTTTATATATTGCTGATAATGAGAATACTGCCATTTTACAAGGTGGTGCGTGGCGGTGCGTCGAAAAATGTAAACAATTGATTATGAATGAAATACAAGAAATGAGTGGTGCGCGTGGTGCGTATGGTGCGCGCACCACTCCAGTCGGTAGCTGGAAGCTTGTTTTTCTCGGTAGCAGACTTACGAAGTTCTGAAAACTTCGTAAGTCAATATCCGCTTTCAGTTTGTGTAACCGCTGTGCCCTCTGCGGTTAAACACGAATCAGACAATACACCATAAGTCCCACAAAACCAAATAAAAACGCATTTTAGAAACTTTCTATTTTGCGATTGATGTTTGGATTTAAAAATGCAGTGTAACAATATGGATATATTTGCATATCCTAATTCTCGCCCGGTATGAACGATTTTATTGCCGCCCGCTCACAAATGGCCCTGTCGCTGGGGTTTCACATCATTTACTCCTGTATTGGTATGGTGATGCCTGTTTTTATGGCTATCTCGCATTACAAATGGATGAAGACCGGCGATCCTGTTTATCGCAACATTACGCAGGCCTGGAGCAAGGGCGTAGCTATATTTTTTGCTACGGGAGCGGTGTCGGGTACGATGCTGTCGTTTGAACTGGGGTTGCTTTGGCCGAAATTTATGCGGTATGCCGGGCCGATATTCGGGATGCCGTTCTCGCTGGAAGGTGTGGCGTTTTTTGTGGAGGCGATTGCGCTGGGCTTTTTCCTGTATGGTTGGAACCGGCTGAATAAATGGTTTCATTGGTTTACGGGTATTGTGGTGGGCGTTAGCGGGGTTGCTTCGGGGATCTTGGTGGTTTCGGCTAACTCGTGGATGAACAGCCCCTCGGGTTTTGATTATGTTAACGGGCAATACCTGAACATAGACCCAATCAAAGCGATGTTTAATGAAGCCTGGTTCTCCGAAGCGTTACACATGACACTGGCCGCATTTGTGGCTACAGGCTTTGCCGTAGCAGGCATCCATGCGCTGATGATCTTCCGTAAGCGTAATGTGCATTTTCATACGCAGGCATTTAAGATCGCAATCATATTCGGCGCAGTAGCTGCTATTTTACAGCCGTTGAGCGGGGATCTTTCGGCTAAAGGCGCAGCCAAGCGGCAACCTGCAAAATCAGCTGCAATGGAAGCTAATTTTCATACGGTGGATTATTCTCCCCTGCTGATCGGCGGTGTGCCGGATACGGTGCATAAGATTGATAAATATGGTATCGAGTTGCCCGGCATGCTGAGCTTCCTGGTTTATGAGAATTTTAAAACGCCGGTTGTAGGTCTGGACAAAATCCCGGAGAAAGATCAGCCGAATGTGCCGGTTACGCATTATGCATTCCAAATTATGGTGGGGATTGGTTTCTTCCTGCTATTTGCCGGGCTGTTATATTTCGTGGCGTTGTGGTGGAAACGGGCCTGGTTATTCCGCAACTGGTTTTTAAAGCTATTTATCTTCGCCACACCTTTAGGGTTTTTAGCTGTTGAAGCTGGGTGGACGGTAACTGAAGTCGGTCGTCAGCCGTGGATCATACAGGGTGTGATGCGCACCAGCGAGGCCGTTACACCGATGCAGGGGATACAATATACTTTCTATCTGTTCACGTTTGTGTATTTCACCTTGAGCGTGGCAGTGGTGTTCCTGCTGGGCAGGCAGATAAAAATGGTTCCGGCTTTGTACGATAAAAACAAATGATATGCTTTACGTCGACATAATATTCCTTTTTTTCGCCATCGTGCTGTACTTTTTGTTAGGCGGCGCCGATTTCGGTGCAGGCATTATCGAGCTGTTCACGTCGGATAATAACAAGTCGCGCACACGCAAAACCTCCTACCAGGCTATCGGGCCTATTTGGGAGGCTAACCATATGTGGCTGGTGATCGCGGTGGTGATCTTATTCGTTGGGTTCCCCGTTATATACAGCGAGCTGTGTACTTACCTGCATATTCCTTTGCTCATTATGCTGATGGGTATCATCGCACGCGGTACAGCCTTCTCGTTTCGTAATTATGATGCGGTGAAAGACGAGCGGTCGCAAGCTTTATACAATCACATCTTTGTTTATTCCAGCTTTATTACGCCTTTGTTTTTGGGCATTACGGCAGGAAGTGTTATCTCAAGGCAGATCGATCCATCATCTAATGATTTCCTCACATCTTATGTCTATAGCTGGCTCAATTGGTTCTCAGTAGCGGTTGGCTTATTTACCGTTGCGCTTTGTGGTTTCCTTGCGGCGATCTACCTTATCGGCGAAGCAAAAGAACAATCTGATATCAAACGTTTCACCAAAAAAGCCGTGATCATGAACGCGGTGGCCGTTGGCTGCGGAGGCCTGGTATTTTTGGCTGCTGAGGTTGAAAATGTGCACCTTGCCCATTGGCTGTTTGGCAATCCGGTGAGTTTCATAGCCATAATTGCCGCATCGCTATCATTGGTATTATTGTGGTACCTGTTAAGGAATGGACACACGCAGATCATCCGCATACCGGCAGCCTTCCAGGTGACGATGATATTGATAGCCGTTGGCTATCGCCATTACCCTAACATTGTGATGGTTAAGGGCGGTAATAATCTTTCCTTGTTAAAAGATCATGCGCCGCTGACCACCATTACCGATCTCGGCTGGGGACTGTTGATAGGTAGTTTAATTATTTTACCGGCTTTGGGCTATTTGTATTACAGCTTTCAGCGAAAAGCTGAATAATTACTTTTTCTTTTTCAGGGTAATGACGGTTATCTCCGGCCAGATGCCTACCCTGCCGCGAAGGCCTAAGAAACCAAAGCCACGGTTTACATACAGGTATTTCCCGCCGCGATCATACAACCCTGCCCATTGCTTGTAAACATACTTGATAGGGCTCCATTTAAAACCAAACAGTTCAAAGCCAAACTGCATGCCGTGGGTATGACCGGAAAGTGTAAGATGGATATGCTTATCATGCCCAAGTGTTACGCCTTCCCAATGTGATGGATCATGCGACATGAGGACTTTGAATGCATTAGCGGGTACATTTGCGGTGGCTTTTTGCAGGTCGCCGTATTTGTGAAAGCCGCCTTTGCCCCAGTTTTCTACACCGATAAGTGATATGGTTTGGCCGCCCTTTTCAATATTAACCGTCTCATCCAGCAATAAGCGGAAACCGATCTCTTTGTGAACTTCTTTTAAACGGACCAGGTTAGCGTCCTTTTCTTCTTTGCTGTCCCATTTTGTATAATCGCCATAATCGTGGTTACCGAGTACGGAGAATTTGCCATATGGCGCTTTCAATTTAGCGAATGATGGGATCCACCTGTCCATCTCTGATGCTTTACTGTTTACAAGGTCACCGGTGAACAGGATCAGGTCGCTGTTTTGGTCGTTCACTATCGAAATACCTTTCTCCACGCCTTTTTCGCTGGTAAAACTGCCGGAGTGAATGTCGGACAGTTGGGTAATGGTGAATCCGTCAAAGTTTTCAGGCAAATCATCAAAATACAAAGTCTCCTTATGTACTTTATAATAGTGTTGCCCACGTGTAAGGCCGAATATTAAGCCAAAGAATGGAATAGCCGCAACACCAAATGCTACCCAGCTTTCCCATACCGGGCGCGGATACCAAATGCATAAGCGTACAATATCGATAACTATTAAAACAGGTGCTGCAACCAGCTTAGGTACAAATGACAGCATCATCAGCGCCATTAAAAATGCTATGAGGTTTTGTGGTGTGCGGCCCGCGCCACGCAGAAATATAACAGATACAAGGCCTGCGCCTAATAAAACATCGAGCAGCCAATAGCCCCACAGGATAAAATTATTGGCAGTAACAGCTTCTACAGAGTGAAAAAAATACAGATCGACAAGGGCCCATATCGCTATAATGAATGGAATACGTTTAGCCATAAATATAAATTACAAGTGAAAGCTGATTAACATAAGGAGCCTGCACTTGTTTGTGTATTAGTAGAGACGGATGAGAGGGAAAAAGATTTTAAAAAAGAATACCCTTTTTGAAATGACCTTTGTATAAGGCAGATAGTTTGACTAAATCGTCAATGATACTCCTTATTTATCTCAGCCTGTATCTTTTTTGCTTGCTTTAATGCCCCATTATACCCCCGTAGTACGGCATCTGAATAACTTAATGTAAATTTCATTATCAGCTTGCATTTATAGGTATTCATTAATTTAAATGCGCCTTTCAATGTTTGCGTTCTTTCGTCGGCATTATTTAAAAAATAGTCTTCCAGGCGTACCTGGTTGGCATTGAACACGTTTTCTGTAAAATCCACAAAAGGAACATTCTCTTCGTAAAATTTCAAGATGTCGTTCCGCAGCGAATCATTTTCGATAGTTTGTATCCTGCCGCTGGATTTAAAGCCGTCATAACGCCCGTTTGCTATCCGGGTATTGAATTTACTGATATTGAAACTGTGCTTATGATCTTTGATCTTTGCGAGGCTATCAATCATCTTATCATTTAAGTCTAAAAGAAAGGTATAATTGATGCGCAATGTATCCATATCTTTTTTGCCGGTCTGCAATTGCAGTATTTCGTTGTTCAGGTCGTTTTTTAACCCTAATACAAATTCTTTGGCTTCCGATTTCTCTTTATAATGCTCGCGGGTACGCTCTATCAGCGCAGCAAAACTTACCGCGAATACGATGATCAGTATTTCGAACAATACTTCTTTGGTCTTATCCCAAAATGATTTCTCGTGATTATGCATGGCTTTGAATGCTTTTTTGGCGTGGTCGGCTATTTCATGTTCCATGTGCTAAATATATTAATCAGGAATATAAAACAAGTACATTATGCTAACTTTCCCTAACCAACAGCCCATCTGCAAAATCATGGAGGTACTGCTTGTATGCTGCCGGCAGATTGATTTGCTCTAATGCTGCAAAAGCCTTGTCCGCGTAGCTTTGCATAGCAGTCTCGGCATATTGCCTAACATCAAGCTGATTGTAAATATCAGTAACCGCTGCTACTTTTGCTGCAACATCAAATTGCGTTGCTGCCAATAAAATATCCAATTGCCCGGCCTGTTCGCCTTCGGCCAATTCAAGCGCTTTTATCAGCAGGTAGGTTTTTTTGTTGGAGATGATGTCTCCCCCAACCTGTTTGCCGAATTTTTCCGGGTCGCCGTATACATCCAATATGTCATCCTGTAATTGAAAAGCTACGCCCAGATTTATCCCAAAGTCGCTGAGGAAATTGGCATCTTTTTCAGGCGCACCGCCTATCAGCGCGCCAATTTTCAGCGCACCGCCCAAAACCACAGCCGTTTTCAGGCGGATCATGTTGATATATTCTTCAATTTTTACCCCGCTTTGCGTTTCAAACTCCATATCTATCTGCTGGCCTTCGCAAACGCCGATAGCGGTTTCGTTAAATATATTCATAATGGGGCGCAACACACGGTCCTCTACCTGCATCATCAGCTCGTAGCCTTTCACCAGCATTACGTCGCCGGATAGTATGGCCACGTTGCGGTTCCATTTTTCGTGCACGGTAGTTTTACCGCGACGGATCGGCGCATTGTCCATAATATCGTCATGCATCAGCGTGAAATTATGGAACACCTCGATAGCCATCGCCGGTTTCAACGCCTTATTTACGTCACCGCCGAACAGCTCACAGGCCATTAGCAGCAATGCCGGGCGCATACGTTTGCCGCCAAGCGCCAATATGTAACTAATCGGCTCGTAAAGCTGACCGGGATATTCGGGGAAGGATAAATTATCTACCTCTTTGGCAATTATGCCCTGTAAGTCACTCAGTTCGTGCACCTTTATTAATTGATTTACTGAATTATTTAGTCTTGTACCAGTGAAAAATCTATCTGCTTTTTGGTAAGATCTACGTTTTTTACACGGATCTTTACTTCGTCGCCCAACTGGTAAACCTTCTTTTTCCGCTGTCCGATGATGGCATAGTTTTTCTCGTCTAAAGTATAAAAATCATCGGCAATATCGCGCAGGCGGATCATGCCCTCGCATTTGTTCTCTATGATCTCCACATACATGCCCCATTCTGTTACGCCCGAGATTACGCCGCTGAATATCTGGCCCACCTGGTCGCGCAAATACTCAGCCTGTTTATATTTCACCGAGGCGCGTTCTGCATCTGCCGCCTTTTTTTCCATCTGCGAGCTGTGCTGGCACAATTTCTCATAGTGTTCCGCATTGGCAGACTGCCCGCCATTCAGATAATGAAACAAAAGCCTGTGCACCATTACATCGGGGTAACGGCGGATTGGTGACGTAAAGTGCGTATAATGATCGAATGCCAACCCGTAATGGCTGCTTGACTTTGTGGTATAAATAGCCTTCGCCATAGAGCGGATGGCCAGCTGGGTAAGCACGTTCTGCTCCTTCTTCCCTTCTACATCTTCCATCAGGTAATTGAGCGAACGGGCGGTTTCCTTATCGCTCTTTGTATTGATCTTATAACCAAACCGTGCCGCGAAATTGGCGAAATTAGCCAATGATTCCGGTTTCGGCGAATCATGCACGCGGTAAACAAAAGTGTATTTATGTTTCCCTTTACCCATTTTGCTCACATGCTCTGCCACCTTGCGGTTAGCCAGCAGCATAAAATCTTCAATCAGTTTATGGGCATCTTTACGTTCTTTTACATAAACCCCAATAGGTTTCCCCGATGTATCCAGCTGGAATTTCACTTCGGTAGTTTCAAAGCTGATAGCGCCGTGCTTAAATTTACGGTCGCGAAGTTTATGGGCTAATGCATTGAGCTTTAATATCTCATCAACATGATCACCTTCCTTATTCTCTATCACCAGTTGCACTTCCTCATAAGTAAACCTGCGGTTGGAATGGATGATCGTTTTTCCGTACCATTCATTTACGATGTATGCTTCTTCGTCCAGCTCAAAAACTGCCGAGAAACACAGCTTATCTTCATTAGGGCGCAGGGAGCATAAACCGTTTGATAACCGCTCGGGCAGCATCGGTATTACCCTGTCGACCAAATAAACGGACGTCGCCCGGTCAAGCGCTTCTTTATCCAAAGCCGAATCCGGTGCTATATAATGAGATACATCGGCAATATGGATTCCCACCTCGTAATTTCCATTTTCCAGCTTTTTAAATGATAGTGCATCATCAAAATCCTTGGCATCAAATGGGTCGATAGTAAATGTCAATATATCCCTGAAATCCCTCCTGCGGGCAATCTCTTCTTTGCTAATGATTTCCGGGATCGCTTCTGATTCATGTTCAACCTCTGCCGGGAAGGACAGCGGAAAACCATATTCGGCCAGTATAGCGTTCATTTCAGTATCGTTCGCGCCCTGTTCGCCTAAAATATGTTTTATGCGGCCAATAGGGTTTTTGGCGCTGGCCGGCCAGTCGGTAATCTCCGCAACAGCCTTAATGCCATTCTTGGCCCCGTTCAAATCTGCTATCGGGATAAAGATATCATGCATCATCTTGCGGTCGTCAGGAATAAAGAAGGCAAAATGCTCGCTGATCTTTACAATACCGGTAAACTCCATTTTGGCGCGCTGCAATATCTCTATTACCTCGCCTTCTTTATTTTTACCCTTGCTCTTGGCATATACGTAAACCTTTACCCTGTCGCCATTAAGCGCATTACGCAGCTTGCGCGGTGCTACGAAAATATCGTTCTCGAACTCGTCATCAGTAACAATAAATGCCGAGCCGTCGTTGGTCATATCTACGCGGCCTTCTATAAAGGTCTTAAGTTCAATAAGCTGGAATTTACCCGGTGAAAGTTCTTTCAGGACTTGTTTTTCTGATTCTTCCTGTAAAATTTCCAATATAATATCGCGTGCTTCCGGATCGCGCACGTTCAGCTTGGCCGAAACCTGTTTATAATTCAGCTGTGTGTTCCCGTTCTGCTCAAATACATCAAGCACCATTTGAGTGAGTACCTGCTTTACCGAAGACGCGCTGTTTTTCTTTTTAGACATGATGCAAAGGTAGGAATTAGAGATTAGTTAATTAGAGATTAGAGATTAGTAAAATTATTAGCGAACTTGTATGTCCCAAATATCTCTAATCTCTAATCTCTAATCTCTAATCTCTAATCTCTAATCTCTAATAAATAAAACTCCCGTCGCCCCTGCGCTGCATCATTTTGCCATTGTGTTTAGGGGCGCCGCTCCATTTTTGCAGGTTCATGCGAAAGCTTACCATTACGTAACGGCTCAATGCGTTTGATTTGGTATCGGTAAAGCCTGTTGGTGTAATTACGCGTGTTACGAAGTTATTCTGGTGCAGTAAGTCAAACCCTTGTATGCTTAATATTCCATTGCGTTTTTTGAAGAACTCTTTTTCAAAAGTCGCATTGATAACAAACGGGTTTTTGGTAAGATTTGAGCTGATACCGGATACATAGTTTTTACTGAGGTTATAGCCCAGCATCCATGTTTTCCAGAAATAAAAACGGCCATCAAGGTTAAATGCAAGTGTTTTAGTGTTAGTCCCAAGCGTGCTCAGCGTATTGGTTGATGTAGTTACATCGTACGATACATAAGGGTTTACTTCCAGCCAGTCATTTGGATCAAGGCGCGGACCGAAACGCTCGTTATAGCGCCAGGTGGTAGAAGAGTTTTCGATGTTATTGGTCATGGCCACATTGTAACCATAGGTTACGTTGCCATTTAATTCAAGATTATATCGACGGTCATCTAATTGCTTGGCAATGTTGTAGTTACCGGATACATTATAGGAGCCGTTAAGGTTTGCATAATAAGTATGAGTAATAAAACTAGTATCCAAAGTAGTAACGTTATTTGCCGATTTGGATATAACAACCGGCTGCGTAATATTATTGGTTACTACCTGGTCATTGATCTCGGATGCCGTAATATTTGTAGAAATGTTGAACTGCGAATCGGAAATATAGTTATTGTACTGCAGCGTTATGGTATTGGTAAATGATGGCTTCAGATCAGGGTTACCGGTAACGGGATTTTGCGGATTGGTAAGATCAGTATAGGGTTGCAACTGGTTAAATGTTGGCTCCGTCGGTGTTCCGGTGTAATACATGGATATACGCTCTGTGCGCGACCAGGCATACTGATAGCGTATTATTGGTATCAGATTAAAACTTGAATGATTGATAGAAGCTTCGATACCTTGACGTGAGCCCTGCAACTTTGTAGGTATGGCTGTTACACCTAAAGACAAGTTTGATTTTACGCCATTATACCGGTAGTTCAGTGCAACGCGCCCTTCGGTAAATGAGTAATGGTAGATATTCGTCAGGCTATCGATGGGTATATGCAGATCTCCGAGACTATCTACAACGTTATCTGTATAGGCAACATTGTTATATCCCCGGTATATCAATTGCGAGTTAAACTCCAATTGCGATGCCGGGCTTAATGGCTCTACATAAGTTAAGCTTGCCCTGAAACTGCGCGTCAGGCTACCGCGTTGTATTACCCTGTGTATAAGCGAATCTTCAAAAGGCGTGGCTGTGCTGGCCGTATCCCGATAGTACAAAATATTAGTTCGCTGCTCATTAAATGTTGGCGCATTAGTACGGGAATAGCTGAGCTGTAATGAAATATTCCGGCGGGGTTTCTTAAATATATGCTGATAAAAAACCTGCAGACCATATGACGGTGAAGTACTGTTGCTATTGGTATTGCCTAACGAGGTTTGGTGGATAAAACCTGTTTGATAGTTTTGCGAAATATTGTTGCTATTAGTGCTGGTATATGAAAAAAGCGAACCCGTAGTAGGCTGTGATACACGCAGGTAGTTAGCGCTATCGATATTATAAATCAGATCGAAGTTGAATTTATGCGTTATGGAGTTATTGTTG
This sequence comes from Bacteroidota bacterium, assembly GCA_013289045.1. Lineage (GTDB taxonomy): Bacteria > Bacteroidota > Bacteroidia > Sphingobacteriales > Sphingobacteriaceae > Mucilaginibacter. Next base: position 3,966 of record JABDAU010000083.1, on the reverse strand, counting down.
GATATACCGTTATTTGTAAAATAGGTAGTAGTATCTTTAGGTGGAACGCCGCCACGTAAAGCTGTGTATTGCTGCCCGCTGCTGTTATTGACAGAGTTAACATCATTATAGCTAAATGCATAGCTGGTTGTTATCTCTATTTTTTTACTCAACTGATCGCTGTAACTAAGGGTTGGCGCCCCGCTTTTTGTAGTACCGCCGCTGCCGCCGCTGCTGCTTTGGCTACCGAAGGTACCACCGCTGCCGCTGTTAATGCCGGTACTGGCCACGCCGTTAACGGTATTTCTGAAACCACCTATTAAGCTCAATTGCTCGTTACCGTTAAGGCGTTGTAAAAATACACGCTCATCATAACGGCCATCATCGCCTGCACCGGCTGTTAACCGGGCAATGTTTCCCACCGACCTGTCCGATTTAGTAGTGATGTTCAGCACTTTTTGCGGGGGGCCGTTCTTTACGCCGGTACGCGCAGCCGCATCGCCATAATCGTCCACTATTTGTACCTTCTCTACAATATCTGCGGGCAGGTTTTGTATTGCCTGTGCAACGTTTCCGCCTGCATAATCTTTACCATTCAGGCGTGCTTTTGTAACTTGTTGCCCCTGGTGCGTAAGCGTACCGTCAGACCCCACCTCCATGCCTTCCATTTTACGCAGTAATTCATCAACAGTAGCATTTTCGCGCACTTTATAATCGCTGGCGCGATATTCAACCGTATCCGTCTTGTAGGTTATGCTGGGCGTACCGTTAATGTTCACCTGGTTAAGCATCTTGGTATCAGCCTTGATGACGATTGGATCCAGCACTATCTTCTTTGCTACGTCGTTATTCAGGTACTTGCGGATTGTGGTTTTATAGCCAATTTCGGTGACAGTTATCACAAAGGTGGCCTCTTTTACATTTTTGATTACAAAAATACCATCGCTGTTGGTTGATGTACGGAGTGTATCTTTCGGAGAGGTTAGGGTAATGACTGCACCTATTACCGTATTGTCTGTAGTATCTTTTACAATACCGCTTACCTCCCGAAAGGGAACCGGGGGAGCAGGCGGAACATTTTGCTTTTGCTGGCGGTTACGAAAACCGCCACCTCCTTGCGCAAACAGCCTTGCTGACAATAATAAAAGTATCAGGATGGGGTAAAGCCTCTTCATATATATTATCGTTCAGCAATTATTTACCTGTATTTACAGCCATAGTATATTTTGCCCAGAAGTCTGTGGCAATTGTAAGATCATCAGAATCGGGCATCTCCTTAAAACCACCTCCCCCGAAACCACCGCCTCCGCCACCACCACTATATCCGCCGCCGCTACCACTTATACTAAGCCGACCACCGCCACCGCCAAATTTACCCAGCTGCAATTGCAACCCGTTCACCTTTACATTGTAAGCAATCTCCTTTTGGTCAGCCGGGATATTGAGCAATGTTAGCGGTATAGCCAGTTCAGCAGTATAAACACCTTTATCATCAATGTTGGCTGCTGCCTTTATGCCGTATTCGTTGTAAATGGAAATGAGGGTGTCAGTGATCGCTTTAAAGCCAAGCGCGCTTATTTCTTTCCCTGTAGCCAATGTTTGGCGCTGTTGCGCTATAATAGCTACAGTATCGGGTTTATCCTGGTCCTGCCCAAAGCCGCCACGCCTGGCCCTTCCGATGCGGCCACCGCCACCTGTACGGCTAATTATAGGAAACGTTACGATGTAAGCGTCCTTATCTTTCTTTTTATCTGCAGTGTTAACGATTAAACTTATACCGCCCGCCAATATTTTGGGGTTATAGTTCAGGTCATCAGACATTACAGCCAGGTACAGGAATTTATCGTCATTGGCAATAGTATACCAAAGCTTTACGGTTTTGTTATAGGCTTGCAATGCCGTGCCCCATTCGCCAAGCTTTCCGTCGATCTTTATGCCCTGTGGCGCCCAAAGGCTACCCTGCTGGGTGTTGTTTACCTTTTGCGCAAATGAGCCAAGGCAAATACAAGATAAAAGAAGACTTAAAATCGATTTAATCGAAAGGAACGCCGGTTTCATAAAATAGTAATTGTTGTGTGATTTAATCCGACGTGAAAATACTGCGAAAGTTTAGGAAAAATTTTATTGTCACATATATGTTGCCTGCATGTAATGCAATTGTTGCAGAATAATATATAAATAATATCAAACCGCAACGTAAGAGGCAGTTATGACAAATAAATTGAGTAATATTTATTAAATTAATAACAGATCAGCTTTGCTTTTCAGCATTTCCCTCTGCAACTTCCACGTCTTCCTTAGCATCTGAAGGAACAGCACACGGGTAACCAAACAAGCATCGATCTTTGATCATGGCAGCAACTTCTGGCGGCACATATTCTTCCCATCCCTCGGCGCCTTGTTTAATCAGGTCGAGCACCTTGTCGGTTTGCACCTGCAGGTTTCTCTCGTTGTAATGGCTAATGTCCTCGATCTTATTATTGGTGATCAGGTACCGGTAAAGGTCGATCAGATGCGGTGGCGGATAGAACCGCAAGCAGTTTTTAATTACGCCATCGCGCAATGTAGGATATATATAAAGTTTTACTTCGCGGCTGAACAGCGTAGCAAAGGATTCAAGGATGCCCCCCGGAAGATCTTTATAGTGTTCTTCGGAGAAAATATACTCCAGGTTTGGATAACCCAGAACCACGCCCATTTTTAGTTTGGTGATCTTTGATAAATAAGCCACCAGCTTATAATATTCATGAAAATTAGAGATCAGCACTGTTTGGCCTAACGAGCACAGGATGTCGACCCTGTCGAGAAAGTCCTTCTCATCTATCTCGCCGCTGTCATCCGCATTCCTTTCTTTTAGCGACTGCAATGTCAGCTCGGTAATTACAACAATGCTATCCTTGTCTACATCAGGTTCCTGTTTAAATTGCCGCAGGCCATTTTGCAGCATATCAAGATGCACATTGATCACCGGCCTGAAACGGCCGCGAACAAGCATGACATGCTTTTTATGCAGAACTTCCGAAGGCTGCTGGTTCTTACCATCCGGACCGAACACCGCAGCATCCGAGAAGCCGTATTTCACCAGGAACAAGCTCATCAACCGGTTATCGATCTTTTGAAAATCCGGCCCTTCAAAACGGATCATATCGATCTGGATCCTGTCTTTCGATAGCTCATCCATCAGTGATAACAGGAAAACCAAGGGATTGTCGTGATAATAGAAACAGGCGTATATAAGGTTAACCCCCAATATGCCAACCGCCTGCTGCTGCATATTATTATCAAAATCGAGCAGTTTAACGTGCAGCACCACATCATTGTATTCGCCGCCGGGTTTTACCTGGAAACGTACACCCATCCAGCCATGTCCCTCATTGGTTTTATAATAGTTAAGGGCCGACATGGTATCTGAGAAAGCGAAGAAGGTTGTCGTAGCGCCGCGTTGCTCGTTCAGGCGCTCGATAAGCAGCCCGTACTCATGGTTAAGCATAGACATCAGCCGTTGCTCACTCACATACCTGCGCACCTGCTGCACACCATAAATAGCATCGGAAAAGGTCATGTCATAAGCCGACATGGTTTTGGCGATAGTGCCTGATGATGCGCCCGCTTTAAAGAAGTTGGCGGCTACATCCTGCCCGGCGCCGATCTCGGCAAATGAACCATAAATTTCAGGATTAAGATTGATGGCAAGCGCTTTTTGCTTTGTGCCGATGTCGGATTTGTAGGTGATGGCAGTCATAACACCGCGGTATTTTTTAATTCAAACCGTAATGTATCATACGGCTGAAACTATGGGTAAAGGTACTACTTTTTGGCATAATCGCTATAGTTCATTGTGCAAGCCTGCCTATAAATACTGCATTTTTTTACATGATTGTTGATAATGAGGGGTCTATAACAAACTGCCGCTTCATGGTTGTTATAACACCGGATTTGAAAAGATCGGGTGCGTAAAATGTCATCATATTACTCATTTTTAATGCT
>JABDAU010000082.1 GCA_013289045.1 Bacteroidota bacterium | reverse complement strand
TAAGGAGCTATTTAATTATATATTTAGCAAGCCTTAATTTTATTAGTCAAATTGGTTATATCATAAAATTATGCCAGATTAATATACCGTTTTCTATATTTGATATAAACCAATTTAACCTACGTCATCACAACTTATTATTCCCGATACATGAGTGGAAATTCCAGAGCCATTGACTATCACGTTCCGGAAATAGCAAGCAGTTGATTCCGTAACACTTTGACCATCTTGATTCGTTTATTATCAATTGCGATATACCTAATTGACTGCACAACTTGGTGCTCTAAAACGCACGGAACAGCCTGGTCAAGCTTCGCGGAACATCCAACTTTACCAACTAATATTCAAGCATTTAAATAAGATTGTGAATTAGCATGTGAATAATTAATTTAGGGAAAACGAGGTGATAAATCACAAAAAAAGCACTTACAATTTCGTAAGTGCTTGATAATCAGGTGGAGAATATCGGAGTCGAACCGATGACCTCTTGCATGCCATGCAAGCGCTCTAGCCAGCTGAGCTAATCCCCCATGCGGGATGGCAAAAGTAATAAAAAGTTGTGAGTTGGCAAGAGCAATGATCAAAACGTTGTTTTGGGCTCGGCTTAGTTTTCACCTGCTGTTGCCTGCCTGTCGACGGTGTGTGTAGCAAAATACAGCATTTACGCTACACGACACACAGAAAAACGCTACGCTTTTGCTACACTTTGCTACACCTTTTTGCCGGATTAAATTTTTTAAATAACTGTTATACAGGTATTTAAAAAATAGAAGACTATCATTACAGGCACATTTAATTTTTACCGTTTTTACTAAAAAACTAATAAAAAAGCAGCAGTTTGTGGTTATTTCTATACTTTTTTTACCTAATAATCGATTAGGATTCAGTCTACCGGTCGTTCACCAGGCGCTCGCGGATGGCTTTGGCCACGGCTTCGGATTTGGAGTTGACGTGCAGCTTTTTGTAAATATTGCTGATGTGCGTGCAAACCGTACCCATGCTGATGAAGCAGTTGGCGGCTATCATTTTGTAGCTGTCGCCGTTAACCAGGCAGGTGAGCACGTCTTTCTCGCGCGATGACAGGTCGTACTCATTGCTGATGTTTTTCTTTTCGCTGAAGAATTCCAGCACTTTACGTGCGATGCTGGCATGCATGGGTGCGCCGCCCTGGCTTACTTCGTTTATGGCGTCGATAATTTTGGCAGGCGTGGTTTTCTTTAGCAGGTAACCGGTGGCGCCGGAGTGCAGGGCGTTGAAGATCTTGTCGCTATCGTCGTAAGCGGTAAGGATGAGCACGTTAAGGTCGGGGTAATGGCTTTTGATGATGGCGGTTGCTTCAATGCCGTTAAGACCAGGCATGTCAATATCCATCAGCACTACGTCGGGCTTATCCTGTATTATGTTTTCCAATATATGGCTGCAATCGGGATATATGCCCGCTACCACAAAGCCGGGCGTACCCGATATGAGGTAGTAGAGACTGTCGCGCAGGGCGTCGTTGTCGTCGTATACAGAAACGCGGATATTCAATGCCGGTTAATAGTTAAGTCGTTGTAAAGATAGATTTATCCCGCCGGTGCTGAAATCATATATTCATATGGTATCTACCAGTAGTTTTATAATAGTGCCCTGCCCTGGCTGGGAGATCACCTCTATGGTGCCATTAATTTCTCCTGCACGTTTTTGCAGGTTCTTCATGCCATTGCGCGAGCTCGGCGCTTGCTTATCGAAGCCTTTGCCGTTGTCGCTGATGAGTAGTTCCAGCTGGTTATTGTAACGGGTAACCGATACCCGCATAGCCGTACAACCCGAATGCTTGAGCATATTGTTGATGCATTCCTTAAATATCATAAAGATATTTTTGCGGGCGCTCATTTTTATTTTGGTGTTGAGGATCTCCTTGGGGATATTGATATCAAAATTAATGTCGCGTGCCTCCAGTAATGGTATAGCAAACTCGCGCATGCGCACGGCGAGGTCGTTAATGTGGTCATTCTGCGGGTTTACGGCCCATACAATGTCGTCCATCGCATCCAGCATGGCGCGCGATTGGGATGAGATGTGACCGACTATCTCCCGCGTTTTTTCCGGTGGCAATTGTTGTCTCAGTTGTTTATCGGCCACCTCGCTGAAGATGGAAATACTGCTGAGCGCGGAACCGATATCGTCATGAAAATCGGAGGCGATCTTTTCTCTTATACCTTCAATAGCCAGCAGGTTTTTTATGCGGTATTGGTACAACTCATACAATATATATACAATGGCGGCAAGCACCAACAGCCTGAACCACCATGTTGCCCAATAGGGAGGGTCGATAGTAAAGGCTACCGAAGCCAGGTGACTGTTCCAAATGCCATTACGATTGCCGCATTGCACGTAAAAGGTATAATCTCCGGGCGATAGCTGGGCAAAGTTGGCGCTGCGTTCGCCGGCGGCGTATTGCCAGTTTGGGTCGGCGCCGATTAGTTTATAACGGAACTTAATATTATCGGGATCGGTATATAAAAAGGAGGTGAAACTGATGTTGACGGAATTATCCAGGTGGCCGAACACCAGCTTATCCTTTTCGCTTTGCTGCACGTAATGCTGGGAAATAGGCTGATTATTAACTGATATATTCTCGATAACCGGGTCAGAAGGCGACAAGGGCCGTTGCTCATCAGGCCTGAAGATGGCGTATTTATTGCCAAAGCCTGTTACCATACAATTATCGATCACGGTAAACGGCGAAGTGGGTACATTTTGCAATTGCGCGGGTTCGTGTTCTGCCTTTGCAAACCGCTTAGTGGTAAGGTCGTAGCTGATGAGGCCGGCTTCGGTAGCTATCCATACTTTATTGCCGATGCACATTACGTTTTCGCAATTGGGTTTGTACAACCCGTCGATGGTATTAATTACTGTAAATCTCTTTGTGGATCCGTTAAATATGGCTATGCCGCTGATGCCGGAGCATATTACATTGTTACCGGGCCCTTCGGCGGCGTCTATAAAAAAGTAGTCGGGGGAGACGCCTTTGGCGGAGAATATTTCGCTTTTACTTGTAGCCAGGTCATAGGTAAATAGCCCATTGCGGGATGCGATCCACAGCTTGCCATTTTTGCAGAATCCTTTTAAAAGATCGTGCTTTAAAAGATCATCCAACCCGGCATCAGGGCCGCATACCGACACGGCGCTGATCTTGCGCGTAGCAAGGTCATATTTAAAGAGGCCTTTATTACAGGTAATAAAACAGGTCCGGTCATCGGTCATAATAATGCGCCGGATGATATATAAAGTACTTAGGGAATCAGGGACGGGTAATAGCTGAGTTGAAGTAACACCGCTTATAGGGCTCCAGTGCACAACCTGGTTTGTAGTAGCAAGCAGCCATTCTGTTTTGGATATTTGCGCACAGTCGAGCACATTATGCATTATATCGCCGCCGTCATAAACATGGGCTATTTTTTTGGTTTTCCAGTCTACCTGCACCATTCCTTCATAATGGCAGGAGAGCCACATCTTCGAGGTATCAAATTTATCCCTGGCCACGTGAGTAATATGCACCTCGCCTGAATTGCTCTTATTTAAAAAATGTATTTTCCACTGCTGCGCCGACCTGTCCAGCATACTCAGTCCTGATGCTGTTCCTATCCACAACCGTTCTGCCTTATCTATATATAGGTTTGACAATGCATTATCCGGCAAGCTGTATACATCGTCTTCATCGTGCGTAAAGGTGAATTCTACTTTCTTTTCAATTGTATTATAAACCAAAAGCCCCGCACCCTCAGTTGCTACAAAAAGATACTTTTTCTGTTTGTCTTCCGGCAAAAATATCAACCCGCCTACAGGCACATTGGTTATTGAAGTGCTCACCGGCTCAGGGTGATCAACATCTTTTATAGTGTATAGGCCGGTGTTCGCACCTAAATAAATAACGTTCTTACCTTTCGCCGCCCCAAATATCTTAACCAGTGCATGATTGTGCAAAAGCGTGGCAGTAGTATAAGTGTCGCTTTTAATGTGATAAATAAATACCTTTTCGCGTTCGGCTACCAAAAGCGTTTGGTTATCAATTGCATAAGTGTATAAAGGATTAGGCAGCTTTTTTAACGAAGTGAATGTAATTTTAAGCGTATGAAGATCAAGCCTGCTTAGGCCATAATCGCATATAAACCACAAGTTATTGCCAAGTACACAAAGAGAAAAGGCAACTGTAATAGGATGCGCTTTATCCACCCCGGGATAAATGAAACGACTGTGCACATCATCATAATAACATAAACCGCCCGAGGTTGCCCATATCCTGCCTGTACTATCTGCCGCAACGTTTGCGGCATTATCGCGCAGTGCGCCGTTTGCGTGATCAAATCGGTTAAAATCGAGAGTGCGGTATCCGTCGAAACGCTGTATGCCCTGGCTGCTGACCCATATATAGCCGAATTTATCCGTAGCTATGCTTTCAACAGACCGGCTTATAAAATGATTTTGATTATTAAAATTTTCAAATCGCCAATCGGGATTAGGCGTAAATTCCTGCGCAAAAACCGACAAGGGGAGCAACAGCAAAAAAATAAAAACAGATCTGCACATTGTTAAGGTTGACGGATATGATTCTGAGAATCAGCGTGAATTTACAAACTCAGTTTAAAATTAACATTAAAATAAAATATTGGTTATAAATAGTCGTGATTTTTGGCGCTTGTGTTTGAAAGGGAAAAGGTTTTAACCACAGAGGGCGCGGAATTCTACACAGAGACCACAGAGAATGAAAAGTTAGTCGGTTTAGATATGGATTTCGGATGTTCATTATTCTAAAAAATATCGAACACCGAATACTGAAGGTCGAATGATGTTTTTGGAAAGTCTATAAAACAGTAAAGCCCCCTGATGGGCAGGGGGCCTTTACTAACCAATTATAAACCTAAATTATGAGAAGACTTTTTTATTGTTTTTCAACGGTGTAAAATTAACACTAAGATTTGACACTGCAAAATATTTTTTCAAATTTTTCAAGATTTTATTATCAAAGTTGCCCTTATCATAATAAATAAAACTATTCGTTGTTAACATCGCAATTTTTTTGCCGCTAAATCAATTTTAGCAAAACACTAATAAATCGCTCTATAAAACGGTATTTTTATCGAAAAATTGCTAAAAATTAACTCTTTTTAAATTTGACTCTCAAAAATCGCCCTTTTGCTTTATAAAAAAATCAAATTATGGGCATTTTGAAGGAAAACTTATTGAAAAAACTCTGTTTCGGAGTAAATATTGTATGCGATAAGTATTTTTTGCGTAAAATCAATTGTTACAATTGGCAATACAAAAGATTACACGCTGCAAACATCTGCATTAATTTACATTTGCACCTTTGTGTAAAACATAAGTTACAATATGGCCGACACTTCTACTACTGCAAAAACACCGCATCTTACCCCGCTTACCCTTTGGATAATGACCATTGCCACCGGTTTAGTGGTGGCAAATATTTATTATAATCAGCCCTTATTAGTTGATATCGAACACGCCTTTAAAGTAGACAGCGGCACAGCAGGTTATGTAGCCATGCTCACGCAGATCGGCTACGCCGCCGGGATGTTCTTTATAGCGCCGATGGCAGACATGTTTGAACGCAAGCGGTTGATATTAATTGCATTCGCGGTTGATATTGTTGCCTTGATAGCCGCTGGCTTTGCACCCAGTATCCACCTGCTGTTGGCTGCCAGTTTTGCAGTGGGCGCGGCTTCGCTTATACCACAGCTTTTGGTGCCCATGGCCGCTCATCTTGCCGACCCGGCCGAGCGCGGCAAGAAAATTGGCATTGTAATGAGCGGTTTATTAATAGGTATACTTTTATCGCGCACGCTAAGCGGCGTTGTGGCGGCGCATTTTGGCTGGCGAAGTATATTTTTTATAGCCGCCGGGCTGATGGTGATCATGGCATTGCTCATATATCTCTTCCTGCCAAAGGTGGAGGCCGATTATGACGGTCATTACGGCGACCTGATGATATCGCTTATTGACCTGGTAAAAAAGGAACCCAAATTGCGTTTTGCCGCCGTTCGTGGTGCGCTGTGCTTTGCCTGCTTTAGCATTTTTTGGGTGTCGCTGCCTTTCCTGCTGCATCAAAACTTTCATAAAGGGAGTGCTGTGGCCGGGTCATTCGGCTTGCTTGGCGCAGCCGGTGCGCTGGCGGCGGGTTATATGGGGCGTTTAAGCGATAAGATGGATGCTTTTAAACTTTCCTTTTTCACTTTACTGTTAATTCTCCTGTCATTTATCCTTTTCCTTTTCTCGGGGAATTATATGTTAGGGCTTATTATTGGCGTCATCGTACTGGATGCCGGCGTACAGGCAACGCATATCTCCAACCAGGCCATCATCTTCACACTGAACCCGGATGCGCGTAACCGCATCAATACTATATATATGGTAACTTATTTCATCGGCGGCTCATTAGGCACCCTGCTGGTAAGCACAATTTGGGGCAAATACCAATGGCCAGGCGTATGCATTACAGGCATCGTCCTATCCGCGCTGGCCATAATTGTACACTTACTTAATCATAAGAGTATGCAAAACAAGGCGGCGGGTGTACAGAACTGAATACTGTATAAAACACTATACATCTTTCGCAACAGCAAAATTCGCTTCGTGTAAATTAAAAAAAACAGCTTTTTCCCACTGATTTAGAAACAATTGGAAAAAAACCAAGCCTTTATTGGTAGCTTTTTTCATTTCAGTAAATTTTTGGCACTGAATTGGAATAATCCCAATCAAATTACACTGATATGGTAGTTGACAAAAAACAAACCCGGCAGGCAGACGAAAAAGAGTGGCAAAACCCGCTTGATCCTGAGAAATCAGGCGATGCACGCGACGAGGAGCAGATACAACGTCAGTATAAGGAAGCCAAAAGAAGACACGATAATTTAAGCGAAAATCAAAATAAAGCTAAAAAGTAATTCAACCCATTTATTATGAAAAACATTAACCAACCCGCAGCAAACAAGTTAACAGTACGTTTCGACAAAGAGTTGATGAAACTTTTAACAAACGACCTGAAAGCGATAAAAGCTAAAAACCAGTTTTTGAACACCCAGCTTAACGCTGCTTAATTAAAAAACATTCAATCTGCCAAATACATCTACCTATGAAAACTTACAACAAACCAGCAACAAGCAAATTAGTAGCACGTTTTGACAACGAATTAAAAGCAATACTGATGGAAGACCTGAAAGCTTACAGGGAGAAAACTCAGTTTGTAACCAGCAACAAACAGGCGGTTGTGCGTCAGCTATCTGCTGCCTGATCAATCATATACATCTACCTATAAAAAGTTCTTCAACATCACCTATGAGAACGGTAAAGCCTCACATTTTTTGTGAGGCTTTATTATTTTATTAAATTACCTAACCTTAAAGGCTAACGTTTATTTAGGTGCAATGATGTACGAAGAATCTGAATCGAAAAAAGCCCTAACCGGCATCAGGAAGAATTGGAATTTGATCCCTACTAAAAAAGATAAAATTGAATTTAATAATTTCGGATTGCTAAGAAAAGGGGATGCATTTCGTATTGTATCTGTTTGGCAATGTCCTGAAATTTCACTTAATACATATTTAGTAAAATATTCGAATTCTTATAGGCTAAATATTGTTAAAGGAGAAAAAGAGTATAAACCTAAACTAAATGCATCAACATATTTTGGTTGCTATATTTTGTTCGATCACAATTTTCCAGATTTTATTATCCGTCCAAATACTTTTGCAGACCGATTGGTTAATATATTTTTCAGAGATCAAATAAAGATTAAATCCACACATGGTTTTAACAATAAGTATATAGTAGAATCGAACAAAAAAGATTCCATCGAAAAAACATTGGGAAAAGAATTATTTGATTTGGTTTTGAGTGCCAAAAAGATTTCTATAGAAACATGTCAAAACAAATGCTTTATATTTTCTCCTGAGCCGGCATGGGTAAATAATGATTACGATAATATGCTTCAGATAGCAAAATTACTATCACAAAGGGACTTGTTAACGATAAGATAAATAAGACCGAGGTATCATTATTTTGAAGTGTATTTTACAATCAGCTCCGCCGTATGGGCTGATGCGCCCGGCTCACCCATCCTGTTATCCAGTTCGTCAAAGTCTGCAAGCATTGCAGCGCGGTAATCTTTATCATTTACCAGTTTATCCGCTTCATCGCCGATGGTTTGCGGCGTACAATCCTGCTGGATGAGTTCTTTTACCACAAGCTTATCTATAATGAGGTTCACGAGCGATATAAACCTGATCCTGATCACCAGCCTGGCAATGAATATGGAAGCAGGGCTGCCTTTATAAACTACCACTTCGGGCACATGAAAAAGTGCAGTTTCCAACGTGGCTGTGCCGGATGCTACAACGGCGGCATCGGCGTTTTTCAGGATATCATAAGTCGAATTGAAAAGCACCTGTATATCTTTGTCACCCAAAAACTGCTGATAATATTCAATGTTGAACGAAGGCGCACCTGCAATTACGAATTGATGATCGGGGAACCGCTCAACCACGCCCAACATATCGGGCAACAATTTACTGATCTCCTGTTTACGGCTACCCGGCAACAAGGCAATTATCTTTTTATCGTTAAGACTATTATTAGAACGGAAATCAGCATCCGGCTTAAATGCTGCAACCGCATCCAGTAGCGGGTTCCCCACATAGTCAACGTCCATCCCCCACGTTTTATAAAAATCAACCTCAAATGGCAGGATGCAAAACAGGTGGTCGACACTTTTTTTGATCTTCAGTACGCGCTTTTGGTTCCAGGCCCAAACCTTTGGGGATATGTAGTAGCATACCAGCAGACCGCTCTTTTTGGCAAACTCGGCAACGCGTAAATTAAAACCCGGGAAATCGATCAGTACCAGCACATCCGGCTGCCATGCGGCAACGTCCTGTTTGCAAAAGGAAAGGTTTTTTAAAATAACCGGCAGGTTAACAACAACCTCGATAAAACCCATATAGGCCATATCGGCATAATGTTTTACCAGCGTACCACCTTGCGCCTGCATCAGGTCGCCGCCAAAAAAGCGGAATTCCGCTTGCGGGTCAAGCTGCTTCAGGGCTTTCATCAGGTTGGCGCCATGCAGGTCGCCCGATGCTTCACCGGCTATTAAATAATATTTCATATTTTGGTATGTTACTACATTGTAACATTATGCTATACAATTATTAAAACCTTCAAAAATACTCCTTATTTTAGATGATACTAATTTTATGAAAAAACTATACTTTTCTCTTATCCTAATTTTCAGCACTTTTGGCGCCTTTGCCCAAAAATACCTGCCGCAAATAAAGGCCGGAACAGTGCTTACCTACACCGCGCAATCTCGGAACACCGGTTCGAGCGCCGATGTAACATTAACCGTAATAAGTGTTGCCGATCCGCTTAAAATAAAATGGGATATCCCGGGTGTAGGCACCGGTTTTTATTCTATGAGCGCTAAATCGATAAAAAGCGCTTCGAAAACAATCGCCCAGGAACCTGACCCCGATATTGTTACCGCCCTTGATACCGACAAAACTTTAATACTGATATCAAAGGACGCCTATAAAAGCATGGTCGAAAACAAAACTTTTATCCTCAATGGCTATACCTTTAATGTACAGCCTGATACTTCAACTTTTACAATCAATGATAAAAAAGCGAATATAACTTTTGCTATAACACCAAAAGGCCATCGGGAAATATGGATATTAAACAACCCTGATTTTCCGATCATTTGCAAGGCCCATAGGGTAACACCTTATATCGATTTCTGGTTAAAAGCGCTCACAGAATAGCTTTAAATGTTAAAACTCCAATTATTTAATACCGGGATGGCGTGATGCGCCGTCATATCAAACTGTACTGGCACAACTGATACGTAATCGTGGTTTAATGCCCATACATCGGTATCTTCGCCTGCATCGTTTAACTGAAAAACGCCTGTGAGCCAGTAGTAAGGCCGTTTATGCGGGTCGATACGCTCATCAAATTCTTCGGCCCATTTGGCATTTGCCTGACGGCAGATCTTGATGCCTTTTATATGCGCAGTATTCGGGAAGTTTACATTAAGCAAGGTATTGGCAGGCAAACCGTTCGCCAGTACCTGTTGGGCAACCTCCTTCACATATTTCAGGCAATGGCTGAAATCCGCCTGCAGCGTAAAATCATCCAATGAAAACCCGATAGAGGGAATGCTCTCAATAGCCCCCTCAACCGCTGCCGACATGGTGCCGGAATATAATACGTTAATAGAATTATTCAACCCATGATTAATGCCCGAAACGCAAAGATCCGGCTTATTGCCTTTGAAAACAGAGTTTACCGCCAGCTTTACGCAATCCACCGGGGTGCCGGAGCAGCGGTACATTTCGATGCCTTCATAGATATCTACCTTATCCAGTCGCAAAGGCTTACCGATGGTAATGGCATGCCCCATGCCCGATTGCGGACTGTCAGGCGCAACCACTACCACGCGGCCCAGTTCCTGCATTACATCCATTAGCGCTTTTATACCAGGGGCGGTAATACCATCGTCGTTTACAACAAGTATGGTGGGTTTGGATTTTTTTTCCATTGGCACAAAATTAGTATATTTGGTATATGCATATTGCTGAAAAGAAGAAATATACTGATGATGACTACATGATGCTGGAAGAAGGCGCACCTTTTCAGTTAATAAACTATGACCTTATCATGTCCCCATCACCTAATCCTTTTCACCAGGCTATTGCTGCCAGGCTTTGTTATATTATTTTAGCATTCTTAGAAAATAAGAACTCAGGAGATTATCTGGGTACCGATGTTGATGTAAAATTTGACGACGGGAATGTTTTCCGACCTGATATCGTATTTATTTCTGAAGCAAGAAAGAAAGAGATACTTACAGACAGAATAGTTGGAGCCCCCGATATGGTGATTGAAATTCTGTCGCCATCAAATGCATATTATGATCTGCGTCATAAGAAGGATATCTATGCAAAATTTGGCATAAAGGAATATATCATAATTGATCCTTTAGCAGAAACTGCAGAATTATATGTTTTAACCGAGGATGCTTACCGCCCCCATCAAACAGCTCAAAAACCAGGAAGCCTGCAGTCTGTTCTATTAACAGGATTAATTTTTGATCTCAAAAAACTCTTCAAATAAAAAAGGGAGCATTTCGCTCCCTAATATTTTATAAATCATTCAGCCACTTCACCAGCTCATCACGGCCTTTGCCGGTTTTCTGCTGAAGCTTGCCTAACAGTTCGTCGTCCTTGCCTTCTTCACGAACCAGGTCGTCGTCGGTTAGGTCGCCATATGCTTGTTTTACTTTACCCTTCACCTCGTTCCAGGTACCTTTTAATTGTAATGCGCTCATGCTATTTTCATTTTAGATGTATGATAACAACATGCCGTTACTGAATTGGTTTTCTATAAAACATACAGTTATAAACTCTTTAGTTTATTTCTTTTTGCCTATGGTAATATCGTCTTTCGAGACGGTCTTTTTGCCGGCCTGGTAATCGGATACGGATTTATTGCCACCGGTAGCCGGCTCTTTTTTGATGTTTTTACTGCCTTTGTCTTTACTCATGATATGGTGATTATAGTTTAATTTATAAGATTAATAAGCTTTCCTCAGTTTGATGATGCGCAGCCAGTGCATCACTCTCATTACCGGGTAAACCGGATCTATTTCGAACCATTTATTGCCAAAATTGGCGCTGTTCGGATGTTTATGATGATTATTTTGGAACAGTTCGCCCAGCATCAGGAAATCAAAAGGGGTGGTATTCCTGGACTTATCCTTGTTATCAAAATTGGTATAACCATATTTATGACCGCACCAATTGACGATTGCCCCATGTATTGGCCCCATCATAAAGTGAATAGGCAATAACAGGAAGAGCCACCAATGCGCGGCAAAAAAGATATAGAACGTAGTGTAAGCTGCGCCAAATAATATCCTGGATAAGAGGGATGAACCCATACGGTCGATCAACGGCCATTCGGGGTAATGCCCGGGGAATTGCGCTTCGGGGTCTTTGGTGCGTTTTACGTAATCGCCGAATGTGATGATCGTAGCTTTCATCATTTGATAAATATCTACGAAAAAGTGCGGCGAATGCGGATCGTGCTCGGTATCGCTATAGGCATGATGCGCGCGATGCATCAGCGCATAGGCACGTGGATTTAAAAATGAAGCGCCTTCGAAAAAGTAAGCCAGCAGGTAAAACACGCGTTCCCAGGCTTTGCTGGTGGTGAACATACGATGTGAAGCGTAGCGATGCTGAAAAAAGGTTTGAAAAAATAACGACAGGAACCAGTGGGCGATAAAAAATATGATAATGATTAACATGTAACGGCTTTAATAATTAAATACAGGCAAGGCTTTTCCATGACTGTGGGCAGTGTAGTAAACAGAGAAGGTGATGGTTCACTGTTGGCCTGGATTTGACAGCAGGATGTACGCCACTGATTATGCTGCGTATGTCATCGAACCGATAAATGTTTGTGGAATGCTAAGCCAGAAACAGCAGGTGCTTTGAGATCCCGAAGGATTTGTAGTTTAAACGAAGGATTTTGTTATTTGTTTTACGAAACCCGAACTGAATTAAACAAAAAAGCACCCGTCAACAAAGGCGGATGCTTTATGAAATTTATTTGATCTTGATTAGATTACTTTAACATTGATCGCATTCAGGCCTTTCTTGCCTTCAGCTACATCGTACGCAACCTGGTCGTTTTCACGGATCTCGTCGATAAGCCCTGTAACATGAACAAATATTTCGTTCCTGTTGTCATTTTGTGAAATGAATCCAAAACCTTTTTGGTCGTTGAAAAATTTCACTGTTCCTTCTTTTTGCATTTTATTTATTTTAATAAGTGCGCAAGATAGGCTTTTTATTTGACAATCATTTACTTATGGTAAAATACATTAACAATATGTTAAATGATGACTATTCGGTTATAATGGGTTGACTTATTTATATATCTATTTTCCAAACTTCAAGCTTCCGGGTAAAATGATCTCGTAACTTCTATCCCGCCTATAATATTATCATTAAATTCATCCAGCTCCTCTGCAGGCACCCATAATTCATTATGTATTGGCCCGCCAACATTTTGCTCTTTAAATTTTTCGCAGTAAACTTTGTTTACTGCAAACCTGGTTACAAATCCGGAGCCCGAAGCAGGTACATTCCAATCACGCGCTATCTGTATGGCATATTCCTCGTTCATTACCGGGTAAAAAATAGGCTGCTGAGCTAACCTTGGCGGGAAACGCTTCCAACCAGAGTCTTCAATCAACTTTAATTCTTTCGGCCCTACCGGTCGATATAGGGTTATGGTTTCCATTTCCAGCTACAACGCCCCCGCCTTTATTTCATCCACCACACCCGGATCAAGCAAAGTACTTGTATCACCCAGGTTTGAAGTATCGCCTTCGGCTATCTTACGCAAAATACGGCGCATGATCTTGCCCGAACGTGTCTTTGGCAAGCCGCTTACAAACTGGATCTTATCCGGCTTGGCAATTGGGCCGATAATTCGGGAAACCGTCATAATGATATCCTTACGGGCAATTTCCTCATCTTCCTTACCATGGTTGCCCGGGCTTACCACAAACGCGTATACGCCCTGGCCTTTAATATCATGCGGGTAACCCACCACGGCGGATTCCACCACGCTGCTGTGCATGTTGATGGCGTTCTCCACTTCGGCAGTGCCGATACGGTGACCGGATACGTTTAACACATCATCCACGCGACCTGTAATGCGGTAATAGCCATTCTCATCGCGCAAACAGCCGTCGCCGGTAAAGTACATGTCTTTATAAGTGGCGAAATATGTCTGGCGACAGCGTTCATGGTCGCCATACGTGGTACGAAGCATGCCCGGCCATGGGAACTTGATGCAAAGGTTACCGCTTACATCGTTGCCTTCTATCACTTTACCGTTCTCATCCACCAAAACAGGCTGAACGCCCGGTAGTGGCAATGTAGCATAGCTTGGTTTAGTTTTGGTAATGCCTGCCAGCGGCGAGATCATAATACCGCCGGTTTCGGTTTGCCACCAGGTATCCACTATCGGGCAGCGTTTTTTGCCGATATGCTCATCAAACCAGTGCCATGCTTCCTCGTTGATCGGCTCGCCTACCGAACCTAATTTTTTGAGTGAGCTGAGGTCGTGGTTCTCAACTTTATCTAAGCCAAAGCTCATTAACGAGCGGATGGCTGTTGGTGCGGTGTATAAAATATTAACCTTGTATTTATCTACAATATCCCAGAAACGGCCACAATCAGGCCAGGTTGGGATGCCTTCGAACATCAGCGTAGTTGCACCCTGCGAAAGCGGACCATATACAATATATGAGTGACCGGTTATCCAGCCGATATCTGCAGTACAGAAATAAACTTCGCCCGGCTCGTATTGGAACACATTAGCAAATGTATAACCGGTATAAACCATATAGCCGCCGCAGGTATGTACCACGCCTTTTGGCTTGCCGGTAGAGCCGGAGGTATACAGAATGAACAGCATATCCTCGGCGTCCATTACTTCGGCTTCGCATTCATTGGTGCCCTGGGTTTCCACTTTTTTGATCTCGTCTTCCCACCACACATCGCGGCCCTTTATCATGGAAACAGGCGTACGGGTACGCGTAAGCACGATCACCCTTTTTACCGAAGGGCAACGTACCAACGCATCGTCAATCACATTTTTCAACGGCACTTCCTTATTACCACGAACGCCGCCATCGCAGGTGATCACGATATTACACTCAGCATCAAGTATCCTGTCGGCAATGGATTGCGCCGAAAAACCGCCGAATACTACTGAATGTATTGCGCCTATCCTCGCGCAGGCCAAAACTGCAATGGCTAGTTCGGGCACCATCGGCATATATATACATATACGGTCGCCTTTTTTGGCGCCATTGTTCTTGAGTACATTGGCAAACTGGCAAACTTTTTCGTGCAGCTGTTTATAGGTAAGTACGCGGTGATCTTCATTCGGATCATTTGGCTCCCATATGATCGCCGGCTTGTTGCCCAGCGTTTCGAGGTGACGGTCGAGGCAGTTCTCGGTAATATTAAGCTTAGCGCCCTGGAACCATTTTATTTTAGGCTCGGTAAAGTTCCATTCCAGTATTTTATCCCATTTTTTACCCGGTAATGAACGAGGAATATGCCATACAGATAGCGCGTGATTGGAATGTACCTGCTTCGGGCTCCGGATTTGTAACCAGGTTTGCAGTAAACAAAGTTTACTGCGAA